>JAFGCX010000020.1 GCA_016932415.1 Candidatus Krumholzibacteriota bacterium
TCCTTTGTCCTTACTCAAGGACTGGTTTTTAATTCAAACCGAGGATACGCTCATTTTTCTTCATCCACAACTTTTGATAATATCTCATTACAAAGACCAGATAATCTATAATATTAAATAATAGTAATATGTGGCAAAAAGCGGTTTCTATCAGAGGTCATAAACATTCCCGCCGATACACCCCTTACCGACGGGAACATTTATTAATCGAGTACCGAGAGTGTTTCTTATCGCAGCCACCAGAACAAATCAATGATCAATGCGAAAGGTAGCATCGTGATCACCTCCATATTCCTGTTTGTGCTAAGTTCCCGGTTTCATTTCCAGCTATCGGAAATCACGTTCAAAACTTTAGCTGCATTATTTGTGCCTGAAGGGTAATAGCTTCCCGGATGAAGGCGGGAGACATTCTAAATATTTGAAAGAGGGGCAGTTAATGCAATACAGCATTTATCGCAAAAGATCGAGAACTATCTCTGTCATATTGAATCGACAGGCATGTGGTATCTATTTTGCCGACCGGCGGAGGATAATCGTGCAATATATACAGCAATAATGTCGTCATTGGCGTTATGAATATAATAATTGCGGTATATACTATGTAATAAGTCTATATTTAATAAACAAGGTGGGTCATTTGGTCACACCTGCCGTATTGTTCCTCTTTAAAACAACGGCTGTCATATCATCCTTGAAAATGCCGACGCCGAATATCCTCTCCATCTCATACAATCTGTCGATTATTTGATCTGCTGTTCTGTCAGCGTTTTCACGAAGGAGCGAAGTAAGCCTCTCTTCTCCGAAATAATCGCCTTTTGAGTTTTCCTGGTCTATCACTCCGTCTGAATATATAACAAGAAGGTCTCCGGGAAGAAGTTTCACAACACCTTCGTTAAAATACGAATCAGGGTCCACACCTACCAGAGGTCCACCTCTTTTAAGTTGTTCGACCCGTCCGTCATCATGAACAAGGATAGGGGGGAAAGATCCCCCGTTTGAATAATACAGAATCCCCTCGGTATCATCATATTTGGCGTAGAAAAAAGTGGCGAATTTACTCTCTTCGCTTCTTCTGTACAGAGACCTGTTAAGGGCATTGAGAAGGTCGGCGGGGGACCTTTCCAGCGTCGCTTCCGACCTGAACGAAGCCTGCAGGGTCGTCATAAGCAGTGAAGCGGGGATACCTTTGCCTGAAACGTCAGCAACCGCTATACCTATTACACCTGATCCGAATTCGACGAAATCATAAAAATCTCCGCCAACTTCCCGGCTGTTCAACAACCTGCCTGAAACTGTACTGTTTACCATATCCGGCGCTTTCTCGGGTAACAGTCTTTTCTGTATCTCGCTGGCAAGCTGGACTTCCTTGTCAAGCTTGTCTTTTTCAAGTGAAGCCTTGATCAAGAATGTGTGCCTTATTGCCGCTGAACATCTCTCACCGATCAATTCGAGTATCTCGGAATCTGTATGATTATATGGATTACCCGACTCCTTTTTCCCCAGGATGACAAACCCAAGCATCTCATTCTGCTCGATCAGAGGAAGGATCACCGCAACCTTGAGGATGGAGAGAAGTTCGATCGATATCCTGTCAAGATTGTTCTTGATCCAGAGCCGGTCATAATATTCCACCATTACGGGACGTCGTTTATTTTCCGATATTCTGATGATCTCGATACCACTTGGAAATGTAGTCAGGAGTATATGTTTTTCTCCAGGCGAGCTGTGCCTGTGGATGAAATTATCACTGTTGTCCTTCAGAAAAATATGGATATGTTCGGGAGCGAACAGGTCCTTCAGTTCCGATACCACGAATTCCGATATCTCCTGCATTGAAGCAATGAACTGTATCTTTCGCGAAAAATCTATCACTTTCTCCCTGAAGATCTTCCGGTCTTTCATGAATAATCTGTCAGAAAGTCTTTGAATACCTGTCCTCGCGAGAAAAAAAACAACGCCGGCGAGCAAAAGAGAAACCGATATCGTGGTATATCGCCCATTTGGTGAAAAAACGGAGAATTTGGTGCCGATCGATTTCGCGATAAAATAAAAGAACCCCGTAAGAAAAACAGGAAGAATCACATATGCCAGACCGGCCTTGAAAACGAGGCTTATGTCAAAGGCATCATGTTTGAGGATCGCGTAAGCGAAAGATATCGATATGAAGGAGAGGAATACCATTGAAATATAATCGAACGGCAGGTTCAGCGAAGGAGCGAATTGCCTCAGGACTATCACTATCGTTACAGGTACAGTCCCGATTATCAAGCCAAGAGTCGCTATCCTGAACTTGATTCGCTGGATGCTGTCAGATGTCACATATGTGCGGATAAACATCGCTACTCCGGTGATCATGTAAAGGACCCAGTATAGCGAGGCTATGCTGTTTGAAGCGAGCAAGAGGGCCGGGCTGATTTCTGATGTGTAATTGATCAGGGCCAGAATAAAAAATGAAACGAAAATGAGGAAAGGGAGGATATAGAGGACCCTGGTCAACTGGGATCGCCTCGATCCATAGTGAATATCCTTCCCTGGAAAGATAAGAAAAAAATGCAGGAAAAAAGCAGGCAGAAAGGCGAAAATGCCGTCGTAAAAAAGCTCTCCGATGACATGAAGCACCGGGGCCTGCACGGCTGGCCTTTCAGTCAACAAAAAGGAGAATATAAGACAGTTTACGCTGAATAGTCTCCCAAGGATATCGTTGCGCCGTAAAACAAGATACAACGCGACCAGAATGAATGTAAAGGCGACGAATGACAGCACTATCTTTCGAATAACCCAGTAACTCGGCTGATCTATGTATTCTATCCTGGCATTAAAGAGTGAGTCACCTCTCGAAATCGTGTATATCTGAGGTGCATGAGTATTATTGGAGAAGGTCAGGTATTTAAAATGAATGATATTTCTGACACGGATCCCGTCTACCGCCATTATGCGGTCCCCCCTGAGAAGACCCGATTTCTTCGCGGGGCTGTCCTTGTCGTACTTCAGGAATGTAAGATTGTTATGCCTGATGCCGTGATAAGGGGATTTCGAAAAATGTTCCAGACCTGAGAAATTCAAGAGAGTGATCACGACAGCAATCGCAATTATCGCGGGCCTGAGAAACCTGGCCACCTGAGCCCTCCCTTGAAGTCTGAAACTCCAGTTGATTTTCACAGATGGCTGTCGTAATGTCAATTCAAAACATCGATTCGGGGGTGGTAACCAATTCGGTATAATTACCTTGAATTTAAACCCCACAAGATGTTAATTATGGCTAAAGGAGGTAAGCAGAATTGGTACATAACAAGTTAACGAAACATGATTTGAAAGAAGACGGGTTTGTGACATTCGTCCTCGGCGCCTGGGAGTACGTAAGGGAAAATCAGAATAAATTCTTTATCGGACTTATCGCGCTTATCGTGGTTGTCGCGTCGAGCATCTGGGTGAGTAATTCCAGGAAGCAGGCAAATGAGCAGGCACAGATCCAGTTTTCAGAAGCGGTCACATCCTTCCGAAACGGTCAGATCAAAAGCGCGGAAGAGCTTTTCAGGATCGTGGATGAAAGGTTCAGCAACACGAGGGAGGGCGTCTTTTCAGCCTATTTCGCTGGCAAATGCGCTCTTATCGATGGCAGAAACACCGAAGCTGTGGAACTGTTCGGGAAATACCTTAAGAAGGCTGATAAATACCCGTTTTTCAGAGAAGCCGCCATGGATGGGATGGCAACTGCCTATTCAAATGAAAGAAATTACGATATGGCTGCCGGCGTATATACCGATCTTATCAAAAGGATAGGAGAGGGCTCTTTTGAAGAAAAGGTATACCTTAGAAAAGCGGCAGACTCGATGAAAATGGCGGGCAGGAATACGGAAGCGATCGGAATGCTTGAACGTCTGCTCAAGATCTCGACAGGGATCGAGCGCCGGGATATCCAGATAGAACTCGATTTCCTTCGAGGATAGGATATTATGAACGATCTTGAATCAAACAGTTTTAAAGATGGAACAGGCTCCGTTCCCACAGACAGGGCAAGGTGGATTTCCGCGATAAGCTATGTGACTTTTTTCTGCTTTCTTTCGTTGTGGAAATCAAAGAATGATCCTTTCGTGAAATATCATGCTCGACAGGGTTTCTTGCTTCTGCTGGCAGAATGTATTATTTTGATCCTGGCAGTCATACTTGACCTGACGATAGGGAGACTGAGATTTGTCGGAGTGCTTATCGTCGGACTCGTTCAGCTCGTTGCGGGGCTTGGAGCGCTGACTTTATCAGTTCTCGGGTTTGTAAAAGCCCTTTTCGGTGAGTACTGGGATCTTCCGCTTCTGGGAGAATACAGGGAAAAGATCCCGGGATTACACAAGGACGACAACTAGATTTTTCTTGACACGATGTGATCCCCGTTTTAACCTTCGGCAGTTTTAAAGGAAAAAAAAGACAGGAAAACAGGCTGGGAGAGTTTAACTGGTTCACAAGGAGGGTCCGGAATGAAAAAACTGGCAATGTTTCTTTTAGTGATGCTTATCGCGGCAACCGGTATCAACGCGCACGAAGGTTCGTTGGGATTGTTCACTTCTTCATCAGCAGATGACTGCGATATGGCCGTTCCACCTTTTTCGCCGACAAATATCTGGCTTATGTATATCAGAAGTGATAGCGGCCCGGACGGAATCACCGGCGCCGAGTTCAAAGCGGAACTGAGTACGGCTCAGGTCCAGTGGCTGACACCTACCTGGGCGGCCGGCACGATGATCATTGGGGACCCTGCCACAGGCATCGGAATCGTATTCAACGACGGTTGCACCGGACAGGGAAGTCCGACTGTATATATCGGAACTCTCCAGATCATGAGTGTTGGAGCTCCGGCTGGATGGACGATGCACATAGTTCCGAGTCCGGAAGCCCAGGACCCAAGCAGTATCTGGGTTAGCCGCTGTGACGCCAATAAAACGATTCATCCAGTACTTGGCGGATGGTTCCACGATGGTGAAGGCAACTGTAACGTCGAAGCGGAATCAAAGACTTGGGGCGCGATAAAGAATATGTATAACAACTGATAGAGGGAAGAGAGAAAACCCGCATATTTTTTTATATGCGGGTTTTTAATGTCCTGAATTAATGTCGCATAATATATATTATGTTAACCAATGGATATTGATTTTTTCTCGCGTCGTTTATCTTTTTGAATATCATCGTGTTACAATTATCAGACCGCTACTATATTGACCAGCTTGCCTGGTACATTTATGATCTTGTTTATCTTCATCCCTTCCAGAAGATTCCTGATCTTTTCATCTTCCAGGGCAAGCTTTTCAATATCTTCCTGGGATATATCCTTTTTGACTTCGATCTTTGATCTGATCTTGCCGTTGATCTGCACGACAAGAGTAAAACTCTCAGATACCAGGTACTTTTCGTCCGCTTCAGGGAGTTTTTCCGCGAATACAGTCTTTTTATTTCCTATTCTTTCCCAGATCTCCTCGCACATGTGCGGCGCCATCGGAGCAAGCAGGATCAGTATCTTCTTCATTGAATACTGGAGCAGGTTTCTAGAACTTTCCTTTCCAGAGATGAAATCATCGTTATTTTCAATGTATAGATAGAGGATGTTGGTCAGTTCCATAAGGGCGCTTATAGCCGTGTTAAAATGGAAATTACCATCAAGGATGTCATGTCTAACACGATCTATGGTCCATTGTGTCTTTCTATAGACTTCCAGATCGTCCCCAGCCAGATTTTCAGGGTGATCGATTTTGATGCCGGGACCAGGTTCAAAACAATCCTGGAAACGATCATACAGTCTCCAGACCCTGTTTATGAACCTGTAGGCACCCTCGACTGATCGGTCGTTCCATTCAGCGTCCTTTTCAGGAGGCCCTATAAAGAGCGTATAGAGCCTTACGGTGTCGGCGCCGTACTTCTCTATCAAAGGCTTCGGATCGACAGTATTCATGGCACTTTTGGACATTTTGGCGCCATGCCTCGTTATCATACCCTGTGTAAAAAGATTCTTGAATGGTTCGTCGAAATCAAGAAGCCCTTTTTCCTTCAGGAATTTCACTATAAATCTCGAATACAGCAGATGAAGGATCGCGTGCTCGATCCCCCCGATATACTGATCGACCGGAAGCCATTTGTTGACCTTTTCTCTGTCGAAAGGCTTCGTATCGTCGTCTGGAGAGAGATATCTCAGGAAATACCAGCTCGAATCGACAAAAGTATCCATTGTGTCGGTATCGCGCCTGGCCTGTTCGCCGCACCTTGGACATTTAGTATTGACGAACTCCTCAGAAGCAGCCAGCGGTGATTTCCCATCTGATCTCGGCATAAAATCGACATCTTCAGGAAGCAGGACAGGCAGATCTTCTTCAGGAACGGGGACAACTCCGCATTTCGGGCAATGGATCATCGGAATCGGCGCTCCCCAGTACCTCTGCCTGGATATCAGCCAGTCTTTCAACCGGTAATGGACCGTATCCCAGGCGAGACCTTTCTCCGACAGATATCCCGTTATTTTATCAATAGCATCGCGATTATCCATCCCGTCGAACGAACCTGAGTTGATTATTACCCCGTCTTCCGTGTAAGCCCTGTCGAGCACGTCAGGTATATCATCTTCCAGAGGTTTTATCACCTGCAGAACGGGTATTTTTATCGATGATTCACGTACGAATTCAAAATCCCTCTGGTCGTGCGCAGGAACTCCCATTATCACGCCTGTCCCGTAATCCATGAGAACGTAACTTGCCAGAAATACGGGGACCCTCTCCCCCGTGGCGGGATTGATGGCGTAGCATCCCGTAAAGAACCCCTCTTTCGTGTTCTCGGTCTTCTCCCTTTCCATCAACCTCAGCTGTTTTACATGTTCTATGAATTTCAACCCATCCTGTTCCCTGAATCCTTTTTTTATCAGATCTCCGGCCAGCGGATGATCGACAGCCATTACTATAAAAGTCGCGCCATAAATCGTGTCTATTCTCGTTGTAAAACAGTTGAGGACTTCATCTGAATCGGCAAGCTTGAAAGATACCTCCACACCTTCGCTGCGCCCTATCCAGTTCTTCTGCATCGTGCGGACGCGTTCGGGCCAGTTGTCAAGTTTTTCAAGGTCGTTCAAAAGCTTGTCCGCGTAGACTGTTATGCGGAAAAACCACTGCTTGAGTTTCCTGCCCTCTATATCCGATTTGCATCTTTCACACTGCCCGCCGACCACCTGCTCATTGGCAAGGACAGTCATGCAGGATGGGCACCAGTTGACCGTCGCCTCTTCCTGGTAAGCAAGGTTAGATTCGAAGAGTTGAAGAAACAGCCACTGTGTCCATCTGTAGTAATCGGGCCGGCATGAAGCTACTTCCCTCGACCAGTCGTAGACAACACCCCATTTCTGGAACTGGGCCTTCATATTTGCTATGTTACCTTCAGTCCATTTTGAAGGTTGAATCCTGTTTTTGATAGCGGCATTTTCCGCTGGAAGCCCGAAAGAGTCCCATCCCATCGGTGCAAGGACATTGACTCCTTCCATCATCTTTATCCTAGCGAGAGCATCGCCTATGATATAGTTCCTGCCGTGCCCCACGTGAAGATTGCCCGATGGATAAGGAAACATCATCAGGCAGTAGTACTTTTTGTCTGTGGAATCCAGGTCGCACAGGAACAGTTCTTTCCAGCGCTGCTGCCATTTTCTCTCGACTTCATCAAATGGAAATATCTCCTGCATCAATCAACATCCTTGAAGTTTTTCATATCTACAAGCAGGTGATAATCATCACCCGCGATATCGATTTCGGTATTCACACCCCTGTCACTGAAGTAATCCTTCAACGCTTCGACCGCATCGCTGAAGGAAACGATGATCCTCAACATCCCACTCTGCCTTCCTGATATATTTTTTTTTACAAGAAGCAGGGCAGCGGGTGCCTTGAGACCTCGAGCTACTATTTTATTCTCTTTCCCATCAGTCATTTTGAAGCAATCCCCCACTTTTCGTCAGCCATGACCGGCAATCCCCCCGGCACCCATAACCTGTTCATCAGAAGATATACACTGTTCATTTCACTCTCAAGCGGTTTCAGCAAGAGATCTCAATTTTCCTTCAAGAGTCTCTCTCGTTATTGAACCCACCGCATGATCCACTATCTCTCCATTCCTGAAAAAAAGAAGCATCGGAATACTTCTTACCGAATATTTCGACGCCGTCCTGTTGCTTTCATTAACATCGACCTTGTAAAACGATACCTTACTTCCATATTCCGATGCCATTTCATTCAAGACCACATCCAGTTCCCTGCAGGGCGCGCACCATGTCGCCCAAAAATCCACAACAGCCGGCGTTCCGGGGTCTATTACCTTGTCTTCGAAATCATTATCGGAGACTTTGACCATCTTTACATCTGTCGCCATTTTGTTTTTTTCCTCCTTCGGGTATCGAAAAGAGACGAAATATCTCACATCCGGTAAGGTGGGTCTTCGATACCGTCTATACGGATCCCTCTTATCGAATGAATAAAGACGCTTTCGAGTAAAATTTCTTCAGGATAAGATATGCTTTTCATCATCACCTCGGCCAACCTTAGATTCTCAAGCCACACGAGTATTTTTCTTGTCCCGAGTTTATCAGCTTTGTCACCCAGTCTTTTATAGTAATATCCTCCTTTGCCCGAGTGGCCTGCTTTTATTTTCAAAAGAGTCAAAAAATGCCTGATCAGGAGATAGATTACAACAGATGGCCTTTCAACGCCAGAGTTCAATATCGAAGACAGTATTTCGATCGGCCTGTTCCCTTGCGACAATCCCGCGCAATCAAGTAATTCATCAATCGCGTTGAGCCTGTAACGGCCGACTACGCTGGCAAGCTCATGCTCGGATATTTTCCCCTTTTCATATACAAGGGAGAGTTTGTCAAGTTCGTTCTGGATATTATAAAGGTCTTCCCCGACACTTCCTATAAGCGCTCCGGCGGTCTTACTGTCCATCTCCAAACCGGATCTTTCAGCTCTGCGTTTTACATATTCCCGCAGATCGTTTACATAAAGAAAGTCGAACTGGATTATCTCTCCGTTTTTTTTTATTGCCGCCTCGAGGTATGAATAATCTTTCGGATGCCGTAAGCGCCTTCCTGATTCGTCATGAGAATCACAGAGAAAGACCATAACACTGGATGGGACGGGATTATTTGCGTATGAGATTATCTCTTTCCACTTTCCCTTGAGCTTGTGGAGTTCCTTGAGGATAAGGACTCTCCTTTCGCCAAGGAAGGGAAATGAATTGGCTGTCGATATAAATCGCTCAATATCGACTTCGCCGCCATACTCGATATCCAGATTAAAACTGTCGCTCTCTCCACCTGTTATCTTTTCTACAAGGCGCGAAGTGAACTCTTCCATAATATAGCGTTCCTGGCCTCTGAACAGATAGACAGGCGAGATCTTTTTCTTTTCCATCCTGGAAAATAAATTTTTGTAATAAGCAATATTTGTGCGCATTATTTCTACCAGTCTTCGACAGTCGACGACAATATCGACTCGACTATATCCCTGTACACATCCTCAAGAGCTTTTTCATAAGTCTGCTCCGAAGCGGTCTCAAGATAATAGTCGCCGTGCGCGGAGATATTTTTGTCCTGCCAGATATAGGAATTGTTTTTTTTGTCAAAAAGAGACGCCTTCAACCTTACAGTCAACCTGTATTGTTCGGCCTGTATGTCTGTTCCGCTTTCAGAAAAAGTATATGGCACGTTCCTGTATTCCTGAATCCGCGCCTCCAGTATCCCATCGGCATCCTGGTCCGATACGACCTTCAGCGTGTTGTCGTTTACGATCCCGTCTATTATCTTCTGAGTTATCTCAATTTCTATATCAGGTTCGGAAGTCTCGTTCACGAGATATGGGATCGCGATCTTCTTGATATCACCCGGTGTCCTGCTGGTTGTCCGATAGATCCCGCATGCGGAACAAACAAGTCCGCAAGCGATCACCGCTGAAACAAGAACATTCCTTTTCAAGATTCTCCCTCCGGTATCAATTGTTTTCCAGATCAAAATTCTTCAGTCGGTATCTCAACTTGTCTCTGTTCAACTGTAGCAGCCGTGACGCCTTGCTCTGATTATTGTCAGATTCGTTCATCGCTTTAGATATCAGTTCCTTCTCGATATTCTTCATCAATTCCTCGAAAGGAATACCGTTTTCGGGATAAGGCCGCCCGAGAGCTATCCCGATGTTGTTCGCTATGGTGAATTCCCTGTCCGACAGGCTTTCCGTGATCATGCTGCCGGGAAGATGTTCTCTCTTCAGAACAATGTCATCTTCAAGAAGAACGATTCTTTCTATTACATTCTTCAGTTCCCTGATATTGCCTGGCCATTTGTAAGACATGAGTATTTCGAAAGCCTCATCGTCTATATCCTGGAAATTTTTCTTGAACTGCTTGTTGTACCTGTTCAGGAAATGTTTAACCAGCAGGAAAATATCTTCTTTTCTGTCCCTGAGCGCAGGTATATCTATCGGAATGACCTTCAACCTGTAAAAAAGATCCTCCCTGAAAGTCCTGTTTTCCACTTCCAGGGCAAGGTCCCTGTTTGTCGCTGAGATTATGCGTACGCTAACATTTATATCCTTCGTCCCTCCAACCCTGCGAAACGACATCTTCTCAAGGACCCTGAGAAGTTTTACCTGTATTGTGAGGCTCATTTCTCCGATTTCGTCGAGAAAGAGCGTGCCTTTGTTAGCAAGTTCAAGCAGTCCCGTCTTCTGTATCTTGGCATCGGTAAAAGCCCCTTTCTCATGCCCGAAAAGCTCACTCTCCAGAAGCTCTTCAGGCAGGGAAGCGCAGTTTATCTCCAGGAACGGCTTGTCATGTCTCGGACTGTTCTTGTGGATCATGTTTGCGATTATTTCCTTGCCCGTGCCACTCTCTCCCTGTATGAGGACAGTGGTCGTATCGCTTTTCGCGACAGCCTTGACAATCTCGTAGATCTCCTTCATCTTCGGCGATTCTCCAGGTACATATTGATCGTCAAAATCTGTTTTCAGTCTTCTTCTAAGCTGAAAAAGCTCTCTTGTCAATTTCTGCGAATTCAATCCTTTCTCGATAGTCAGGAGTAACTGTTCGAGATTTACCGGTTTGCTGACAAAATCAAAAGCGCCTTTCTTGATGGCTTTAACGGCTATTTCGATATCCCCGAAAGCGGTAAGCATGATAACGCAGATGTCCGGGAGTTCTTCTTTTATCCGTGCAAGCACCTCTATCCCGTTTATATCTGGCAGCTTAAGATCGAGAAGTATAAGATCGGGTAGTTCTCTTCTGGCCAGTTCAAGAGCTTCATTTCCCGTCGCGGCTGTTAGAGATTCATATCCCTCGTCAGTTATAGTCTTCTCCAGAAACATTCGGATTGTATCTTCATCATCAACCAGAAGCACTACCGGTTTCAACTTTTCCTCCCTTAGATGGCCGGTTAACGGGAAGATAGACTCTGAATACTGTTCCCTTCCCCGGTTCAGATAAAACGCTGATCCTGCCCTGATGGTGGTGGATTATGCTGTGTGTCACGAAGAGTCCAAGGCCGGTTCCCGCTGATTTGTTTGAAAAAAACGGTTCAAAAATCTTGTTCTTGTCCTTTTTGGATATCCCCTGTCCGTCATCCTCTACCTCTATACATATCATCTCCTTGAATTTTTCTTTAAGCACGTCAGGGTCGCCACCCGTGTATACCCTCGACCTCACTACTATGTTGCCTTCGTCGGAGACTGCCTCGGCGGCGTTCTTGATGAGATTTATAAGTACCTGAGTGATCTGATCGGCATCGACCTCTATCCCATCAGGGCCATCTTCCATCTCGATATTGAAATTAATATTTTTCGAGGCCATCTCCTCATTGAGGCTCCTGTAGCTTCTTTCTATAAGATCTTTCACCTTGATCTCCTGGTAAAGGAGATCTCTCGGTCTGGCCACTTTGAAAAGATCGGTTATTATTCTGTTAAGTCTCTCCACCTCATTCAAGATAAAAGAGATGTTTTCCATCTGGTCCTCAGATAGCCCGCCTTTTCTCTGAAGATACTGGATCCCCGCGCCTATCCCGGTCAGTGGATTTCTGATCTCATGAGCTATCGCCGAGGTGAACCTTCCGAGCAGGGCAAGCTTGTCAAGGTGCCTGATAGCTTCTTCCATCCTTCTTACTTCGCTCAGATCTGTAAAAAGAATTATTGCTCCCTGCACTTCTCCTTCATTTCCGTACATCTGCGATACGTTTATCCTTAAAGGTATATGCGTTCCGTCAGATCTCTTAAGAAACGTCTCATAAAATATCGACGGCATTTCCTCCTTTATGAGATCTATGATACCGGTATCGCTCTCCTTTCCCTTCCCGCTTAAAATCAGCGTGTCAATCGTCATTTTTCTTACTTTGTCTTCGTCATATCCGCACATTTCCAACGCGCTCCGGTTGGCCAGAGTGATATTGCCTTCCATGTCCGTAACGAAGAGTCCATGCTGCATCGATTCGAGTATCTTTTCCCTGAATATCTCCTCCTGCCTTAATTCATGGTAAAGAAGCCAGTTTTCGATATTGGAAGCCACAAGCGAACCTACCGTCTCTATTGTGACCTGATCGATATTGGTAAGCGGAGATCCCCTGAATCCGTCGGTGACTATGACCGCTCCCATCACCTTGTTCTCATCACATGAAATACAATCGCTGGATCCCATATAATGGCGCTCGTCAGCTTCGCTGTCTTCCGTTTCCTTGCCGCTTAAACAGCACCCGGTGTCCGAACAACAATTTTTCCTTTCGGCAGTCATAACAAGAGGTACGCATATATATGAAGTCATGGTAGTCTCGGGAAAAAGAGTCTCGTGCCCCGACTTCAGCATTTTATGCATCGAAACATCTTTTATCAGCATCGATTTTCCAGAGACGAGGGTCTTCAGGAGAACGCCGTCGATATCATCTATTCCAAGATTTATGATCCTCCTGAAAACCCTGCTGGCGTTCTCCACGCAGACTATCGCTTGAAAGCATTCCTTGTTTTTCCTGAGCAATAGAAAAGCCGTCTCCCTGTACCCTACTCCATGGATAAGATAATCGAAAACCGAATCTATCAGCTTTCGTTCATCCATCGAACTGATGATATTCCTTCCTATCTCCTTGAGGCTCAAGAGCTGGATATTCTTTTCGACCAGCTTAAAAAGCGATCTTTCGAGATCCCTGAAAAGAGTAAGTATCAGTTTGTAGAATACGTCACCATCATCATCCTTGATCTTTTCTTCAATGATCAATCCTTCGCTGCGAAGATTTGTCAGCCTTTTCTGTATTTCTTCGATCTTGCTCTTGTGTACGATCCTCTCGTGAATGACCATCACGGCCGCGATCAGCAATCCGGAAGGAATCACGATAAGGGCATGAATATTCAGCTGGAATGCTGAAATAATCAGCAGGCTATAAATAAGTGCAAGCAGTATAAGACTTTGTATTCTCAGCATATAATCACCACCGGACCAGTGTAATGCTGAAATTCCCACAGGTCAAGCTATTCCATTGTTTTTGGTAGGATTGTCAAGAGCGGTCACGGGGCTAACGAAAGCTAGCAGGCGCCTTTACCGGTCACGACTACACTCACAGTCTTTAGAAGGATCCGAAGCTCATGAAGAAGCGAGAACTGGGAAATATATTTCAGGTCATAAAACAATTTCCTCTTCATCATGTCGAGTGTCTGAGTGTAACCATCTTCAACCTGGGCGAGGCCGGTTATTCCAGGTTTCACCCTGTGCCGTAGAGTGAACTCCGGTACTTCCTGGCGGATTCTGTTTATGAAAAAAGACCTTTCCGGTCTGGGACCTATTATGCTCATCTCGCCTTTAAGGACGTTGACGAATTGCGGGATCTCATCGATTCTCGTCTTCCTCAAAAAGAGTCCGACCCTGGTTATCCGGGGATCATTCTCCTGTGCCAGTACGGGACCGGAATCTTCCGCCTGCCTGCACATCGTCCTGAGCTTGTAAATAAAGAACGGTTTGCCCGCGTGTGTATTCTTCCTTCTGTCCGTGCTCTGGCGGCGTTCTGTCCCATATCCGCTGTTGTAGGAATTTCTTCTATCAATACGGCGCTTGTTAAGGCCTATTCTTTCCTGCCGGTAAAATACAGGGCCCCTCGATTCAAGTTTTATCAGGATCCCCGCGATTATCAGTAAGGGGGAAAGCAGCATTATCGCGAAAGCCGAAAATATGATGTCAAAAATTCTTTTGATCTTTACAGATATACCTTTTAATTCTTTTTCAGAATGAGAGACGATTTCGCTGAGAATCGATATCTCGTCTTTCAAAGGATCGAGACTGGGCTGGTATCCAAAATCTCCTGTTGTATTCTTTTTCAGCGCTGTCTTGTTGAAAATAACCAATTCTTTTTCTTCCCTTGTTTAGTCAATCTGATGCGGTCCGGCCGCAGCTGCACATATTTTTTGGTAATTAACGCAAGTACTATTCCACTTATAAAGTTAATTTATTTGTCAACCGAAAATGCTTTATATGATTGTCGTAACACACTATTATATATCACGTTATAAAATACCATATTGACGGATAAAAAGTATTCGTTAAAAATCGTTCTTTTTTAAACAGCTATTATTGTGGATTATTCCCCAGGTAATAGACTTTACTGGGTGATATTACTCATTCAGACCGGTTTTGTCAAGAAGATAATTAGAAGGTAGATTCCTCGTTGCTCCTTGAATATCTGCCGCCCTTATCGTACACAAAGACTCTGTAGTAATATATATCTGTCACAGTGTTAATTCCAATATCGTCATACCATCCTAATTCCTGAACATCGAGTGTGGTTACAAGATCTGAATTTTCCGTCACTCCCGGAGAGGTAGACCTGTAAATCCTGTATTCCAAAAAATCGGTATTCTGATTGATGCTCCATGTCAGGGTCAGGCGGTCGTCGCCGATCGCCGAAAGAGTGTCGAGATATACTGATGAGGGGTAATCGTCCAGTGTCGACATCATCCTCTCGTTGCTTCCAGCTATATCCTCCAGATCATTCACCACGAAGATCCGATAGTAGTATGAAGTCGCTTCCTTCAGGTCTCCGTCCGGATAACTTGTCTGGGCCCGGTTGTCGAGCCCGCGGACGAAATATTCGGGTAGAGCTTCGACATCCGGATCAGTACTCCTGTATATCCTGTAGGCTAGAAAATCAGGTTCAGTCGATTCCACCCATTTGATTGTTATGCTGCTTGTGGTTGAATCGATCGGAGCAAGCAGTACGACCGCCGGTGGAGGATCGGTAAAAGAGATTCTCTGCGAAGATTCTTTGACCATCGCGCTATTTCCAGCTTTATCGATGAATCTGCCGGCGACACCGAGATCCTTGCCCCTTATGCTTGATGGAAAAGTGAAATCGAGTTCGTAAGATCCGTCCGAAGCAATGGGATCCCCTCCCTTTCCATCATCCTTAAGGACAATAGCCTCTGAATAATTCTCTAGCTCGATCCATGCTTCACCCCCCGTTTCCTGGCCTTCTGTACGAAGGGAAAGCCTTACTCCTGACCCCAGTGGGTATTTTTCAAGATCAGGATCTATTTCTACCGAAGAAATAGAGGCATACGTATCGAGTGTTATATTTTTCGAGACGATCGGTGAATTTGTACCGTTGTCATTCTGGAATCTCGCGTATACTGTCTTTTCAGAATCACCAGGTTCGATCTCCCATCCAGTAGTCGTCGCGAATGTCTCCCAGACGGCCTCTGAAAGGTCGGGATCGTTTGATATCTTCATCAGGACGCAGGATACCGGCGCTGTAAGTGACAATATGACATCGGTGCTGTTTGTGAATCTATCTCCGTTGTTGATCCTTATCGAATAGATCGACGGTATCGCGTGGATTGTTTCCGCGCGGCCGCCTTCCAATCCCGAGTTGTTCACGGCGGCAACAGTATAGTAATACTCCTGTCCGTTCCTCACGCTATTATCAAGATAAGTAAGCGCCGCGGTGTTGGCCACAAGTCCAAGAGTCCCATAATAACCGGTCATCCTGTAGATGTTATATGAGGACGCGTCTGCTACAGATTCCCAGGTCAGGATGATCTCGCCATCACCGACATCGGCGTTTAACCCGCCGGGAATTCCAAGTTCCGATCCGGGAGGATCGATATCAACTTCTTTTACGTCATCGAAACAGCCGGATACGGAAATAAGAAGGATCAGCACGAACATTATTCCATAATCGAGTTTTCGCATCAAGGCAACCTCCATCGATCAGAATCTCAGCACCAGAGCCGCGCCCGAGGGACCGAGTTCAAGACCAAGGTCAGAAGAATAATCCTTGTTATCAGTCGTAAAAAATGTGTCTATTATATTTAGACCCCAAAGACCTGCAAGCACCATATACGAGATATTTCTGTCTTTCCTCGCGTCCTCAAGCCTGTCCCACGATCTTGCAGCCCTGCTTCGGCAGAACTCCCTCTCTTCGAGAGAAACGGCGTCATTATAATCCCTGATATCGAGATCATATCGAACTGTTTTTTCCTCGTAATTGTTCAACCTGTCAAGGGAATAGAACCCTGCGGCGGCTGTCAATCCGGAGAACAATATACATCTCGTCTTTTTTCCCTGATAGAACTGCCCTCTTCCAGGACAGACCAGGGAGTGAATAAAAGCTTTTTTTCTGTTTGCTGGCGTTCCTCTGATCTCGACTATACTTCCACCAGCTTCCGATCTGCATCCAGGCGATCTGTTAAAAAGAACCGGATCCAAAAGCTGATACCCGTACATAGCCGCCGCGACGATGAGGATCCTTTTTCTGTGATCGTTCTGAACATTGAGATACAAGGTCGATGAGTATAGTTCCTCTCCGGCTTTAATACGTTCTTCGTACGTCAAGGCTGATTCGTAAGAATTCTTTATCGATTCATAGCCGTCGTGAAGATCGTCATATTCGGATTCCTGCTTCAAAAAATATCCGGCGGTAAATGCGAGAATGGAAATATCGGTCCAGCCAGAAGCAGATCTTCCTGAAGATATCGCCCCCCAACCAGGAATAAGGGCATTTTTAAGGATCGTCGAAGCAATCTTCCCATCGATATCAGGGTTCCCATTACGATCGAGGGAAAATACGCCTCTGCGTCTTTCTATACCTGGACCTTCGATCTCCATCTCCCATTTCTCCCTCACCGGAATATCACAAATAGTGAGCGGAAGTACTCCGTTAATGGAATAACCCCTTTTCAGTCTCAGATGAATCTGATCGTCTTTACTGGAGAAGTGGACACAGAGAGAATCGCTTTCCTGGCATCTGGCCATGCCTGTTCCCGTTACGAGGGATGCGATAGTCACAGAGACAGAGATAAAAAGCGTCAGATTTAGTGAAATCCCGCTGAAAGGCCGGTTCTCTTTTCCTTGCGTTAGTGTCATCACTCTTTCTCATCCTCCGTGTACCCGTAATAGTGGTAATCGTAATAATAAGGAAGGACTTCTGAAGCGTTGTTGACTACGACACCGAGCAGATTGGCATTTGCGTCCAACAGTATGTCTCTTGCCCTTATGGCTACGTTCCTTGGCGTCATCCCGGCCAGAAGAACCATTATTACACCATCCACGACGCTGGAGATCAACATGGGATCGCTGACAGGTATTATAGGAGCACTGTCGACTATGACAATGTCGTAATAGAATTTCATCTTCTCGAAGATCTCTGACATGATCTCACCCTCAAAAAGATGCGCGGGTGATTTTACCATTCGCCCCGCCGGAATTACCTTTAGATTTTCCCGTTTTGTATCTTTTACGGCATCGACGGGGTCGATTTTCCCTTCAAGGCATTCGAGCAGCCCGGGTTCCTTCGGAACATTGAAAATCTGATGAAGGCGTGGCCTTCTCAGATCGGCATCGACTATGAGAGACTTTTTGTTTCTGAATCTTGCCACTGTCAGGGCAAGATGGGAAGCAACAGTGCTTTTTCCTTCCCCCCTGTTCGCGCTTGTGACAAGATAACTTCGCTTTTTCGTTTTCCCATCAATGTGCCTGACGTTGGAATATAGCCTTCTCATCTCCGTCGCTATGGGGCTTTCCTGATCGAAAACATCGTAGATTGTCGGCGTCTCTTTTTTCCCCAAGATCTACCCTCCGTCCCTGTTCACGTTCAGTTCGACTTTGATGTTGTTGCTGTCGAGGGCTTTCGCGTACATGAACATCGCGCCGCTGATTAGCCCAATAAACACAACGAGGACGATCGACCAGATCACGATCATTCTACCTCTTTTTTTCTTTTCCCACGAGAACCTGGCGATCGTTTTCGGGACTGTTCCCAGCACAGAGAGTTTCAATACTTTTTCGACCTCATCGACAGACCTGAAAGAGTCGTCGATGTACTCTGTAACTAGGATCGCGCCTATTCCGCACGCTATTCCGAAGATTACCGACATAAGGATGATCCTGATCTTGTCAGGTTCGACTGGGGAAAAAGGTTTTTCAGCTTTTTCAATAATGCTTATATTATCGCCAAGATTAGTACTCTGGACTGCCTCCGTGATCTGCGTAGATGTCTTCGATTCAAGGAACGCCTGATAGACCGCCCTGTTTGTCTCTATCTCGTTGTTGAGCCTGACTACATCTCTTTCCAGCTGCGGCCTTTTCGTAAGATTCTGCCTGTGCCTTTCTATATATCCCTGAAGTTTCCTTATCCGGGACTGAAAATGTTCGAGAACATATCTCTGGTAATAATATTCCGTGATCAGGGGGCGGTATTCGGCAGAGAAATTGGAATATTCAGCCTGTATGATCTCCGAGATCCGGTTTCTCAGCTCTATCCACAAGGCGTCAGAACCATCATCGAACCCCGGTTGTTCATCGACGCCCCTGATTATTGCGAGAAATCGTTCATCGCTCTTGGCGGATATCTGGTTTTCGATGATCCCGAGGGTCTCATCGGCGCCGACCTTGTCGGTAGACGGTACAAGGCCAAATATATTGCTTAACCTGCTTCTTATCCTTTTCAGCGTAAGGTTGCTTCTTTCTTCCTCCGATAAAAGAGTGGTCTTCCTCGCTTCCGCCAGATGGAGGTTTGCGCTGTTGATTGGATTGGATTCGATATCAGTCGAGGCCAACTCCTTTCTGACCCTGGCGAGTTCTTTTTCAGATGCTTCCATTTTTTCCTTGTATATCGCTATCTGTTCGTTACTGAAAGCACCGGCCTGCCTTAATCCTTGAAGTTTCGATTCCTGGGTGATCTGAATATATTTCTCAGTCACCTTGTTTGACAGGATATAAGCACTGTTCGGATCAGCATCCGAAACGCTTATCATGTAGAATCCCGGGACGGAGCTTTTCACGACGATCTTGTCTCTCAGCATCCCTATCAGTCTCTTCATGACCAGCTCATCAACAGAATACTCCGATTCAGGACTTATCGAATTCTCAACCGCCATCCTGATACCGGGAGACCATTGAAGGTTAAGGTCCCTTATGACTGCTTCGAGAAAATTCGTACTCAGCAACCGGGTCTCCATGACAGACCTGAACTGTCTGTCCCTCGCTCTCTGGTTTTCCTCGAACGTCTGCAGGTACTGGCCCATCGTCTGGGAGAGCACATTTCTCTGTTCCAGTGAGACTACCGTACTCGCCTCATAGACCGGCGTAAGATATCTTACTCCAACGAATGACACTATCATGGAAAGGACTACCGGAATGATCAGGAAAAACTTTTTTCTCTGAAAGATCTTCCAGTAAACCGACAGGTCGATCTTGTTCTCTTCCTCTTTAGGGAGTGTCTGCCTGATATTTTCCAACCTGAATCCTTCCTACCTGTTCAAAATAGCGATCAACGTAGCTGTACCGGTTATCAGTCCTATCAGATACCTGGGATCTGTTACCAGTACTTTAACAAAGTTTTGATCTCGCGGAATATTCACCGTATCGTCAGGAAGTATCCTCGGATTATGACGTGAATCCCCGTTCTCCAGGTATTCGCCGAAATCGACCTGGATAGTGATCACTCTGCCATCAGGTTTATTTCTTATTATTGTGACCTTCCCGAGATCGGCATTTGACCCGGGTCCCCCAGCGGCAAGGATCGCGTCAGTAAGCGTTTTTTCACCAGTGATCTTGTAAGGCCCGGGCCGGACAACGCTCCCGATGACCCTTACAGATCCGTCACCGGTGTACTGAATGCTGATGGCCGGGATAATTATGGTATCTCCCGGTTTCAATCTCGGCAGGGAATCGAAGTTCCCATTCTCAATGACTTGCTGAAGGTTTACTATCAGGGTCCGTCTTCCTTCTTTTTCCGCACGGATGATCCTGACCGTCTCAAGGGAAGCTGCCGCCGTTGCCCCTCCCGCTTCGCGTACCGCCTCCCAAACGTCAGGATTCGATTTAAACTCGTATTTTCCCGGATTAAGTACTTCTCCGTGCACATAGATGAGTCGCCTCGATTCTTCTCCGACGAGAGTCACAGATATCCTAAGGACACTCGGGTATATTTCCTGAAGGCGCGCAAGTATCATCGATTCGACTTCCGGAACTGTCAATCCTGAAACTTCCATTTCTCCGATGACCGGAATAGAGATCCTTCCATTTGAGTCGATTTCAAGGCGCCGGCCAAGGCCGGGCCTGCCTGGTACATCAAGATCAAGCCTGTCGCCTTCCTGCAGCCTTATTTCCTGCGACGACACTGAAAGCGGAAAAAGCAGCAGTATTATCGCAGCCAGTACTCCGAAATATTGAATCCTGTTTTTGATTTTGACCGCCTCCTTTATTGTTGAGGCATTAATCGTATATTTCTTTAGCTTTTCAGTAAAGAAAAAAGGGAATTACATCTGATCCCGATACCATTCGACTGTCTTTGTCAATCCATCTCTGAACGATATTTCGACTGAATAGTCAAAAAGTTTTTCAGCCAATGTGATATCGGCATGGGAATGTTTCACGTCTCCCTGCCGGGTCTCAGCATAGACAGGTTGGATATCAGTATCAATTAATTTACATAAGATCGCGAAGAGTTCATTCAGCGAATACTTCCCGCCGCATGCCACGTTGACCATCTGCCCTCCGGCTGAAACGCACTTCGAGGCTGCGATGTTCGCGTTAACGACATTCTTGACATAAGTGAAATCCCGGCTTTGCTCTCCGTCTCCGTAAATCGTCGGAGCCTTGCCATCCAGAAGATGAGTAATAAAGATCGGAATGACCGCCGCGTACTGGGAAGCCGGATCCTGCCGTGGTCCGAATACATTGAAATACCTTAAGCTTATGGTAGGCAATCCGTAGACCTGTGAGTATACAGAGCAGTAATATTCGCCGACAAGTTTCGTGATTGCGTAAGGTGATAGAGGTTCTGGCAGAATATCCTCGGTCTTGGGAAGTTTCTCTGTCTCTCCATAAGCCGACGATGAAGCGGCATAGACAAGGCTTTTGACACCTGCTGTTCTGGCTTCCTCGAGAACGACAAGCGTGCCGTTTATGTTTACGTCGTTTACAAGCACGGGATCGTCTATACTTCTCGGCACCGAAGCAAGCGCTGCCTGATGGAGAACATGATCGACTCCCTTCATCGCGACACGGACTTCGTCGGGTTTCCTGATATCGCCTTTTATGAATTCGATATCAGTGGCGATCCCTGCAAGATTATCTTCATGTCCGGTGGAAAGATCGTCGAAAACAACTACATCCTCGCCTCTTGACACCAGTTCGCTGGCTATATTTGAGCCTATAAATCCAGCCCCTCCGGTAACAAGATATTTTGACATCCTGCCTCCATTCAAATTCATCGTTAATTATAGCCTTACAATATTTTTATCATCGAATTCTTTCAGGACATTCCTTGAATCAAAGATCAGCGGGCAGTTCGTTACTATCTTTTTATAATCGATGGAGGAATGCCCCGTGACTATGATCGCGCAATCCATCTCCCTGAGTTTTTCAGGTTCGAAATCAAGTTTTCTGGCGCTGCTTCCAAGTTCTCCGAGTTCGTTAACATAAGGATCGTACCAGAAGACCTCAGTGCCTCTGTTCAGGAGAAGTTTGATTATATCGTAAGCCGGCGATTCACGTGTGTCATCGATATCCTGTTTATAAGATATTCCCACGACAAGAACTTTTGCGCCATTCATGCATTTTTTTACAGAGTTCATCGCATCAGAGACGCGAACGACGACCTGCATTGGCATATCACCGTTGATCATACCTGCCAGCTCGATGAAACGTGCGTCGAATCCGCTTTGTTTGGCTTTCCAGGACAGGTAAAACGGGTCGATCGGGATGCAGTGGCCTCCAAGCCCTGGACCTGGATAAAATGGCATGAAACCAAAAGGTTTTGTTGCCGCGGCATCAATGACTTCCCAGACATTGATACCCATTCTGTTGCACATCAAAGCGATCTCGTTTACCAATCCTATATTGACGCTACGGAAGGTATTCTCAAGTAATTTGACAGTTTCAGCGACTCTCGAAGATTTGACAGGAACGGGATTCATACCGGCAGCCCTGTAGAGCATCTCGGCAAGTTCAGTGCATTGAGGTGTGACTCCTCCCACGACCTTTGGAATATTCTTTGTATTGTATTTTTCGTTACCCGGATCCACTCGTTCAGGAGAAAAAGCGAGAAAGAAGTCTTTACCCACATTCAGGCCGCTCTCCTCCAGGATCGGCATCATCACCTCTTCCGTCGTCCCGGGGTAAGTAGTGCTTTCAAGGATGATCAACTGGCCCTTGTGGACATATTTCCGAATCTCTTTCAACGCGGCGACTATATACGAGATGTCAGGATCTTTGGTCTTTCTGAGCGGAGTCGGTACAGCTATGTTTATCGTGTCAACATCCTGTAATACGGAAAAATCATCTGTAGCTTTCAATTTGCCGCTTTTTACAGCGTTTTTTAATTCTTCGTCTGTGACATCACCGATATAGCTATTGCCGGCGTTGATTTTTTTTACCTTTTCAGAATCAATATCTATTCCGACCGTCTGCAGACCGGCTTTACTGAATTCCACGGCCAGGGGAAGACCGACATAACCAAGGCCTATAACGGACTGGACTGCCGTTCTTTGGGATAATTTCTCTTTAAGATCCAATTCTGACTCCTTTCAAAAGCCAATTCGATGTGGAGAGTACACCAAAACCGGTTTTCAGGTCAAAGGTTTCAAGCTTTTTCCAGATATTTTAATCCCCTGTAGCATTTGATATTGTTCTTTCCCTCGGCCTTTGCCTTATAGAGAGCCGCATCCGCATTGTCTATAAGTTCTTCGACCCCCAAGGC
The DNA here is from genome assembly GCA_016932415.1 of Candidatus Krumholzibacteriota bacterium. Lineage (NCBI taxonomy): Bacteria > Candidatus Krumholzibacteriota > Candidatus Krumholzibacteriota bacterium. Next base: position 23,225 of record JAFGCX010000020.1, read on the forward strand.
ATCTTCCGGATATACGGCTATTCCCAGGCTGCATGACAGCAGTCCTGCATTGACCCTGTCGAATTTAAAAAGGTTTATCGCCTTCAATATCCTTTCTCCCAGTTTTATCGCACCCTCAAGATTGGTCTGCGGAAGAAGGATAGCAAATTCGTCTCCACCGTATTTGGCGACAACATCGATATCACGGCAGTTGGATTTTAATATCGCCGCGATATCAGTCAGTGCCCTGCTGCCCGAAAGATGACCATTTTTATCGTTGTAATCCTTGAGGTTATCGACATCCAGCATGATGAATGAAAATACCTGGTCAAAACGTATCGATCTTTTAATCTCCAGATTGATAGATCTAATCAGATACCGGTAATTATATATGCCGGTAAGTCCATCCGTGATCGATTCGAGTTTGAGCTTTTTATAGAGAAGGTAATTTTCAAACGCGATAGCCCCCTGATTTGCCATCACGTTCAGAAGATGAATATCTTCTTCCGAAAAATCCCCCTGCTCAGGATCGTTGATGGCCAGAATGACTCCGAACAGCGCGTTCCTGGACATCAGGGGAGCGGAGATCACAGTGCTGAAATGATTCTCGTCTTTTACAAGCTCCCGGGCGACAAGGGAAAGATCGAGGTTAAATATGCTACTCCCGCTCTTCGATTCCTCAAGTTCCCTGTGAAGCCACATTGTTATTCCGCTTGACCCAGGTATATCCTCGATTCCGACTGTATATTTCTTGCCTTTCATTTCGCCTGTATACTTTATTATCCTCTGACCTTCGATAAAGATCATATGGATCTTGTTCGTAGGGAGGATATCAATGGCGCTGCTTATTATCTTATTAAAGATCACACGATTATCCTTACCAAGACTGATAAGGCTGGTAATCTCGGCGAATGTGCGGAACAGGATGTCTTTTTCATCAAATTTATGATGCATATTATTACCAATGCGTAAATTACAAACTCAAATAACGCAAAAGACATGCCACCGATTAGTAAAAAGGCCTGCCAGGTTCATAGATGTCAAAATAATAATAAAAATCTTGAGAGATCAGAGGCTTACGTTTAATGTAAATTCTTATATTCTTCTTTTAAATTGTTGATATTTTTAATGATATAATATATCAATACTGCGATCATAATTACAATCAACCCCGGAAGTGAATATCTCAATGCCGCTGGACTGTCACTGAACCTGTAGATGAATACACCTATTGTCGTCTTCAGAAGGATGATGAGAAACACCAAAAGGATAATTTTGACAAGCAAAACGGTAATCGATGAATAGAAATATTCCCTCTTTCTCCGTGCCGTCTGTCTTATGGTTGACTGAAATTTCCGTCTTTTAGGCTGCCTTGTCTTTAGAACCATCACTCTTTATCCTTTGGGATCTCCGCCTGGCATGGGACTTCCTTTATTCGATCTCCTCGTAATCAGCATCTTCTATCTTCTGGTTGGTCAATTCGCTGTAATCCTCATCCCTGCGATCTCCTCCCGTACCGGTCCTGGGTTTCCCGGATCTTCTCCCCGGATTAAAAGATCTTCCAAAAATCTTTATAAGATAATAGGCCAGCCCGAATATCAGAAGAATCCTGAAAAATAACATCCCTTTCCCCTGTTGAGATCTTTCCCCCGGTTTTACAAAAGAAAACTCATATTGTTCCCTGTTTTTATCAGGCTCCGTGTCCCGCATCCGGGATTGACCGGGTCACGGAGCCAAAAGCACGCCCGAGAGGATTCGAACCTCCGACACCCAGCTCCGGAGGCTGGTGCTCTATCCAACTGAGCTACGGGCGCTTTTCTTTATTTCCGAGAAGTTCCGAGGCAAGTTTCTCTCTCAGGTCTCCCCTGCCTCCCAGCATTCTCGCCAGTTCGATTTTTCTCTCTTCCTTGCCAAGGACAGAAGCTTTTGTGATCGTCCTGCCGCCAAGGACCTTCTTTTCTATTAAAATATGCTGATTTCCAGCTGCCGCGACCTGTGGCAGATGGGTTATCGTTATGATCTGATAATTATCAGCAAGTTCTTCCATTTTTTCAGCTACAACGGCCCCGAGATCTGCTCCGAGTCCTGAATCGATCTCGTCGAAAATAAGGGTTGGTATTCCCTTTTTCCTTACAAGCAGTCTCTTGAGTACCAGGGTGATCCTGGAAAGTTCCCCTCCTGACGCCACTTCCGAAAGTGGGTGCATCTGCTCTCCCACATTCGTTCTGATCATGAATTCAACCCTGTCCCAACCGCCAGGATGTAAATCTAGCTCATCAGCACCGTCTATGAAAGCTTTTATTTCGACGGTTTTTATGCTGGTTTTAAAAACAGCGCCATTCATTCCGAGTCCCTGCAATTCCATTGTGATCTCTTCATCGATCGATTTAGCGTGTTTTTTCCTTTCATCGGAAAGCCTTTTCAATAAAGGTAAAAGTCCTTCCTTTGCTTTTTGAAGCATACTGGATGACTCTATCATCTCGTCAGACCCATCTTCGAGAGATCTCAACGAGGATCTAAGTTCATCGCGTTTTTCTATAAGCCCCCTGAAATCAGTAGCAAATTTTCGTTTGGCCGACTGGATCGCCGCAAGCCGGTTCTGCAGATATTCGAGATCTGCGGGATCGTCCTCATCGTCCGATTCCGAATGTTCAAGCGTTCTGTCGATCTCTTCGAGCGAAATGATCATTTCCTCGATCTCAAGCTTCGAATCACTCCAGCTCTGATCGATCATGGACAATTTCCCCAAAAGCCTTTCCAGCGCGCTCATTTTTTCAAGAATAGATCCCTCTCCTTCGGATAGCAGAGACCTTGATTCTTCGATCGATCTGGCGTGGCTATGAAGATTCTCCAGTTTTTTGATCCTCGTCGCAAGCTGATCGTCCATCCCCGGGTCAAGCCCCAGGGCATCGAGCTGTTTCAGCTGAAACCTGAAATAATCTTCTCTCTCCCTGTTTTCCCTTTCTTTTTTTCTCAACGCGTCGAGATCTTTCCACCTGTTTCGGAAAAGCTCTATGGCCTCATCGCATCTCTCGAGAAGCTGCACATATGGTCCCGAGCCATCGAGCTGCGCGATATGGCTCGAGGGATCAAGAAGCTCCTGGTGCCTGTGCTGTGAGTTAAGTTCAAGAAGTATTTCCGAGAGTCTTTTAGCATCCTGGTTTGAAGCAGTTCGATCATTGATCCATAATCTGCTTCTTCCGTCGAAACCTATCTCTCTTTTTACCGATACCTGACTGCCAGGTTTGATATCAATCCCTGGAATACCTGAAATATCCATTTTCCCGGGCATAAGGAATCTTCCCTCGACACAAAGCTTATCCGCTCCTTTTCTCAAAAGAGATTTTCTGGCTCTTCCACCTGATAAAAGATCCACCGCGGTAAGTATGATAGATTTGCCAGCCCCCGTAGATCCGGTTATAACGTTCAATCCATTATCGAATATTATCGCCGCGTCCTCAACGACGGCAAGATTGCGGATGAGCAACTCCTGAAGCATACCCGTTTCCCTTCATCAATGTTCCCGCAGAACACCACCCCATTTAAGCTTCTTCCTGACAAGATCGTAAAAATTGTAATTTCTCCGTGTCACAAGCCTTGTGACTTTCTCACTTTTTTGAACCGTGATAATTTCTCCGGCTTCCAACCCGCACACCTTCTGTCCATCAATGGTCAGCATTATATCCTGATCCTTTTCGACCACCTCCACCTGCAGAGTCTCGAGGCTGCTTACCACGACCGGTCTTACGGAAAGAGAATGGGGACAGAGAGGGGTAATGATCATGCCCTGCATCGTTACGGGATTGATGATAGGACCGCCGGCTGCTAGCGAATACGCGGTCGATCCGGTAGGAGTAGATATGATCACGCCGTCGGAGAGATACTCACCGAGCATCGTATTATCCATTGTTGTCTTCAGATGGATCACTCTTGAAAGTCCTGTTCCATGAATAACGATATCGTTTAGTGCCGAGTAGTATTCTCCCCTCTTTTCTTTTCCCGAAAATGATACTTTAAGTCTCATCCGTTCCTGCACCATACATTTGCCTTTAAAGAGGTCCTTCATCGCTTTCTGGAGATTATCCTCAGTCAGAAACCCGAGGCTTCGTATTTTGACACCCATCAGAGGGATCTCCTCTCTTTCCACAAGCCTCGCAGCTCTGAGAAAAGTTCCATCTCCTCCAAGAGATATCACTATATCGCAATTTTTATATGAGTTGGCGAACCTTACACTGGCTTCCGGTACAAGTCCCGAGACTTCTTTCATCGCTATTATCTCTACACCTTCAGGGATAAGTTCTATCACATCCTTCAGTATATCAGCGATATCAGCTTTATAGATATTCACTGCGAGTCCCAGCCTGCTGATCTTCATTATTATCCTCCGTTATCGTTCAGGCTTCTTGCACGCAGTTCCTTGCCGATTATCCTCGCGATCGAGATCTCGTCGAGAGCTGTCTCTTCAAGGAGCTGATCTCTCTTTCCGTGCGGAACGAACCTGTCGTTAATACCAAGTTTTATCAGTCGGGCTGATGATCTCAGTTCCGAAAGCAGGTCTCTCACTGAATCTCCGAACCCTCCCTTTTTGACATTCTCTTCGAGAGTAAAAACAATATTCTTCTCCATCGAAGTCTCTCGAATGAGGAGCTCGTCGAGTGGTTTTGCGAATCTTGCGTTTATTACCTGCAGTTCTATTCCTTCTTTGGAAAGAATATTCGCAGCGGCTATCGCAGTATTGACCATAGAACCGATCGCGTAAACGACCGAATCTTTGCCTTCCCTTACGATCACTCCCCTGCCTTTCTCCGGAAAAGTTCCGGTCATCTCCGATCTTACTTCCGGAACGTTGCCCCTCGGAAATCTGATCATTACGGGACCGCTCTCGTGCGACACCATATCGCCAAGCATTCTTTCCATATCGACCTCGTCAGAAGGAGCCATAATCGTCATACCGGGGATCATGTTCATGTAACTGAGATCGAAGTTGCCGTGATGCGTGGGACCATCCTCACCGACGATACCGGCTCTGTCCAGAACGAATCTTACCGGTAGCCTCTGAAGCGCCACGTCGTGGATGATCTGGTCGAAACTTCTCTGCAGAAAGGTCGAATAAATGGCGACAAAAGGCTTGTATCCCTCTTTGGCAAGTCCTGCCGCGAATGTGACAGCGTGCGGTTCGCTTATCCCGACATCAAAGAATCTACCTGGAAATTCTTCAGCGAAACAGGCAAGGCCCGTACCTTCCTTCATCGCCGCTGTTATGGCTACGATTTTGTCGTCTTTTCTCGCGAGCCCGGATAATACCCTGCCAAAGACCTTGCTGTACTTTTCTTTTTCCGAGACACTTTTTGAATCACCGGTAGCTTTATAAAAACTCCCTATACCATGGAATTTTTCCGCATCCTTCTCCGCGAAAGGATACCCCTTGCCTTTTTTCGTTATAACATGCACAAGAACCGGGCCTGGCAATTGGTGAAGGTTCGAGAAAGTATCTACTAATTCCTCGATATCATGCCCGTCAAGGGGACCGAGGTATCGAAATCCAAGTTCCTCGAAGAGGATGGTCGGAACGACAAGATTTTTGATACTTTCCTTGATACGGCTGGCGAGCGTCCGTGCTTTTCCTCCAAGAGAAGGGATCTTCCCCAATAACTCCCACACATCTGATTCGATCTGCAGATACGGTTTTTTTGTAGTGATCCTTGTCAGATATTTAGCGAGCGCGCCCACATTCTTCGATATGGACATCTCGTTGTCGTTGAGTATTATCACGAACCTGTTCTTTTTCAGATGTCCGGCCTGGTTGATCCCTTCCTGGGATAACCCTCCCGATATCGAGCCGTCACCAACAACGCTGATGACAAAATTGTCCTTTCCCCTTAGATCCCTCGCGACGGCGAATCCGAGGGCTGCGGATATCGCTGTGCAGGCATGACCTACTCCAAAGGAATCATGTTCGTTCTCGTAGATATTAGGAAATCCGGAGATACCTCCCCTTATTCTCAGATCTCTGAATGCTTCTCTTCGTCCCGTCAATATCTTGTGAGCGTAGCTCTGGTGCCCGACATCCCAGACGATCTTGTCCTCCGGTGAATTGAAGATATAATGCAGGGCGAGAGTTATCTCCACCGTACCCAGGCTTGATGCGAGGTGTCCTCCCCTTATTGAGACAGTCTCTATGATATATCTGCGGATCTCGCCGGCAAGTACTTCAAGATCGGAGATCGAAAGATTCTTTATATCCGACGGGGAATCGATATTTTTCAGATAGATGCTATCTTCCAAAATAAACGCTCTTTTCTACAGTACGATGTATGTCAGCAGAACTCCAAGCGCGGCGCCGCTGATCACATCGAGCGGACGGAACTGGAGTATTCTGCTTGTCTTGAACGAATCTATCTCACTGTATCCGTGTACGCTGAAAATAATAGAACGCAGGATTCCGACCTGTTTCTCTTTTTCCCTTTTCACCCTCATAGTATCATGAAGGATAATCACCGTGTATGTGGCGCTGACCGCGAAAAGAATCGACGAATAGCCATATTTAAGGCCTACTATCGCAGATAATGACCCAAAGACGGTAGCGTGAAGGTTCGGCATGCCGTCGGTCTGAAAAAGTTTTCCAATATCGAGTTCCCTGCCCACTATGGAATAGATACCCATTTTGATCAACTGTACGATAATGCCGCAGATTATCGGAACGATGAAAATATTCTTATAGAGAATCAGCTTGATCATAGTCAGGAAATACGCTCCAGAATGTATTCAAACAGCCCCTCTATCGACCCGTCATCACCAAGCCCACGTATCCTTTCGATGGATTCATTTATCAGCGATCTTGCCATATCCCGGGATTTTTCGATACCGAACGTCGCGGGCCATGTGATTTTCCCTCTTTTGTTGTCCTTTCGCAAGCCTTTTCCCACATCACTGACATCACCCACAAGATCAAGAAGATCATCGGTGATCTGAAATGCAAGCCCGGCCTTTCTTCCTATATCGGCAATCTCCGAATTAATATCCGCAGATACTGTTTCGAGGGCTGTTCCTATTGACATTGAAGCAGAGATAAGTTCCGCCGTCTTTCTTTCGTGGATAAAAGCGACCATTTCGGCCATGGGATCTTTACCTTCACCTTCAAGATCGGCGACCTGTCCTCCCACGAGCATTCTTGAACCGGCCGCTGCGGCGAGGATCCTTATCGCGAGCAACCTGTTCTTATCCGGCACATTTCCATTTCGCGACAATATTTCGAACGCAAGGGCCTGAAGCGCGTCCCCGGCGAGCAAGGCGATAGCTTCCCCAAAACGTACATGACACGAAGGTTTACCGCGCCTGAGCGCATCATCATCGAGGGATGGAAGATCATCGTGAATCAGGGTGTACGAATGAAGGCATTCGATTGCGCAGGCCGCATCAAGGGCCTCCAGAGGATAGGAATTGCCGGCAAGATTGTGAGTCCACAAGCAAAGTGCCGCTCTTATTCTCTTTCCCCCCGCGAGAGTAGAATATCTCATCGCCCTGTGAAGCGATTCAGGGGTTTCCGACTCCGGAGGAAGAAGGATATCAAGCCTGGAATCAACCTCTTCAGCCGTCCTGGCAATCCTTGAAAGAAACGGAGAGTCTCCGGTACTGTCACTCACTTGATTCCTCTCGGTCAAGTCCAGCGGATAGTTGCGTTATTCTCCTGTCAGCCGCTTCAAGTATCTGTTTGCATTTTTTCCCCAGTTTCATCCCCTCTTCGTATAGCCGGATACTATCTTCAAGCGGTACCTGTCCCTCTTCAAGCTCTCTTACTATCTCTTCAAGCCTGTTTATTGAATCTTCGAAGCTTTGTTTTGGCGCCACATCTTCCCCTTTCTTTTGTCCTTTACGGTGCAAAAAGCGGAACCGTCATGAAAATTTACAGCTATATTGTCACCTTTTCCAATATTATCGGTTCCGGAGATTATCCTCAATCCATCATCCGAGGTACAAAACGAATATCCCCTCTTCAGTATTGAAAGTGGATAGAGCCCTTCAAGCATCCTTATCCTCGCGGCTGTTTTTTCCTTCACAAATCCCAGCCTGTCGATGAGTGTCCTGTCGAGCCGCACACAGAGATTTCCGCTTGATGCCAATAGATCGTGCCTGTTTCCTTTCCACCAGTTCTCAAGCCGAACCTGTTTCTCGTCCGCCTGCAGCATCCCGTAATCGAGTCTATGCCTGATAGCCGGGAATACGCTGCTTCGCATCACAAGATCGAGCATGTTGTACCTTCGTAATGAACCGCGGTCAGCTATTTTCCCGAGAATCCGGATAATATTCGCGATGTCATTTTTTACCTGTCCGATCTCCGGAGCGGCAAGTTCCGCTGCGGCAGTAGGAGTAGGAGCTCTCAGATCTGATACATAGTCGCAAATTGTAGTATCGATCTCATGGCCTATACCTGTTATCACCGGGTACTTGCTTCCCAACACCGCTCTTGCCGTTTCTTCAAGGTTGAAGGCCCAGAGATCCTCGATACTTCCTCCTCCGCGAGCGAGGATCACGCAATCGATCCCTTCCATCGAATCAGTTTCTTCAAACGCCCGTATTATTGATCCCGCGGCTGTCGCCCCCTGTACTTCCGCTGGAACCCTTACGATCCTTGCCAGCGGCCAGCGTCTGGCAAGCGTATTGGATATATCTTTTATAACGGCACCGGAGAGAGAGGTTATGACTGCTATTTTTTCCGGGAAACGAGGAATAGCCCTTTTCCTGTCGATCCCCGTTGCGCCTTCGTCGATCAATTTCTGCAGGGTCCTTCGAAACTGAAGTTCAGAGGCTCCCTTCCCGGCTCTTACAAGATTCTCGGCTATCAGCTGCGTCTGGCCAGTCCCACCGTAGAATGATATTCGTCCGGATGCGATCACCTGCATCCCGTCAGAAGGAAGAAACGGGAGCCGATACGCGTTTCTTTTAAAGATGACTATTCGGATAAGGTTCTTTTCATCCCGGAGCGTAAGATAATAATGTCCGGAAGCGTGCGCCTTGAAATTTGCGATCTCGCCGATTATTCTGACGGAGGGGAATTCAGTCTCAAGATTATGCCTCAAAGCCTCGGCTATCTCGGAAACAGAATATATATCTTCGTTTTCTGTAACTGGCGAATCGTTCCAGTCACTTGATCTCATCACCCGCTCCCCTTGCCCATTTCGCCGCCTGAAGAGTGTTTTTCATAAGCGTAGCGACAGTCATCGGCCCTACACCTCCGGGAACCGGTGTTATCAGTGAAGCTTTCGGCTGGACTGAATCAAAATCGACATCCCCATCGAGGCGATATCCTCTTTTTGCCGCCGGATCGTCAACCCTGTTCATTCCGACATCAATGACGACGACGCCGTCACTTACCATCTCACCTGTTATCATCCTCGGACTGCCGGCCGCAGCGATTATTATTTCCGCTTTCGAAAGGATTTCCTCAAGATTCCTTGTCCTGGTGTGACAAAGTGTCACCGTCGCGTTTCCCCCTGAAGACCTTGCCGAAAGAAGAAGAGCCATGGGTTTTCCCACTATAAGGCTTCTTCCAACGACAACAATATTACTTCCTTCAGTCTTGATAGAATACCTTTCGAGAAGCGTCATAATGCCAAGAGGTGTGCACGGTACGAATCTTCTCTTTCCGGATACGAGCCTTCCGAGATTGTATGGATGAAAACCATCAACATCCTTGTCGGGTGATATCGACTCGATGATCTTCTGCTCGTCGATATGCGCGGGAAGAGGAAGCTGAACGAGTATTCCGTCGACAGACCTGTCACTGTTCAGTGTACGCAGTCTCTCGATCAGGTATTCCTCCGTGATGTCCGCGGGCAGTTCTATCAGATCGGAATCGATATTACATTTCGCCGAAGCTTTGACTTTCATACCGACATAAACCTGGGAAGCAGGTTCGTCACCGGCGATCAGAACGGTAAGTTTTGGAGGAGCATTGTCCCTGGAGAACCTCGCTGATTCCTCATTGACTTCCGAGAGTATTTCCTTTGATATTCTTTTTCCGTCAATAAGGTTTTTGTATTCCTGGGTCTTCAATACTGCCCTCCTTCACAACGGCTGATGGATTCTTTCCAGCTTCAAAGCTTTTCCGGTATTATCATCCACTTCAACGAACAAACCCTGGATACAGGGATCTTCTCCGCCCGGTTGAAACCTGACATTGATCCCGGTCAGGAATCTTTCTATGACAGCTTCTTTCTTTACCCCTATCACCGACGAATACGGACCGGTCATCCCGATATCGGTCTGGTAGGCTGTCCCTCCAGGAAGGATCCTTTCATCGGCGGTATGCACATGCGTGTGAGTGCCGGCAAGGATCGAGATCCGTCCGTCAAGATAATACGCCATGGCAAGTTTTTCACTTGTAGCTTCGGCGTGAAAATCGACGATGATTATCCTGATATCTGAGGAAAGTGACGAAAGCACTTCATCAGCTTTTCTGAACGGGCAGTCGATATCGGGCATATACGTCCTGCCCTGAAGATTGAGCAGGCAGACACGCCTTGAAGATACCTCTCTGGTGACGAATCCATACCCTTTCGCGCCGGGTGGATAATTCGCCGGCCTGAGCAGATCGTCCCGATCATCAAGGAGTCTTACGCCTTCCTGTTTGTCCCAGATATGGTTACCACTGGTCATAAGATCGACCCCGTACTGCCTGATCTCGTTGACGACAGATTCAGTGACGCCGAACATCCCCGCCGCGTTCTCTACGTTTGCCGTACACAGATCTACTTTCAGTCTCTTTTTCAGTTCAGGCAGCCCGTCTCTTAAAGCTATCCGGCCGATTTTTGAAAGGACGTCTCCAAGGATCAGGATATTCATGCTGTTCTTTTCTCCCGATTTTTACTTGAACGGCATCGAGCAGACTCAGTCGTCGCTTGCGCCGCGCCATGTAAAGCCTACTTTGCGAAATCGACAGCCCTTGTCTCCCGTATCACAATCACCTTTATCTGTCCGGGGTATTCCATCTCGTCCTCTATCTTTCTCGAAATATCGCTCGCAAGCTGAGTAGCCTGGGCGTCATCTATCTTCTTGTGACTGACGAGGATCCTTATTTCCCTTCCAGCCTGTATCGCGTATGATTTTTCCACTCCATCGAAAGCGTCGGCGATCTTTTCGAGTTTTTCCAGCCTTCTGATATAATTCTCCAGAGTCTCTCGCCTCGCGCCAGGTCTGGCCCCGGAGATCGAATCCGCGGCTGAGACAATATGCGCCATCAGTGAAGTCTTTTCGACATCCTCATGATGTGAAGCGATCGAGTTGATCACTACCTCTGATTCACCGTACCTTCGGGCGAGGTCTGCTCCTATTTCGGCGTGCGGTCCGTCTACTTCATGATCGGCAGCTTTTCCGATATCATGAAGAAGTCCGGCTCTTTTCGCGATGACGGGATCGAGACCAAGTTCGCTTGCGAGAAGCGAAGCGACGAAGGCTACTTCCTTCGAATGCTGGAGTACATTCTGACCGTAAGATGTCCTGTAGTTCAACCTTCCAAGCAACTTTACCAGCTCGGGATGCAATCCATGCATATTGAGTTCGAGATATGTGCGCTCTCCGATCTCCCTTATTTCTTCCATAAGGTCTTTTTTCGTCTTTTCGACCAGTTCCTCTATCCTTCCCGGGTGGATCCTTCCATCCTTAACAAGCTTATCCAAAGCGATTCTCGCAATCTCCCGTCTTATTGGATCAAATCCCGAAAGGATGACAGCTTCGGGCGTATCATCGATGATCACATCGATTCCAGTGGCGTTTTCGAAAGCCCTGATGTTACGGCCCTCTCTTCCGATTATCCTCCCCTTCATCTCGTCATTGGGAAGATCGACGACTGACACTGTCGATTCGACAACGTGATCGGCGGCGCAACGTTCAATAGCAAGCGTTATTATTTCCCTTGCCGCTTTCGTCGCGTTCCTTTCCGCCTCATCCTTGATCTCCTTGATCTTTCTGGCAGCCTGCATCTTGGCTTCGCTTTCCAGATTCGAGATAAGGAGTTTCTTGGCCTCATCGCTGCTCATTCCAGCTATTTTTTCAAGCTTCTCGTTCTGTTGATGCAGGACCTTTGTTATCTCTTCCTTTTTCGAGTTCAGGTTTATAAGCTTGTTTTCAAGGACCTTCCGGTTATCTATCAGCTCCTGTTCCCTTTTTTCAAGATAGTCCACCTTCCGGTTTATATTCTCTTCTTTTTCCTCGATCCTCCGCTCGACATTCCTCAGTTCATTTCTCGTTTCAGCCGTATCTTTCTCGAACTTGAGCTTGGCCTGGTACCACTCGTCTTTCGCTTCAAGAATAGAGGCTTTTTTTCTCGTCTCCGCTTCCCTCTGGGCTTCGGCGATGATATTCTCGGCGAGTTTCTGCGTATGTTTCATCTGAGCCTGGGCTATCTTCTTGTTCACGAACCAGCCCACGATAAATCCCAGGAAAAGTACAAGGATTCCAATCAACAGATAATAGATCATGCCTTCCATTTTAATACCCCCCTTAAAGAATTCAGGGGTTTTCACCTCCCGATTTTTTCAATTAAACTGCAATCTACATAAAATATGAATATAGTATCTGGATTATTCTGGAAATTTCAGGGAGATGCTGGTAACAATGAAAATTCCCCACTCAATGCCGTGAGGTAGAATCCTTTTAAGCCCTGACTTACAACAGTGGATATCCTCACGGCAATCTCGACCTTCCGGGATCGCCCCGGCCTGGTCTGAATCACCATTCATTGGATTTCCGGGCTTAAAGCGTTGGCAAAAAATGATTTTTACCTACACCAACAAAGCAGGGAATTTCTCGGTAGCTCTATTTATCGATCTCATCTCATATCCCCGCGTTTTATATAAACTTGGGGATGAGGATTACCTTCCTGTACTAATCTTGTCTTCTATCAACTCTCCCAGCCTCGCAGCTCTCCGTCCGAATTCCTTCTCGTTGTTCTTTTCCTTCTCCTTGATCTGGTGCAATTCGTCGGCGATATTAAGAGCAGTTAAAATAGCTATACGTGACTGTGACATTATCCCACTGGAATGCGCGATCTCCCTCATCTTCTTGTCAACATATCCAGCGATCCTGTGAATATAATGAGGGTCACCGACACCTTTGATTTTATACTCCTGACCAAAAATTTCCACCTTCTCTGTGTTCTTTTCGGTCATCTATCTTCCTTTCAAGATCAACACAGTTGAGTCCTCATCATCCCCGCCCGGAAACAACCTCGTAAAACCTCGCGGACTAGAGTTCAAGTCCGTCGAGCTTTAACAGCATCTCCTCGATTTTGTTTCCTATCTCCTCTCTGGTTTTGTCGAAATCTTTTCTTTTGTCTTTATCACTATTAAAGATTTCAATCTCTTTCTTCAGTTCTTCATTTTTAATATATAACGAATCGACTTGATCTTTCAACTCTTTATTCTTTTCCTCGAGCCTCTTTTTTTCCCCGGAAAGTCTTTCAATAAGTTCCGCCGCCTTAATTATCTTTTCCTCAAGGACTTCGAGGCTTGCAAGCCCGACTGATCCCATTTTTTCTCCTATTCCATCCTTAAAGATACCTGTAACTCTGTACGTAATCCGTCCAGGACCTTGCCGATCACCTTGTCTACTACCTTGTCATCGAGCGTCCCTTCAGGTGATCTGAAGGAGAGCCTGAAAGCGTAACTTCTCTGCCCTTCCCCCAGATTGCCACCACGATAATAATCGAACAGCCTTATATATTCAAGATATTTGGCCCTTTTTTTAACGACCTTCATGATATCGGAGAATTTAACCCTCTCCGAAGCAACGACACACAGATCCCTCTTTACAGCGGGATATGGTATAAGTTCCGAATACGTGAGTTCATTAACTCCCAGCGAATGAATCACTTCGGGAAGTATTGAAAAATAGAATACAGGGCTCGGTATTTCGTACCTCTTCGAAATACGGCCCGGTATCATTCCACAATAACCTGCTAACTCGTTTTTATAGTAGCAGTTAAAAACAAAGTCCGGTTCCTCTCTCTTTTCCCTTTCAATATTAACCTCGGATTCTATACCGATCCACTCAAAGACCGTTTCGATCTCCCCTTTCATATCGAGAAAATCGAATTCTCTCTGCTTCTCATTCCATTGCACCGGAATATTCTTTCGGGTAAAGCAGGCTGTCAGGTGCAATTTTTCTTCAGGAAGCCCATCACCTGGACCGACAGGCAGAAAGATCCTGCCCATTTCAAATACTTTTATCCCTTCCTGTTCGACCGGAGCGTTCCTCGCGATCGTCCTGAGGATTCCAGGAAGAAGAGAAGTCCGCAGGACCGATTGGCCCAGCGAAAGAGGGTTAAGCAGCTTTACCGGGTTACACCTCGGATCGCTGGAATGCCACTCGAAGACCCTCGTGTCTTCGGGATCCATGAAGGATGAATTGATCACTTCGGCATACCCTCTCGATACAAGGAAAAACGAAAGATCCTCCCGCAACATGTCAAGAGACGAGACACGCGAGAATATCCTGCTGCTGTATTCCTCTTCACGTCCGATATTCTCATATCCGTAGACTCTTGCCACTTCTTCTATCAGATCTACCTCGGCCTTGATATCCCTGCGGAATGACGGTATCGCCACAACGATCTCATTCCCTTTTATCTCCGATTCCAGATCGAGACGTAAAAGAAGGTCTTTCAGATCTGTTGGGCCCAGATGCGTCCCCATGAGCCTGTTTGCCTGGCTGACCCTGATCGATATCTTTTTCTCCTCAAGGACCACCCGGTCAGCGACATTATCGGTAATCTTCAGTTCAGGTTCGCCAGCTCCGATCTCTTTTATCAGGTAACATGCTCTTTCGAGCGCCTTTACCGTTATACCGACATCTCCCTCGCGCTCAAACCTGTAAGAGGCTTCCGTGTCGAGCTTCAGATAATGACTCGATTTTCTCACTGCGGCCGGATCAAAAACCGCGCTTTCCAGGACGATCCGTTTCGTTTTGTCCTTGATCTCGCTGTCGGCTCCACCCATCACGCCAGCGATGCCGACGGGAATCTCTGAATCGGCGATGACCAGGACGCTGCTGCCCAGTTTTCTCTTGACTCCGTCGAGAGTCTCGAGCGTCTCCCTGTCATTTGCTCTTCTAACAGTTATAGTGTCCCCTATCAACCTGTCCCTGTCAAAAGCATGGAGAGGCTGACCGATCTCCATCAGAACGAAATTCGTTATATCGACGATATTATTAAGAGGTTTGACGCCGGCCGATACCAGCAGTTTCTGAATCCACTGTGGAGATTTTTCAATCTTTACATCAGAGACGCATGCCGCAGAGTACCTCCAGCAATCGTTCGTATCCTCTATTTTGACTTTGAACCGGTCATCGGTCTCGAGAGGCAGATATTCCGGTTCTTTCAGATCCCTTTTGTAGAGGGCGGCGATCTCCCTGGCGATCCCCAGGTGGGAAAGCTGATCAGGTCTGTTCGGCGTCACCTCGATATCGAGGATGACATCATCAGATCCTAGATGGCCACCAAGATCGGTTCCAGGCGCGAGTTCAAATCCAAGTTCAATGATACCGCTTTTGTCGCTTCCGATCCCAAGTTCTATCTCAGAACAGATCATTCCCTCCGAGACCTGTCCCCTGATCCTGGTCTTTTTTATCTTGAAATTACCAGGAAGGACGGCACCGTTGACGGCTACCGCAACATTCAATCCGGCCCTTACGTTCGGGGCGCCGCACACGATGTTCAGATGCTCTTCCTGACCAGTGTCAACTTTGCAGACGCTCAGCTTGTCCGCGTCAGGGTGTTTCCCGCATTCGGTCACTATTCCGAATATTACTCCGCTGAAATCAGGCCGCCTGTCCTCGATCCCTTCGACATTCAATCCGAACATCGTCAGATCGTCCGCCAGTGTCTTCGGATCTTCTACTATATCCACGTATCTCTTAAGCCAGTTTAAGCTAACTTTCATTCCTTCGCTCCTACCCATGATCCACTCCAGAACTGGCTGAGAAAACGGATATCATTCGCAAGGAATCTGCGTATGTCGTCGACTCCATATTTCAGCATCGCCACACGGTCTATTCCGAGGCCGAAAGCAAACCCGGTGACCGAATCGGGATCGTAACCGGCGAATTTAAAGACGTTTGGATGAACCATACCGGCTCCCATGATCTCGATCCATCCTGTTTTCTGGCAGATCGGACATCCGTTTCCGTGACAGGCGAAGCATGTCATGTCCACCTCTGCGCTCGGTTCCGTGAAAGGAAAGAAATGAGGCCTGAACCTGACCTTTGTCTCTTTTCCGAAGTATGAATGTATAAAATAGGTCACATCGTTTCTCAGATCGGCAAGCGATACGTCCCGGTCAACGTAAAGACCCTCCATCTGATTGAATTCAGCTGAGTGAGAAGGGTCTGGTGTTTCGTTCCTGTAGACTCTTCCCGGTGAAATGATCCGTAACGGAGGATCGTTTTTTTCCATGTACCTGACCTGGACGGGCGAAGTCTGCGTTCGAAGAAGGATATCCCGGTTGATGTAAAAAGTATCCTGCGTGTCGCGAGAGGGGTGTTCTTCGGGAAAATTAAGAGCCTCGAAATTGTAATAATCCAGCTCCACCTCGGGCCCCTCGGCAAGCGAGTATCCCATCCTGTAGAATATCTCCTTGACGTCTCTTGTCACCTTGTGAAGAAGATGGAGTCCGCCTCTCCACCCTTTCCTGCCAGGAAGGGTAGGATCTCCGGGGTAAGGTTCACTGTCGGTTATCCCCGAGGAAAGCTCGTTTTTCTTCTCTTCGATAAGACGATTGATCACCGTCTTGATCTCGTTGAAAAGGCTTCCGATAAGCGGCCTTTCTTCCTTTGGAAGTTGGCCTATCGATCTGAGGGCGTTCGTCAGGACGCCCTTCCTTCCAAGATACTCGATCCGTATATCCTCAATCGCCTCAAGACCTTTCGCGCTGCCGAGCCGTTCGGAAGCCTCGTTCTTGATCTTTTCGAGAGATTGTCGGTCGATTCCCTCGCGACTCATTTAAAGGGCATCCTTTGCGATCTCGGCGAGTTTCGAGAATCCTTCCGCGTCATGGATAGCTATTTCGGAAAGCATTTTTCTGTTTATCTCGATCTCGGATTTCTTCAGGCCGTTCATGAAACGACTGTAACTGAGACCATTCAGCCTCGCCGCGGCATTGATCCTGGCGATCCAGAGTTTGCGAAAATCTCTTTTTCTGGCACGCCTGTCCCTGTACGCGTATGAAAGCGCCCTGTTCACGGCTTCCTGGGCTGAGCGAAAGAGTTTTCCCCTTCCGCCGGTAAACCCTTTTGCCTGTTTCAACACCTTCTTTTTTCTTTTATGCGAAGCTACACTGTGTTTTGTTCTCGGCATACCTGTATGCCTCCTGTACTTATTTCCTATTCAAGACAATATGATTTATTCGATCCCAAAAAGACCTACATGCCCAACATCCTTTTGATTCTTTTTACATCAGATGTGGCTGCCAGAGTCTGTTTGCGGAGGTTGCGTTTCCTCTTGGTCGATTTTTTAGTAAGAATATGGCTCGCATAAGCCTTACCTCTTTTTATTTTTCCATTCCCGGTCAATCGGAATCGTTTCGCAGCTCCACGGTTTGTTTTAATTTTTGGCATCCTCGTCTCCACCCCCTTTTCTCGCATTTTTCTCTGAGACCGGTCCCATTATCATCGAAATTATTCTGCCGGTTCTGACGGCAGGTTTTTCGATAATAGCCAAATCGGAGAATTCCTGGATTATCTTTTCGAGAAGTTCATACCCCTTCTCAACATGTTCCATTTCCCGGCCTCTGAAAACGACAGTGAACTTCACCTTGTCTTTCTGTTCGAGAAATCTCTGAGCGTTTCTAAGCTTGAACTCAAAATCATGTTTCTCGATCTTGGGACGGAGTTTTATCTCCTTCAGATGAGTCACATGCTGTTTCTTCTTCGATTCGCGGACCTTTTTGCTCTCTTCATATTTATGTTTTCCGAAATCCATGATCTTGCAGACCGGTGGCCTGACGTTAGGGGCTATCTCCACAAGATCAAGCCCTCTCTCTTCAGCGATCCTTTTCGCTTCGTCCGTAGACATCACACCGAGCTGTTCACCATCATCAGCGATGACCCTTACTTCGGGGATTCTGATCATTTCATTGATCCTGGTCCTTTTATCGTTCTTATCTTTTCTGAATCTGTCTTTGATCTGTTCACCTCCTGAACAAAAAATAAAAAGGGCGCGTAGATATTCCACCCGCCCGGTTTGCTTCGGTATTAGATGAAACCCTACCAGTACATTTAAGACCGCAAGGTGAGGAGCTCTCGCTCCTTCTTTTATTTAAAAAACCAGATAACAGCATAATATTATGCTTTTCTATCTATCTCGTCAACCAATTCCGTAATAAATTCCTCTATTTTGCTGCTTCCCAGCCTTCCCTTCGATTTAGACCTGATATCGAGAGTCCCATCCTTTATCTCGTTATCACCGCAAACCGCCGCGTAAGGTATTTTCTGGACTTCGCATTCGCGTATCCTGAAACCGAGTTTCTCCTCCCGGAGATCGCAACTTGCCCTTATGCCGGCCGCCTTCATCCTCTTAGCGCATTCGACCGCGTACTCATGATGGTCTTTTCCGACAGGTATGATCCAGACCTGTTCCGGTGCCAGCCAGAGCGGGAAAAGTCCGGCGTAATGTTCTGTAAGCGTGCCAATGAACCTCTCTATCGACCCGAGAAGGGCCCTGTGGATCATATAGACATATTCTTTCTTTCCAGTGCTGTCGATATACTGGACATCGAACCTTCTCGGAAGGTTGAAATCGAACTGTATCGTCGTCGCCTGCCACCCTCTTCCGATGGCGTCTATCAGCTTCAGGTCTATCTTGGGTCCGTAGAATACCGCCTCACCTGCGATCTTTCTGAACGGTATGTCACGCTTCTCGATCGCCTTCATCAGAGAGCTCTCCGCCATCCGCCATTCTTCAGGTGATCCAGCGTACTTGTCCATGTTATCGGGATCGTGAGCGCTGAGTTCAACAGTGTACTCGTTGAATCCGAAGGTGGTCAGGATGTGGTGCGCGAGATCAAAACATTTGTCGACTTCGACGTCCAGCTGTTCTGGAGTACAGAAGATATGAGCGTCATCCTGCGTAAATCCCCGCACCCTGAGAAGGCCATGAAGAGTCCCGGAACGTTCGTTCCTGTATACCGTTCCCAGTTCCGCGTATCTGATTGGAAGGTCCCGGTAGCTGTGAATGGCACTTTTATACACAAGTATATGACCAGGACAGTTCATAGGTTTCAAAACGAATTCCTGGCCCTCGTCGTTCTTGATGATGAACATGTTTTCTTTATAGAAATCGTAATGCCCCGAGGTCTTCCAGAGTTCGCTCCTGGCGATATGAGGAGTCATTATCATCTCGTAACCGTTAGCCCTATGCTCTTTCTTCCAGAAATCCTCCACCGCTTCACGCAGTATATATCCTTTTGGATACCAGAATGCGAGTCCACCGCCTGCTTCTTCCTTGATATCGAAAAGCCCGAGCTGTGGGCCAAGTTTTCTGTGATCTCTTTTCCTTGCTTCTTCACGCCTTTCCAGTTCCTGGCTCAGCATGTCGGCAGAAAAGAAGACAGTCCCGTAAATCCTCTGAAGCATATCCCTCTTCTCGTCGCCGCGCCAATAGGCCCCGGCCAGGGAAAGAAGTTTGAAATGCTTCATCATCTTCACATCCGGAATGTGAGGGCCCCTGCATAGATCGACGAAAGCTCCAAGCCTGTAGATCGAGACAGTGTCGTCTTCTATTTCGTTTAAAAGTTCGACTTTGAATTGCTGGCCACCGGAAGAAAAGAGCTCGATCGCCTTTTCCTTTTCGATGACCTCCCTGACAAACTCAAGACCGCCGTTTTTCAGAAGATCTTTCATCTTCTCCTCGATAGCTTCGAGATCTTCCGGCGTGAACCGCCTGTCTAAAAGAAAATCGTAATAGAACCCTTCTTGTATCGAGGGGCCTATGGCGAACCTGACATCATTGAAAAGTTCATGGACGGCAAGAGCCATGAGGTGTGAGGTGCTGTGCCTGAGTATATCGAGACCTTCGGGATCATCGATCGTTATGACAGTAAAATCGCCTCCCACTGTTATATCTTCCCGCAAATCGAAGAGCCGGCCGTCTATCCGCGCGGCCACAGCCTTTTTACTTACTGACCTTGGAAGTTTGCCGAGAAGCTCTTTTACGGGCAAGCCTTTTTCGATTTCGTCTTTTGATCCATCCGGATATATTATCTCGACCATTTTATGATTATCCACCTTACAGGGAATTTCAGGGGAATGGTGGGCGATACTGGAATTGAACCAGTGACCCCCTGCATGTCAAGCAGGTACTCTAACCATCTGAGCTAATCGCCCACACACCATCTTTGCTGAATCTTATGAAATAAATCACCTACGAGCAACTAAATAATCATTTTCGGCAATTATTTCTTCTCTTCGTCATCAATTACCTCAAATTCAGCATCGACGACCTGATCATCCTTGTCTTCCTTTTCCCCGCCAGAAGAAGATCCGCCCTGCTGCTTCGGTTCCTGGTGTTGCTGCTCGCCGGCCGCGCTCTGATACATCGCCTGGGCCGCTTTCTGCCAGATCGCGTTGTGGGAATCGATCGCCTGTTTGATCCGTTCCTTATCTTCAGTCTTTGAAGCTTCTTTGAGTTCCTCGAGAGATTTTCGCATTTCATCGAAATCCGAGGATGGGATCTTTTCCTTGTACTCTTCCATCTGTTTTTCGGTCTGGTAACTCAGCTGGTCCGCCTGGTTGCGCAGATCTATCATCTCGCGGTTTGCCTTGTCCTCAGCGGCATGTTCTTCAGCTTCGTGAACCATCCGTTCTATATCGTCTTCAGACAAACCGCTTGAAGCCTGGATGATTATCTTCTGTTCTTTTCCGGTAGCCTTGTCTTTTGCCGTGACATTCAGTATGCCGTTGGCATCTATATCAAACGTTACCTCGATCTGCGGTATCCCTCTCTGGGCGGGAGGAATGCCGGCAAGCTGGAATCGTCCTATCGATTTGTTCGCGGCGGCCATCTCCCTCTCTCCCTGCAGGACATGGATCTCCACAGTAGTCTGGTTGTCAGCCGCAGTTGAGAATATCTCGCTTTTTGTTGTCGGGATCGTCGAGTTCCTGTTGATAAGTCTCGTCATCACTCCGCCGAGAGTCTCAATCCCCAGAGAGAGCGGGGTAACGTCTAGAAGAAGCACGTCATGCACATCTCCCGCAAGAACGCCACCCTGGATAGCCGCGCCCAGCGCGACTACTTCATCGGGGTTTACTCCCTCATGCGGTTCTTTTCCGAATATCTCTTTTACCTTGGCCTTTACCGCGGGAATCCTTGTTGTCCCGCCAACAAGGATGACCTCATCGATCTCTGAGAGATTGATCTTGGCGTCCTTTATCGCGTTCTTGCATGGCTGTACTGTCCTTTCGATCAGGCTGTCGGTGAGAGATTCGAACTTCGCTCTCGAGAGTTTGACATTCAGGTGCTTCGGACCTGCCGCGTCGGCAGTTATGAAGGGTAGATTGATGTCCGTCTGAGTTACTGTCGACAGTTCACATTTGGCTTTTTCGGCAGCTTCTCTCAACCTTTGCAGAGCCATGGGATCTGTCGTCAGGTCTATACCCTGATCCTTTTTGAATTCCTCGGAAAGCCATTCGATTATCTTCTGGTCGAAGTCGTCTCCTCCAAGATGCCCATCTCCGTTCGTCGCTTTTACCTCGAATACATTCTCGCCCAGTTCAAGCACCGATACATCAAAAGTACCGCCACCAAGGTCGAAGACCACTATGGTCTTTTCCCCTTTCTTTTCGAGTCCGTAGGCGAGAGACGCCGCTGTAGGTTCGTTGATGATCCTCTCGACCTCAAGCCCTGCTATCTTGCCCGCATCTTTGGTGGCCTGTCTCTGGCTGTCGTTAAAATACGCGGGGACGGTAATTACTGCTTTTGTTACTTTTTCGCCGAGATATTTTTCCGCGGCTTCCTTCAGATACTGAAGCACCATGGCAGAGATCTCCGGTGGCGAATATTCCTTGCCCCCCGCTTCTACTCTGACATCGCCAGAAGGTCCTTTCTTTATCTTGTACGAGACTTCCGATATCTCCGTCGATACTTCCGAGAATTTTCTTCCCATGAATCGTTTTATAGAATAAATAGTATCTTCGGGATTTGTGATCGCCTGCCTTTTAGCAAGCATCCCGACAAGCTTCTGAGAATCCTTGAATCCGACTATCGAAGGAGTGGTCCTTCCGCCTTCCGGATTAGGGATTATTACCGGCTCTCCACCCTCTATGACAGATACGCACGAGTTTGTAGTCCCAAGGTCAATTCCGATTATTTTTGACATTTCGTTCTCCCTCTGAAAATAATAAGTTTAAATATTCCAGAATACTAACTTCAATAAGCATGCCAATTAGGGCAAAATAGAGGCCTACATATCATATTGCAATATAACAAATTAGGATTATATCAATTGTCCATGGCAGAAATGGCAAAACTCACGCCATGACAGAAGCTGCCATAGATGCCATTATGGCGTATTATGGCAGGCTCAGAGAGGTCAGTCCTTAGCATCGCTTTCAGAGTCGTCCTCCCCCATCGCGCACTTTATCTCCCCGTTTTCAAGACGCAACTGTATCTCGAGACATATATCATAGTTTCTTTTTGCAATATCGCTGTACTCGTAAAATACGCACCTGTTGTCTCTCGAACACCTGTTCTTTTTCCGGCATATCCTCAGCTGTTCATAGAACCAGGATTCGATATATTCTCCTTTCCCGACATCCCATCTCTCTCCTCCCCTTTCCACATCATGCTCATGATGGTACGGGAAAAGCTTTTTCCTCATATCGCGTATCAGTTTTTCAAGCCGCCTCATTTTACCACCCGCATGATCATGCCTGTGCGTCGTTCCCCTTTAAAGATAATACACTTTTGATGACCGGCAATAGCTCATTACTAATTCAAATCTTCCCTGACAATAGTGGTAAGATTCTCCCTTGTATTGATCGAGGGGTCATCTATCACCATTTCAAGGAGCGCGTCGAGTATTTCTCCGATCCTTTTACCTGAAGCTTTGCCGGTGATCTTCATGATATCATTACCGTTTATCGCGAGATCCTTTATCTTGAATACCGAATCGGCAGCAAGTACGTCATCGACCCTTTTTCGAGAGATTCCGACTTCCCTGCCGATATCAAGATCCCCTCTCGAAAGACCATCGGCCATCCTCAGGCTGAAAAGATCCTCAATCGCTTCAACACCGACTCTCGCAATGAACCTTCTCACCGCGGCGTCAGACCATTCATCGGTTATATAGAACATGTGATGAAGCACCAGATGGGACACGTACTTTACGAAAGAATTCGGAAAGATGAGCCGTCTGAGTATTTCTGTGGCGATCTTTGAACTCTCCAGTTCATGCCGGTAAAATATCACCCTGCCATCTTTCTCCTGTTTCATCTTCTTTTTTCCAAGATCATGGAGCAAGGCAGCCCACCTGACTTCTTGACGCTTTCCGGCAAGGTCACAACTCTTCACGCTGTGCATGAAAATATCATCTATATGGTATTCGTTCTGTTCTATTCCCCACGTCTCATCAAGTTCAGGAATAATAAAATCGAGTATCCCTCTTTCATGCATAAAAATGAAGCCATCTCCCGGTTTTTCCGCGTACCTCATCATTTTTTCAAGTTCCAGCCTTATCCTCTCGTTCGAGACGGTCTCAAGAGCGGGAGCGTACCTGGCCATCAGTTTTCCCGTTTCTTCTTCGACAGAAAATCCAAACCTCGCCATAAACTGGACTCCCCGCATGATCCTCAGCGGGTCCTCGATGAAAGCTTCTTTTCGGTTTACTCTGAGAATATGTTTTTCCAGGTCTTCGATCCCTCCCAGAGGATCGATCAATCTCATCGTCGCGAGATCGAGTGCCATCGAATTGATCGTAAAATCCCTTCTGACAAGATCGTCCTCAAGGGAAACACTGCTGTCGAACCGGACGTCGAATTCTCTGTGCCCCGGGCCGGTGCTTGTCTCTTTTCTGGGGAATGAGATATCGACTGTGTCCGAACCTTCAGGAGTGAACTTGATGACTCCGAACGATCTGCCGACAAGGTCGGTCTTTCCAAATCTGCCAAGGATATCGAGAAGTCTATCTGCTTCTATTCCGTGAACCAGGTAATCCGTATCAACCGAAACGATATCTTTTCCAAGGATCAGGTCCCTTACCGCTCCACCGACCAGGGAGAGGCCGCATATCTCAAGGATCGACCTCTCCCACGGATGGTGTTCTCTTCCCAGCGAAATCTTCAGATCACGTTTCATACACTGGAATGTACCTAAACGCGACTCTTCCGGTCAACATCTTAACCGCGCTGATCAATGATAGCCCCCGGTTCTTCTTCAGGTTCAGGATGCTGTGCCTGTTCATCGTACATCCCCTCCCGGCTTGCTACCGTATCTTCCGGCGATCTGCGCCGGGATTCCTTTTTGGCACTATTCCTGAGTTCCGGCGGTGTAGATCCTTCCGCCTCCCTGATCCTTACGACCCGGTTCCCCGGATTAGGATTATTCAACCTGGCAGCCTGCTCAGGTTGCAGATCGGCCCGGATCTCCTGCCCACCGGCACCCCGGTTCGCGGCCGGATTCAGCAGCACCATACAGAACCTCCTTTTCAGGGTTTCCGTCTGTGTTGCTTCTGTATCGATTTTCGGCAGATTACCGGCGGCCTTTAACATTTTCGGGAAAATATTTCCGCATCAGAGACCGATTGGGAGCGAAAAGAGGGGGAAAATTCGTCTTATCCAGCCCCCCGAGGCCATCCCCTAGAAAGATATGGTGCCGAGGGTGGGACTTGAACCCACACGATGCCAAGCATCAGCGGATTTTAAGTCCGCTGCGTCTACCAGTTCCGCCACCCCGGCACGAAGGTAAAGTTATAATGGAATCCTGCTTTCTTCAAGCGAAAATGACCAGTGACTATCGCAACGAGGAGGAGATATAAGTTGGAGGCGGCAACCGGATTCGAACCGGTGATAACGATTTTGCAGACCGTCGCCTTAGCCACTTGGCTATGCCGCCTCAATAAACTGGAGCGGGAAACGGGGTTCGAACCCGCGACCTCAACCTTGGCAAGGTTGCGCTCTACCAGCTGAGCTATTCCCGCTCTCCATTCCTGACTTAATTTTTCTATAGACTATATAAATAAAGCTTTATCCGCTTGTCAACCTCATTCCTGTTTTCCCGACAGTCTTTTGATACATTTTTATGTATTCCCTCGCTGAATTCTCCCACGAGTGATCTTCCTTCATTATTCTTTTTCTCGTCCTGGTCACGGCGGCCTTGTCACTGAAGAACTTAAGCGCCCTTTCGACAGTTTCTATCAGCGCCTTGGGAGTATACTCCTCAAAGGTAAAACCGTTCCCCCTGTTACCTTTTGGCGAGAGTTCGCTGATCGTATCCTTTAGACCCCCGGTGGCTCTTACGATAGGGATCGTCCCGTATCGCAGGGAGTACATCTGGTTCAGACCGCACGGTTCATACTTCGACGGCATCATGAAAAAATCGCTTCCAGCTTCGATAAGATGAGCAAGCCTGTTACTGAACGCGAGCTTGATCCCGAGTTTTGATGGATATTTTGCCGCCAGTTCGGTATAGAGTTCGTGATATTTTTTCTGGCCGGTTCCAAGGATTACGAATTTAAGATCATCTTTCATCAGGTCTTCGAAAGCTTCCGAAAGGATATCAAAACCTTTCTGGTCGACAAGTCTCGATACAATACCGATCACGGGATCATCACCGGTGGGCAGTCCGAACTCGGTGAGAAGTTCGTCTCGGTTTTCCCTCTTCCCTTCAAGATCTTCAACAGAAAAATGATGCGACAGATTTTCATCTGTCTCCGGGTCCCAGGCACTCGGATCGATCCCGTTGAGAATACCGTTAAGGTCTTCCTTCCTGTATGTAAGGACACCTTCAAGGCCATACCCGTATTCCTCGTCCTCTGATATCTCGTCGGCGTAAGCCTTGCTGACCGTACTAATCGTTCCGGAAAACAGCAGGGCCATCTTCATTAAATTCACCCGTCCCCAGAATTCGAATGGACTCATCGGCTGAAAAAGCTCTTTACCTATCCCTGCTTTCTCAAGAAAATCCGGTTCGAAAGTTCCCTGATATGCGAGATTATGGACGCTGAAAACTGTTCCTGTATATTCGAACAGTCCATTATTCTCTTCTTCCAGCGAAAGATAGACCGGTATCAATCCAGAATGAAAATCGTTACAGTGAATAATATCCGGTTTCAACCCCAGTATCTTGATCGCTTCTATGACCGCCCTGTTAAAGAAGATCACCCTCTCATCCTCGTCCTTGTAGGCTTCCCCCGTCTCCGGGACAGTATAGATACCCTTGCGTCCATAGAAATGCTCGTTGTCTATAAAATAGACCCTGATCTGCGTACCCGGTTTCAGCGTGGAACAGAGTCCGAATTCAATGTCGGTACCGTTCACTGGAACCCTCATCTTCTCAATGCCCTTTTCCTCTTTTATGCCGAATTTTTTCCTGTCGACCTCGGAATAAAGGGGAGTGAATATGACAAGGTCGCAACCGAGTTTTTCAAGCTCATCCGGGAGGGCTCCGATAACATCTGCAAGCCCGCCTACTTTTGAAAACGGCACCATTTCGGTTGAGACAAGAACTACCTTCATCTGTTTTTCAGCCATCTTTATTCCTCGACCTTCTGCGGCTCTTTGTTACCCTCTAGAGAGGAAGATATATCAATATTGCGCAATACTTCTGCGGCGTCTTCAGGTGGTGTCGGATTAATATAGAAACCGCTGCCCCATTCGAATCCCGCAACTCTCGTAAGCTTCGGCATGATCTCTATATGCCAGTGATAATAATCCAGGTCGGGCTGATCGCACGGCGCTGTATGTATTATCAAGTTAAACGGAGGAGCATCAAGGGCCAGATCTATCCTGAGAAGAACGTTCTTCATTATATCGGCCAGACCGGCGAAAAGATCGGCCGGCGTATTCTCATAAGAGGATATATGCTTCAGAGGAAGTACCCATGTCTCGTAGGGAAACCTTGCGGCATATGGAGCAAGGGCGATAAAATTCTCGTTCTGGTATACGATCCTTTTCTTTTCCCTTATCTCCTGCTTGAGCATATCGCAATATACGCATCTTTCCTTAAGGTTGTAATGGAATTTCGCCCCGTTCAGTTCCTCGACAGCCCGCTTCGGTATGATCGGTGTCGCGATAAGCTGCATGTGAGAATGTTCGAGGGACGCGCCCGCCTCTTCTCCCCAGTTCTTGAACACGAGAATATACTTGAACCTTGAATCTCTTTTCAGGTCCAGGCACCGTTCTCTCAACGCCCAGAATACCGATTCCACGTGATCGACATCGAGATGGTGGAGATTCTTCGCATGGTCCGGCGATTCGATCAGGACCTCGTGTGCTCCGACACCTCTCATCCGGTCGTAGATCCCGTCGCCACTTTTATCAAGTTCCCCTTCTATCTGCAACGCGGGAAACTTGTTCGGCACTACCCTGATCGTCCACCCTTCCTTGTCCGGAAGTGATTGAGGAGTCCTGTATGCCAGGACTTCTTTAGGAGTCTTGTCTTCATTTCCATTGCAAAAAGGGCAAAAACCACCTTTCAGCGGGCGTTTTTCCCTCTTGAAATCGTCGGGCCTCTTACCCCTTTCCGTCGAGATGATCACCCATCTTTCCAGTATGGGGCTTTTTCGCAACTCAGGCATGGATGCTATACTCCTTATGTTGACAACAAGCTATTTCCTTACAGTGGTATTAACTATCCAGCAATCGGGATATCCATCGACAAGTTTTTTCCTGGCTTGTGAGGCATCTTCCCTCGTCAGGAAGTCACCGACTCGCACTTTGTACATTCCATCCTCAAACTCTATATATACTGCAAGACCTGTTCCCGCCATGATATTATTTTTCAGTTCGCCTGCTTTCCCCAGATCGGAAGAGGCGAAAACCTGTATCCTGTAACCTGTATCGTAATTTGAGGCTTCCACCGCCGCTTCGGAGAGATCCTTGACCGTGAAAGAATCGACCGATATCTTTTCCTCAAAATCAAGATTCTCGATCTTCTTATCGATCACCTCGTCTTCGAGGATCTCATCCTCCAGATCGTACACGAGTTCTTCCGCCTGTTCCTCCACCTTCGTCTCCGAAACCACCCGCTTCGAAGGGGTCTTTTCCCGTTCTACCACGACAGGGACTCTACCGGATACTTCGGACCGGGTACACCCAAGCTGAAGCAAAAGAATTATTGCCGCGTTAATGAATAAAACAGCTGAAATAATCCTGCAGGATTTCCGCATTGTACGTCCTCCCATCCGAAAAAGCTCAAATGCGCTTCGCCACTAACTAACAAATAAACGTGGCGATGTCAATGAAATATGGACTACGAACCCTGGCGCCCGTAGAGAATATCGAGGTAGAACCTTTCTGTCCTTTCTGTTATCAGATCCCAGTTATATTCGATCTCAACCTTTTTCCTTCCTTCCTTTCCCAGCTTTTCCCGTTCTTCTTCGGTGAGGGATAACATCTCCTTCAGAGCGCGCGTAAGATCGCCGGGATCGTCGTGGATAAAGGTCAACGATGAGCCGCCGGCGACCTCAAGATTTTCGGGGATATCGCTTATCAGGACCGGCCTGGAAAAACTCATCGCCTCCATGAGCGAGATCGGCAATCCTTCTACGGTCGACGGCAGAACATAAAACGCGCAATGAGCGTATAGTTCGTCGAGTTCAGCACCTGAGATATATCCTGGAAAGATCACTCTTTCATCAGCTTTTTCATGAAGAGTCCTGGCGTACCGCGTCTCAAAACGCTCATCCCCGACTATGACAAGCTTCAAGGGTGTATCGACAGCCTGGTACGCTTCTATCAGCGAATGGAATCCCCTCTCGATAATGAACCTGCCTACGGTAAGGATATATCCTCCCTTTTTAAGGCCCAATCCGGAAGAATCCGCAAATTCAGGCATTTCGCGCAGGGAAGCGCCATTCGGTATATATTCGACCCTTCTTCCGTATTTTCCCGATAGCTGGGCGGTCATAAGCTTTGATACGGCGATCGTCGCGGACGAGTTCTTTACCGCGCATCTCTCGCCAAACCGTAACATCGATTTGGCCAGCTTTCCCCACTTTATCTGCCTGTAATCCAGAGCGTGTATTGTCGACACTGTTTTCTTTCCTGAAACACGAGGGATCACGTTGAAGATCGAGGGGCCTATTCCATGAAAATGGACGATATCATAATCCCTGAAAATGGAAACGAACGAAGAAAGAAAAGAGTTGGTCGCCGTATCCAGATTTTTTGTCCGAACAGACGGAAGGATCTCGATCTTCATTCCAAGATATTCGGCCTGCTGACTGAACGGCTTTCTTCCGAAAACAGTCACATTGTGCCCTCTGCTGACGAGTCGCCTTCCGATCTCCTCTACATGCCGCTCTATTCCGCCGAATAACGCCGGCAGACCTTTTGATCCAATGATAGCTATATTCAATTTCCCGTTACTTTCCTGTTTCCGCCGGAATCCACGCCACAAAGATCAGGTCACCGAGATTCCCGCTCCGAGCAACAGCCTCGCCCAGTTTTTAAGTATCCACCAGATGGGGCGAATGGGATTTCTCTTCATCGAGACTCTCGCGGTGCATATCATCCAGCATGGAAGCCTGCAGCTGTCAACAGCCTTTCTTGCCTTCTCCGCCTTTTCACTGTTCCATATCTCCTTGAACGAAGATTCGTTGAGGTTGCCCATCTCTTTCTCGAGAGTAAGGCATGGATACACTTTTCCCTCTGGATCGATGAAGACCGAATCGCGTCCCGCCCTGCATCCAAGCGCTCTTTCTCCGGCCATGTTGTATCTCAGTACTCCGGAGTAGAAATACGCCCTCAACCATCTTTTAGGGCTTAGACTGAAAAGTTCCTTTTTCATCACGTATTTCAATTCCCGTTCGAGATCCCCGGGATCAACTTGTTGGTTGTCTGAAGTCGAAAAATAAAACTCCGAATTCTGCACAACCGAAGTAGTGAACTGGTATCCGTATTGCCTTGAGAGATCGTACACGGCGCCGAGATGCTTCACGTTCTCCTTTTGAGCTGTGAATGCCACTCGGACGTTCCTGTACCCTATTCTTTTAAGTTGATTGAGGGTTTCGAGGACTTTCTCAAACCCCCCGTCGACTCCTCTTATCCTGTCGTGTACTTCGCCGATACCATCAAGGGAAACTGCGATCCCGACCTTTTTTGATATTGCCAACAATTTCGGCGCGACGTGCGCGATCTTCTTGCTCTGAAAACCGTTAGTTGAGATCACAATCCTCGGATTTTCGGCTTTTTCATGTATCTCCCTGACAAGTTCGACGATATCATCCCTCAGGAACGGTTCTCCGCCGGTAATATTGACATCATTCAGCGTTTCGGGCAGGCTGGTATAGGCCGCGGCCGGCATCTCCGCTCCGGGAGGCAGCTTCCAGATATTGCACATATTACACCTGGAATCACATCTGTATGTTATCGCCGTGACTGCATCGATAGGAAGATGCATCATATCACCTGCTTTCGGGAATCATCTTTTTCAATCAAAAAGTCCTGCATAGCCTTCTATCATCCTGTCTACGGAAAAATCCCTTATTACCCTATCTCTGGCCTTTCGACCTATTTCTTCCCTGAATGTTCTCTCCTTGCTCAACCGTATCATATTTTCCGCAAGCGCTCCGACATCTCCGCTTTCAATGAGGATCCCTTCCCTACCGTCTTCGAGCATCTCCGGAATCGATCCAACCGCGGTAGATATCACGGGCAGTCCCGTTGCCATCGCCTCCAGGATGGTGAGAGGAAATGTTTCGACAACGGGAAACGATGAGAGTATTGCTACATCAGTCGCCGCTAAAATCGATTCCGTGTCTTCTCTCCTTCCAAGGAATTTCAATGTCCCTTGCGAAAGAAGCCTGTCCGCGGCTTTTTTAAGCCCAGTTTCCATGGGACCCTCTCCCACTATAAGAAACCTGAAACGACCCCCTTCACTTTCCGCTATCTTCAAAGCAGCCTCGATGAACATCATATGGTTCTTTTCCGGTCTCAACGCGGCGATTATTGTGACAACGAAATCCTCATCAGACAGGCCGAGCAATTTTTTAGCCCCTTTCTTCTCCCGCGTCTCAACCGGATGGAAACGTGCAATATCCACACCATTATTTATTATTACGAGCCTGTCATCGGATACGCCCTCATTTTCGGAAAGGAAATCCCTGTGATTATCCGCAAGAGCAATCACCTTGTCGTAACTGCCCAGAACGAGCCTGTCTGTCCAATTGAAGATCTTGCCCGTCTTCCACAACCCTGTCGAATGGACAGAGAGGACTTTTCGCCTGCCATCGATGAATTTCGTCGCGATCGCCGTAAGGAAAATAGCATCGTGATGATCGAGGACGATAATGCCCGCGCCTGGATATCTTTTAAGTACTCCGGCAAGACGGAAAACGGCGAGTGGGTCATACCTCGCGCCCGCGAGGCGCGAAAAAGTCCGGATTCCCGACGAGGCGATTGCTTCGCCCACTTCGCCTGGCTCTCTCAGGCAGACCAGGACCGGTTCCAGACGATGGCGCGGAAGGAGCTCGCAAAGGGCTTTTACGATCACCTCGGCTCCGCCCGTCACGAGGGTGGAACAGACAATAATCAGATTTTTATCCTTACCGGTCGAATTCATAAAGGGAGCCTTTAAAGATAAGGCGCCTCTCTCCGGCCCTGTTTGCACTTCAGGTCGACAAGCTTCCCCTGTACTCTGGCGGGGTTGCCATACGCGAGGACTCCGGGAGGTAGATCCCTGGTCACCACGGAACCGCTCCCGACTAGCGTTCCTTCGCCTATCGTCACATAAGGTACGACAGTAACGTTGACGCCCAGCCTGCATCCCTTTTTCAAAACGGGTCCTCGCATACATTCGCCGGAATCGGGGCATCCAGGGTGGATATCATTGGCTATCGTGACTCCTGGCGCCATGAAAACATCATCCTCGATCACTGTGAACTGGGCTACATAGATATTGCAGTGTATCTTTACATTATTTCCTATTGTGCATCCGTAATCTATTACCGAGTTGTTCCAGATCGAAAAATGATCACCTATGGTATTCTGTTCGCGGATCACGACATTATGACCTGTCTCGAATTGAGTCCCAATGATCGATCCGGCATAGATAACCGATCCGCTCCTGATCCTCGCCTTCTCGCCGATATCGAGCCTGTCGCTGATATTCTTTCTTGGCGAGAGATAACCTATGATCGCTTCCGGGTCGATCGAAGATCCATCTCCCAGATGTACCTGTCCCAGTCTTTCCGGGTTCTTTTCGGGTTTCATACTGTCCATCCTGATCTAAGTTAAAGATTTCGGATACTCGATCTCGATCTGTCTGCCGTTTTCCATGATCGACCGGTCGATCGCGTCAAGAACCAGCAGTACTTCAAGACCGTGCCTGCCGCTGCTTCTCATCTCTTTTCCCGCGATACAATCGAGAAAATGCTGACACTCTATCTTCAACGGCTCGGCATCATCGAGCTTGGGGATGGAAATATCACCGTATCTGTAGGAAAGTTGAAACTCTCCGAAAGTGTCGTAGTGAGGAATCACGTCGACGCCCTTGTCATAAATACGGATCTTCTCCAGGCTTGCGACATCATCATATAAAAGCATTTTTTTGCTTCCGACGACAGTCGTTTTCCTTATCTTGTTAGGATTAAGCCATGATACCTGAAGATTCGCAAGTACTGAACCGGGGTATGTCAAAGTGACGAAAGCGACATCCTGTATACCCGGCTGGATATACGAATGCCCCACCGCAGACACCGATACCGGCCTCGACTCGAGGATGTAGTTCATTATCGACAGGTCATGCGGAGCAAGGTCCCACACGACGTTGATATCTTCCTGGAAAAGTCCAAGATTCACCCGGGAAGTCGACATGTAATATATGTCTCCCAGCTCGCCTTCCCTTATCAGGGCCCTTATCTTGTTCACGGCAGCTGTATATACGAATGTATGGCCGACCATAAGAGTCCTTTTGCATCTGTCAGCCGTGTCGATCAGTTTCACACCTTCCTCAACGTTCTGAGTAAGAGGTTTTTCGCAAAACACGTGTTTTCCCGCCTCCAGGGCGTCGACCGCGAGTTTGAAGTGCGTGGATACAGGAGTCGCGATAACGACAGCGTCAATATCGGGGTCTTTGATGATATCAAGGTAGTCGCGCGTCACGGAGATCGATGGATATAACTTTTTCATATGCTCCAGACGCTTCTGATCCAGATCGGAACAGATCTTTACCTCAGCGTCGTCAAGCGCCGAAAAGTTCCTTATCAGATTTGGGCCCCAATACCCACAACCGATTACTCCTACTGTAATCAATTTTCCTCCATCCTGTTAATAGCCTCC
Source organism: Candidatus Krumholzibacteriota bacterium (assembly GCA_016932415.1). Lineage (NCBI taxonomy): Bacteria > Candidatus Krumholzibacteriota > Candidatus Krumholzibacteriota bacterium. The sequence continues at coordinate 56,687 of JAFGCX010000020.1, forward strand.
CGTACCGGAAAGCATCACCGGTACGGTCTTGACCATGATATTAATATCCATCTTCAGAGACCAGTGTTCGATGTAGTAAAGATCAAGCATCACCATCTCTTGAAATGGAACGGTGCTTCTACCGCTCACCTGCCAGAGTCCGGTCAGGCCCGGCCTGACTTTCAATCTCAACTTGTGCCAGTTGTCGTAATGCTCGTATTCGTATTCCATCGGCGGTCTTGGACCTACGATACTCATCTCGCCTTTGAGAATATTTATAAACTGAGGCAACTCGTCAAGACTTGATCTGCGAAGAAAGCTGCCTATCGCGGTTACGCGAGGGTCATCCGCTATCTTATAGAGCTTTTCAGGTTTTTCGTCAAGTGAAGATTGAGTGGTCGCGCCCTGAATGAAGTTCTGGGCGAATTCCCGATGGATGGAATCGTCATTCCCCGCCTTCATCGAGCGGAACTTGTAAAGAAAAAACAGTTCGCCGTTCTCCCCGACTCTCTGTTGTTTAAAAAAGACAGGACCTCTGGAAGTCAGTTTGATCAGCAACCCTATGGCGAGGAAAAACGGAAAACCAAGAACCAGGACTGCCAGTGAGGCTACGACATCGAAGGAACGTTTGACAAACCGTTCAAAGTTGCTTCTTTCCCGTACCTCAAGCAGTGGCCGATTCTTAAGCGGTTCCGCTTGGTGCTGAGACTTAATGGTGCTGTCCAGGGCCAGTGAATACTTTCTCATTGCTGTATTGTCCCGTCCCGGTTTCTGCTCAACTTATTTCGTTAACCGTCTTACCTAAGGCCCCCTCCTTGAAAAAGTTAACCTGTCATTTTCCGACCGCAGCCTTCAGCACGTCGCATACCTGGTCTACTTTTCCGGGCTCAAGTTCCGGATACATAGGCAGAGTAATGCTCGTGCGCATCAGCTTTTCGGATACGGGGAAATCACCTTCAGACAGTCCGAGATGCCTGAATGCCGGCTGAAGATGGATAGGAACAGGATAATGCTGTCCCCAACCTATCCCGGCATCAGTAAGTGCTTTCCCTACTGCTTCCTTCTCCGCGCACCCCAGCGCGAAAAGATGGTAGACCGGCTTACACTCTTTATGTTCAGATGCCATCCAGAATCCTGTTCCCTCAAGATTCCTGTGATATCTTTCCGCCAGAGAACGCCGTTTTTCGTTCCATCCGTCGAGATATTTAAGTTTTACCCCCAGGACAGCCGCCTGAAGGGAATGCAATCTGTAATTATGGCCCAGTTCACTGTGCTCGTTCTTTACTATCTGTCCATGATGCCTGAGGCCCTTGATCCTCTTTAACACTTCTTCATCATCGGTCGTTACTGCTCCACCTTCTCCGAACGATCCGAGATTCTTGCTCGGGTAAAAAGAAAAAGCACCAGCGTCGCCGAGCGAACCAGCCCTTTTTCCCTTATACATTGCTCCATGCGCCTGGCAGGAGTCCTCTATTACTTTCAATCCATGCTTGCGGGCGATCTCCATGATGGGATCCATGTCGCAGCACTGTCCGAATAAATGTACCGGTATAATCGCTTTTGTATTCTCAGTTATCGCGTCTTCAAGTTTTGTATGATCCATAAGAGCGTTATCTTTAAAAACATCGACCAGTACCGGCGTCGCGCCGACGATCGCTATCGCTTCGACCGTCGCTATGAAAGTATTCGCCACGGTGATCACTTCATCGCCTGATCCTATCTTGTAGGCAAGCAGGGCCAGGACAAGTGCCGATGTGCCGCTGCTCGTCCCAGCGCAGAACTTTGTACCGCAATAGCCGGAAAAATCTTTTTCAAATTGTTCAAGCGCGGGTCCAAGGACAAAAGATGTGTTATCAATGACCCCTGAAATAGCCGCGTCTACTTCCGCTCTGATACCTTTTGTCTGTTCGCTGAGATTAAAAAACGGTACATTACCCATATATACGCCTCTTCCGATCCGTTAAAATCATTCCCATGCCCAAGTTCTGTAAATTATATCATTTTTTGTCAATTATTACTACCCCCTATTTTAAATACCATATATATTTGGACTTATATCTATTTATCAGATGTATATGATAATAAACCCTGAAATTGTGTAATTGATATTCTTTCAATATTCTGATTTAATAAGATTGATATGCGTATCCTGCTTGTATCGGAAGAGATCACCTTTAGCCCTTCAGAAGGACTTCTTGTCTTTATAATGCACCTGTGCCGATATCTCGATGAAAGAAGCGAAGTTACTCTACTCCATAAGTCGGGTTCTCCCCCTCCGCTCTTCGATTCCTACAGATTGTTGAAGGGAAGATTGCATCTTGGTTTCGGGATCTCGAAGTTCTATAAAGAGAATGATTTTGACCTGGTCATCTATCTCCCTTCATCCGGGCTTACGGGAATGGGAATGCTCAGAGCAGGAATAATCAGAGGTTTATCTGCCGCTCCCCTTATTCTCATTGGCCTTCAGGAAAGAAAGACAGGAGTGCTGCACAGAGCGATGTCACTGATAAACCCTCCCGACATGATACTTTCCCCCGTGGACAGGATGCGGACCGATCTGGAAAAAGCAGGTTTCAGTACCGGGTATATAATGCCCGGTTATGACGAGAATTCCTTCAGGCCTGTCACCAAGGAAGAAAAAAAACGCCTGAGAAAAAAGTACGGGTTCCCGGAAGAAAAATTCCTCGTCCTCCATGTCGGTCATATCAAGGAGAGCAGGAACCTGGCGACTTTTCTCAGGTATCGCGACTGGGGAAAAGATATCCTTCCGGTAATCAAGGGTGGAGAAATCGAACCCTCATGGAGAGACAGGCTCCGGCTTGCCGGGATCATAGTGATCGATGAATATACCGACGATATCCACGAGCTTTATCAGGCGTGCGACCTATATCTCTTTCCCGTTTCTTCATCTCTCGGCGCCCTCGAGTTCCCCCTTTCAGTCATTGAGGCGGCAGCCTGCGATCTTCCCGTCCTTACGACAAGATTCGGAGCTCTACCCGAGATGCTGGAAGAGGGAGGCGATTTCATCTATTACGCGGAACCTTCCGAGATCGCAGGAAAGATATCAAGACTCCGTGGGATCGATGCCGCGACATCACGTATAGTGGAATCGTTTTCCTGGAACAACGTACTCGACAGATATTTAAAACCCCATATCGAACTTCTTTCCCCGTGCAGTAAAAGGAAGATAAAACGATGACCCAAAAGGTTTTTTCTCCGAAAGTGACCGGAAAACGGGGAATACTTGTCCTGAGCGGACTTGACGGTACCGGCAAGTCATCGCAGGCCAGTATACTCTCCGGCCGACTGGCCTCTTCCGGGGTTAAAAACGTGATGATATGGAACAGGTGGAAACCGTTCTTCAGCGCCCCCCTCGTTTTTCTCGCAAGGCGATCGCTGAGCCGCACGAAAAACGCGCAGACAGCCGAATACTCGAGTTTTACGGCGGCTAAAAAAGATAAGATGAGATCTCCGGTAAAGAGAAAACTCTGGCAGGCAATGGTATGGAGCGAATATGCCGTTCAGGTCAACCTGAGACTTCTTTTCCATAACTATCCATACCGCGCGATAATTTCGGACAGGTATCTCTTCGACACCCTGGTCGATATGGCTGTCAATTTTTCAATCCCTCCATCAAGGCTGGGAGAGCTTTTCGACAACATCCTTTTTCGATTCTTTCCCCGACCGGCAATGGCGATATTTTTCGACATAGATCCGGAAAAAGGCGCCACCAGAAAAAGCGACGGCACGCCGGTCGAATACCTTGACGACAGAAGAGCGTTGTACCTCGAGATGGCGAAGATGACAGGTTCGCCCGTCATAGACAGCGCGCTGCCGATAGATGAGATAGCCGATCAGGTGTGGGAACTTACTTCCGAATGGAGAAGATCTCTTGAATAAAAGAACGGAGTGTGAACCTTGAGCCGGCTGGTAGTCATAGGAATAGACGGAATGGACTGGCTTGTCACTAAGCCTCTGCTCTCGAGGATGCCTAATCTGAAAAAGATCGCCGATGAAGGATATTCCGGCGAGATGCCGGCTATTTTCCCGCCTGACAGCATCCCTTCGTGGATCTCGATCTTTACAGGGATGGACCCGAGTGAGCACGGCATATTGGAGACCATAGATTATTTCAAGAAGGACGCCCGCGAATTCGCCGTCGACACAAGCGCTTTCAGAGGAAAGACTTTCTGGGACAAAGCCTCCGAGCATGGCAAAAAAGTAATCGTCGTCAACCCTCTGATGGCTCATCCCCCATGGCAGGTCAACGGCGTCATGGCATCAGGCCCTGTCTTCGTATCCGGCGATTCCTCGACCTGCCCGCCCGGGATCTCCGATTCGATCGATCTGCCTCCGCTGGGAGGTATCGTCGATTTTCCGGAAAAGAACGAGTTGGGCGAATTCTATGAAAAGACAAAAGAGGAAACATGGGCCATCACCGATTTTACCGCCAGGTTGATGGAGACGAGAGAATGGGACCTTACTTTCATCACCCTTCTTACCATGGACAGGATATGTCATTTCTTCTGGCGCTACTATGACAGGGACGACCCCACATATCCTGGAAACAGCATACACAGTGATATCATTCCGGATTTTCATTCTTTCATCGATAAGTGCATCGGAAGGCTGGTCGAAGCGGCTGGCGATGAGGCTTCGTTCATGATCATCAGCGATCACGGGCACGCGATGCGTCCTCCCCTGCTGTTCAACCTCAACCAGCTCCTGATGGAAAACGGGCTTCTCGAGAGCAGGATCAGCGGTCCGAAGCTCCTGAGCGCGAGATATCACCTTGAAAGAGCCAAGAACCTCACTCTCGAGACCTTACACCGTCTCGACCTGGAAGATCTCTCGTACCGGCTGGCGCATTTATTCCCGTGGACGAGAAAGCTAAAGAAAAAAGATTTCATGACCTCTTCATCGAAAAACATCGCTACAGCTTCCGGTTTCGGCGGCACCAACCCTTTCGGCGGAATCGATATCTCCGTTGACAGGTGCAGGGAGGAATCACATGATTACGAGGAAGTCCGCGACCGGGTGATAAGGCTCATCCTCGACCTCAAAGATGAAAGAGGAAACAGTTACTTTCTATGGGCGAGGCGCAGAGAGGAACTGTTCGGGGGTGAATTTCTTCATAAATATCCTGACATCCTCTACGAGATGCGTCCCGAGTTCGGAACGAACTGGTCGGTGCATCTGCCCCTCGTTACTATAAATCCTCGTCACAGAAAAATTTCGGGAGGTCACAGAAAGAACAGCGTTCTCATCTTCGGCCCGACGCGGGGATGGAAAGTTATCGACAGTAATATCAGGTCGTTGAATATAGCTTCCTCAGTCCTTGCCTTCCTGACGGTCGACATGGACGGCCCGGACTTGTACAAAGGATCTTTTCTGGCCAGGCGCGATGGTTGAAAAGACTTTCTTGAGACAGGCCCTGATCGCCGCGCTTGACATCGGCGGCAGGCCGATTTAGAGTTGCTGACTTGAAGATAGCTTGAGTCAAAGTGGAGGAGAATCATGATCGATGGAGTATCGGTAAAGAACCTGAGAGTCATCCCGGATGAAAGAGGCCGGTTGATGGAGATCCTCAGGTCCGACGACAGTGAATTCACTACATTCGGGCAGGTGTACATGACTACCTGTTACGAGGGTGTCGTGAAAGGCTGGCATTTCCATAAAAAACAGACGGATTATATGACAGTGATCAGCGGTATGATGAAGATCGTGCTTTACGATTCTAGAGAGGATTCCGCTACTTTTGGCGAGGTAAACGAGTTCTTTGCCGGAACGCACAATCCGGTCAGGGTACAGATCCCACCAGGAGTATGCCACGGTTTCAAATGCGTAAGTCCTGGCGAAGCGGTCGTGATCAACACCGTGACAGAAAACTACAACTACGACGATCCGGATGAATTCAGGATAGACCCACGTGATAACGACATACCTTACGACTGGGACAGAAGAGACGGTTGAAACCGGGAGATCGAATGAGACGCGTATACGTGACAGGCGCCCGTGGCATGCTCGGCAAGGCTTTGGTCCCTCTGCTCGAAAAGAAGTACGAGGTGAAAGCCACCGACCTTCCCGAAGCTGATATTACGGACAGGGACAACATCGTCAGCGATATAAGATCCTTCTCTCCCGATTACGTATTTCATCTCGCTTCGATGACAGACGTCGATCTCTGCGAACTTCATCCGGAACAGGCGCGGCTCTCAAACACCACCGGTACGCGAAACGTCGCCGAAGGGGCGAAGGAAACCGGCGCCATGATGATATATATCAGCACGGGGATGATCTATAACGGCAGGAAAAAAGGCCCCTATACCGAATACGATCTTCCCGACCCCGTCAATGTCTATGGACGCACAAAATATGAAGGCGAACTGGAGATCGGAAGGCTGCTCAAGCGATATTTTATCTTCAACACATGCTGGATATTTGGAGGAGGAAAAGAAGATAAGAAATTCGTTTCGAAGATCCTCGAACTTGCCGGTAAAAACAAAAAGCTGAAAATCGTCGACGACAGGATCGGTTCCCCGACTTATACCGTCGACTTTGCCCGGGCGATAGCCGACCTGATAGAGCAAAACGAATATGGCAGGTTTCATTGCGTCAACAGTGGACTTGCCAGCCGTTTTCAACTCGCTGAAAAGATCCTTCAGATAGCCGGCATCACCGGTTGCAGCCTGACTCCCGTATCATCCGATGAATTTCCTCTTCCCGCGCCCCGGCCGGAAATGGAAGGGATGAGCAACTACAGGCTGACATTGATGGGACTCGATAATATGAGGCCATGGGATGAGGCATTAAGCGAATATATAAGGGAAGTCCTTATTTGATCTTGTTAGCCCCCGTTTCAGCGACAAGATTACTCGCCTTGTGCAGCGAAGCGAACGTGCCGGCGTCAGTCCACCATCCGTCGAGGATATCCCAGGCAAGCTCGCCTTTTTCAATATATGCGTTATTTACATCGGTGATCTCAAGTTCACCCCGGTCCGAGGGCCTAAGGGTCTTGATGATCTCAAAGACAGAATTATCATACATATATATTCCCGTCACCGCGTAACGCGATTTCGGCTCTGCCGGCTTTTCCTCTATCTTCACTACCTTTTCCCCTTCGAGTACGGGGACCCCGAATCTTTCCGGATCAGGGACTTCCTTTAAAAGGATCCTCGCGCCGCGCCCCGTCTCCCGAAACCTCTCCACAGCCAAAACGATATTGTTCTCTATGATATTGTCACCGAGAACAACGCAGATACTGTCCTCACCTGCAAAATACTCGGCGAGTCTGAGCGCTTCCGCGATCCCTCCCTCGCCTTCCTGGTACGTGTAATTTATATGCGCCAGGCCGAACTCGCTTCCATTACCCAGCAGCCTGAGAAAATCGCCGGCATGATTGCCTCCCGTAACAATCAGGATATCACGAATGCCCGCGTTTATAAGGGTCTGTATAGGGTAATAGATCATCGGTTTGTCATATACCGGCAAGAGGTGCTTATTCGTTATCTTGGTAAGCGGCAGAAGTCTTGATCCAAGTCCGCCGGCAAGTATTACGCCTTTCATTCAATCTCCTTTTCATCGATAAAACGCAAGCCGCAGTCTACCATCACGACCGGTTTGAATCAAGGAAAACCGGGAATCACGAATATCCTTTCAAAAAAGCCGACAAGTTGTTAATATTCCGCCTGGTTGTGGCAAAGTGTGATAACTGGAGGAATTATGAAAGTCTGTTTTTTTTCGCCAACTGCCTACAGCTATTTCAATCCTGACGCCGACGAGTGGGCCGGAGGAGCGGAGACGCAGCAGGTCCTTCTGGCAAAACAGATGTCCTTGAAGGGGATCGACGTCTCCTTCATAGTCGGCGACCATGGCCAGGAGGAAGTCGAGAAATTCGGGAATATAACTGTCATAAGATCTTTCGCCCCTTTTTCGGGAAACAGGAAACTCCGTTTTCTCCCGGACATGATGAAGATCAGAAGAGCGATGCGCTTGTCGGGTGCCGATATCTTCAACCAGAGATCGACATCTTTCTACACCGGCCAGCTGTGCTATTTCGCGTCATCTCTCGGCAAACAGTTCACTTTTTCGATCGGTATCGATTATAACTGTTATGGCGATTGTGATGGCAACCTCTCCTTTCCGATGACATCGATGTACCGGTATGGAATAAGGAATGCCGGCGCGGTGATCGCGCAGACACAGAAACAGAAAGACCTGCTGTTTGAAAATATGCGGCGCGAGTCGACTCTGATCAGAAACGGGATAGAGATACTCGACCGCGTGGAATGTCCCGTTAACTCAGGCTCTGAAAAGACTGCGGAAGGCCGGAAGGAATTCCTCTGGGTCGGCTCTTTCAGAAGACGAAAACGCCCCGAACTCTTTCTGGATCTCGCCCGGGCTGTTCCAGAAGCTGATTTCACGATCATCGGCGGTGGCGGGGACGACCGGGACTTTTACGAAATGATAGCAGCGAACGCCGGATCGATCTCCAACCTGAATTACCCTGGATTCATTGAACCTGAAAAGATCGAAGAGTATTACCGCAGGGCTTACGCTTATATCAACACATCTGTTCTTGAGGGCTTTCCAAACACGTACCTCCATAGCTGGAGGCGCGGCGTTCCTACATTTACGATAGAGATCGATCCTGACAGGATTATCGAAGAGAACGGTATCGGTGAATGCACGGGAAGTTTCGAACGTCTCGTCGAGGCCGTCCGCGAATTATCTTCCGATGAACCGATGAGGACGCGGATGTGCCGGAGGGCTCTTGAATATGTGGCGCGCGAACATGATATCAAGGACAAGGCTGATGAATATATATCTCTGTTCGAATCACTTCTCTGATTTATCGATAATTTTTTCGAACAGGGCTTTCAACCTCTCGCTGTAATTCGCGTCCGAATAATTCTTCTCCATCCATACCCTGGCATTCTTTCCAAGCTCACCGGCGAGATCGTCATCATCGAGCAAACGCAGCACCGCGGCGGCGATATCTTCAGGTGAACCGGCTTCGAGATATTCCCTTCCATCAACCAGGCCCATACCCTCGACGCCAGTGGGAGTGCTTACAACCGGGGTCCCGACAGCGGCAGCTTCGAGCATCCTGATCCTTATCCCACCGCCGAACCTGAGAGGGATAACAAGGACGGAAGCTTCGGCCAGAGAGGAAGAAAGATCACTGACATATCCGCAATATTCAATATTCTCTCCCTTGAGAGATTCCATGTCCACCGGATGAACGCTTCCGACTACATGGAGAACAGCCGAGGGTCTTTTCTTTCTTATAATGGGAAGAACATCGAGTATGAAAAACCGTAGCGCGTCCCTGTTGAAATCGGATAAATGCGTTCCGGTCAGAAGGATCCTGTCTCTTACCCTGATCCTGCCTCTTCTGTCGAAGTGCTTAAGGTCGAGAGATACGGGAAGGGTCTCTATTTGTTTCTTCTTTCCCCTGTACTCTTTCCTGAGAATATCCGCGTCTTTTTCCGTCACGGTCATGATCATATCGAAATTATCGTACGCCTTTTTTTCCGTCCTTTCCCTCATCCGGTCCCTGAACGGAGTCCTCTTTCCGCTCCGCTTTCCCCGCGCGAACTTCAACCTTGAAGGAGCCACCAGATAATCGAGATCAAGAGTCACAAGCAGGTGCCTGAAACGTGGCAGGATAACGGGAAGCATGTAGAGATGCCAGTATGATGATATGATAAGATCAGGGTCTTCAGCACGGGCAAGATCGGCGACCAGCCTGATGTATTTACCGGGAGAAGCGTAACTCACTTCCGGAACGATCCCCTTCAACATATACCTTACTGCGTATCTTATCTTGAAGATCATCCGGCCGGCCAACGACCTCTTGTTCGGAGCGATCATAGACGCGATTTTAAGGTGCTCTTTTTCCTGTTTTCGAAGTGAATCCCTTTCTTCCTCCGTAAATGTCATCGTCACCAGTACGACCTCGTGATCGACAATAAGGCCGTCAACAAGGTTCGTCATCAGACGATCGAAACCCCTCCTGACGGGGTATGGAGAATACGGGACTGCCAGCAGGATCTTCATCTCATCTCCTGTGTCTTTTCTTTTCCGCGCACAAGGGCTTCATACAGTCGAGAGGTGAGCGATACCGACCTTTCGATAGTAAAACGTTCTTTGAATACTTCTAACGATCTTTTCGACATCCTTTCGAGCAGTTCTCTGTCTGACATCAGCCTCTCGACCGATTCGGCCAACCTGCCACTGTCGCCCTCGTCGACAAGGAGCCCTGTCTCACCATCAGAAACAAGCTCCGGTATTCCGAATATATCGCTCGCGACAACGGGGACTCCGAGAGACATCGCCTCGATGATGACATAGGGAGTAGCCTCGAGAGTCGACGGAACAGCGAGAAGATCCGTCCGGGAAAGAAGCCCCATGATATCATCGCTATGGCCGATGAATTCCACCCTGTCGCCGATCCCCGCGCTCTCGACGTATTCCCTGTATTCCTTTTCCATCTCCCCCTCGCCGGCAACAGTGAGCCTTACGCCGCGGGGCAGCTTCGCGATCGCCTCGAATAGCACGAGATGACCCTTCCTCTTGTGGAGCGCGCCGATAATCGTTACTTCAAAGATATCGTCTTGAATTGCTTTGATGGTCTCTCCATCAGGGACTGCCCGGTCTATCCCGTTATATATGACTTCGATCTTATCGGATGGAATGTGATGATTCCTTTCAAGATGTCTTCTGTTATCCTCACTTACAGTGATCACCCGGTCGATCGATCTTGACGTGATGCTTTTTAACAGCATTCCTTTTGTAAATGCGGGAAACATCGGAAGATGCTCCGTTGAAACGACCTTCCCGACACCGGCGAGTCTGGCTACCGGAGCGGCAAGTCCATACCCCGCGTCGTATGAGCCCGGGAGATTGATGTGGAAAATATCAGCTGGATATTTCCTGAGGATCCTGTAGAGCTTTCGCGCGTTCCCGGGCGAAAAAGGCGGCGTGTATCCAAGCGACGAGACTTTGATCCCCGAATCTTCCAGCCACGATCTCAATCTCTTCAGGCCCTCATCGTTATTTATGATGACATGACTCTCGAATCGAGCCGGATCCAGGTGCGAAGCAAGAAGAAAGATATATTTCTCCGCTCCTCCCGTATATGGAGCGTCGCAGAAAAACGCGACTTTAATCTTTTCTGGCCGGTCAATCACGGAAATATTCACCTGTTTTTCGTTTCTCGTCCGCTGTTCGCATCTCCCGGGCCTGTAATATCGATCCTTCCTATAAGGGTCCCGGAAAGAGAATCCCTGTTTCTCAGGTAGTCTTTTATCATTCTATTGGGTAGATACGTCTCCCTTCTGACGATCAGGCCGAGATCGTACCTGCCTGGAGCGATATTATCGGGGAGAACAAAAAAGAGACGCTGGCCGGAATCCTCGCCCGTGCCCCACCTTTCCGGCATAGTAGAACCGCTTCTTATCATTCCTCCAGCGGTATACCTGTAAAATGTCCCTTTTTTTCTTTCAACTATACGCCTGTACTGTTTATCGTACCATGGCCTGTAAAGACCGCCCTGGGGATAATCGCGGTCAAGCCTCAGGTTCCAGCTGCATGGAAGACCCGGCTTGTAAGATTCCCCGGCATTCCAGCAGAAGATCCCCCTCACTGTATCTCCCGCGACTACTTCCCTTTCTTCGAGGACCAGTGAAACGAACCTTATGCCTTCCCATTCCGCCGCCTTTTCAAACCGGTTCATGCCCTCGCCGAAAATGCAGCATTCCTTCCGTGCCTCGCTTTTTACCTCGCCCACATCATTTTTCATCTCGTCAAGGAACCTGATATTGAGTTGAAACAGTATATACCTCTCTCTTTCGCCTTTCCTGACGAACAGGCCGGGATATCTCGAGATCTTTTCAAGAAACGCCGGGACAATCTCCGCCGGAACGGCCTCAAAGAAATCGACCATCGTTTCTCCGCCGGTATCGACAACCAGGTACCTTATATCCTTTTCCATAAGCCATGCCGCGCTCTCAGAAAGGGGAAGAGCGGGATCGAAGAGATTTCTGACGGCCGATATCCTTTCAAGAGCTTCACCGTCGCAGGGTGATCCATGTTGACCGAGCGTGACTACGGCGAAACAGTCTGTGTATGCCGAAAGCAGGTAACTCGTCGCTGGATCGGAGATCACTACCGACCCTTCAGGGAGTTCCCTGGTCAACTCACAGAGGATATCGCCCCTCTCAAGACTCGACTCCGGATCTGTAAGCAGTATTTTCTCCGTTTCACTCATTATTCCTGAAATTGCGAACCTGAGAGGAAGAGCGGCGAAGAGAAAGATCAGAAGAAGAGACAATACGCGGGCCGCGACTGTCCTGGCTTTCCAGGATCGCTTCTCTCCTGATACCGTCCCCATTATGATGAGCCTGCATAGATAATATATTATCAGAGCGAGCAGGCCGGTCGACGGAGCGGCATAGACCAGTCTGTAGAAAAGATAACCAAGGTGGCTCTCGAGAGGCGTAGCGGTAAGAGGATTTATCACCGCCAGAACCGGAACGAGAAAAAGTACGCCGGCAAGTAGAGGCAGTCCCTTTTTCTCCCTTATGAAAAAGACCAGCGGGGACGCGATTAATATGAAAAAGAAAACCAACCCCATCTGGCTCATGAGCTCGATCGGATCGACTGTCAGAAACTTCTCTCCGAGAAGGAGGAGGCCCTGCCTGTGCGTGTGTATGATGTTATACTCTCCCTGTACCATCGATATCCTGGCGATCACCGCCGCCGCGGTGACACCGGCCAGCACAGGGACTATTACCCTGAACCCCCGCATCCATCTTCTGCCGGCTGGAAGAATGACTCCATAGATAAAGAAAGAACCGAGGATGCCGAACATAAGATACGCGAAGACGATGTGATACGCGATTCCCGTCACGACAAGAAAGACCGACAAGATCAGATCGCGCCTTTCCTTCAATCGCAGGTACCTGATCAGGTATCCGGTCGTACCCCACATCATCACTATCGCCAGGTTCTTGCTGTACCCGATCCTGGTGAGCCACGCGATGCCGTTCCCCCTCATGAACAGGACAAAAAGTATCGAAGCCAACAGAGTCAGCCTTATCGTTCCGAGAAGCTCCTTTGAATAGAACCAGAAAACGGCCAGGGCGAAAAATGCCAGAAAAGAAGGGATCATCGACCAGAGATCGTCCGGCGCGGCATCAGCCTGGTATGCCCAGAGGGAAAGCACCGGATGCCACAATCCCTTTCTTGGATCGAATCCTGTCCCATCTCCCTCCCTGAAAAAAGAATCGTCTGGAAGGATCGTCCCGCTCTCGATAGACCTGCGGATAAAACTGATATGATCAGGCGCGTCGGTGGAAATACCAAGCTCGCCGCTTTGATCGAAAAACACGAAACAGAGGATCATCATGACAAGGATGATCGCCAGCATCGCTCTTTTTTCTCTGGCCGAAAGTCCAGTATCCTCTACAAAGTAGGGCCTGATACGCTGGTTGACCTTTTCGTCGTTTCTCCTGATGTGCATGTGGTAATAGAGGATCAACACGACCGTGACTGCAGAACAGGCTGTCGATATACCGGCATATCCCGTTCCAGGCAGAAAACCGAGAGTGACGATGAACGTCGCATAGATGATCCCGCTGAAGAAGACCCTGCAGACTCCCTCTACAGTCAGCGGGACGGAACCGGAACGGATCAGCGTGATATAGATCCCCGGGAGAACGAATAACGAAAGGAAAGCCAGGATCAACCCCACTGGCGCGGGACCCGGGATGATGCGGGCACCGACCAGAAAAGAAAGGATTATTAACGAAATGCTCAACGTGAGGAAAAACGCTTTGTTCTTCAAGGCAGCGGACTCCTCGATTCTGAGAGCGTGTCGGCCACTATTTCCAATATCAGTTATATGTCCTGCTTACCAGGAAGACTCCGGCACAGATGACAATGATACCTATGAATCTCTGGATCGAAAATGACTCGTTAAGCAGATATGGCGCGAGCAGCGCCGTGATCACGTACGAGAGGCTCACCATCGGGAACGCCCAGCTCAGTTCCGAACGCGACAGGATCAGTATCCATAGGACAGCGCTCAGCGCGTACGAAGTGAATCCTCCTATCACGTACCATGATGTAACGACCTTCTGAAAGGCTTCGACAATATTCCCAAGCCCGATCTTCCCTATCCTGTTTATTCCAGCTTTCATCATAAACTGGCCCGCTGTATTCAGGACGACTGTAGCCATGATCATAATCAGGTTTTTAAGCATATTCAGGGCCCTCCAGTGCGGTCACCCGCGAAGATCTACTTTTTTGCCGGTCTGAAACGTAATTTCACAAGATAGAGAAGATTCTCGAAACCGTCTTTCCATTTGTTCAATTTGACCTCGCCGACGCGAGGATGATAATTGACATTGTACTCGTCGAACCTGATCCCCGGATGTCTTATCGCGGCGATCTTGATCTCTTCGCTGAGGGGCATCCCGTCGCTCTGAAGACCGAGTCTGGGATAGATCTCGCTCTTATATATCCACATCCCCGATTGCGAATCCCTTATCGCGTGCGCGAAAAGTATCAGCGTCCCCATAGTTAGGACCCAGTTGCCGACCTTGTTTGAAAAATTCATCGATTTCTTGTCTTTCAGTGGAAAACGAGAAGCTGACACGAAATCGAGATCCTTGTCTATCAGGTGATCGATGCATTCTTCGATCTGTTCGACGGCGTAAGTCCCGTCGCCGTCCATCGTCACTGTTATATCACCGGTGACGGCAGGTAGTCCGGCCTTGTACGCCGCCCCGTACCCCTTCTTTTTTTCAAAGACGACGCGGGCTCCGAGCCCTTTCGCGACTTCGGCTGTCCTGTCGGTCGAATTGTTATCGACGATTATGACCTCATCGACCGATTCGGGAAGAGATGGTATTACCAGCGCTATCCCTTCCTCTTCGTTGAAACACGGAATAACGACCGATATTTTCTTTTCACGATACATAGATCATCCTTATCAAAAGATCCCTGTCAGCTTTTCCTTGAAAGGAAGAGGGAGTTTATTTATCAACCCCTTCTCTCTTTCCCCTATAATATTTAAAAATCTGAATCCCGCGAAAAGCAGGGCCAATCCCAGGATCATCAGTAAAATCAGCAGAACGGGCGAATCCCATCTCGATGAGAGAAACGCGAGAGCGGCGGTCGGAAGAGCGGCCAGGTAACACCTTGCTATAAAACCTGACGGCACTTTGATATCCGGCCTGAAATACTTTACAGTCACTCTGAATACAACGACCTCTACCGCCAGGATCAGTACCACGGGGAAAAACGCCCCCCACAAACCATACTTGGGGATCAAAGCAATATCCAGGCCTATATTCAATATCGCCATCACCGTGAGGACAAGCATGTTAACCCAGCTTTTTCCAATCACATAGAGGGCCATACTCATCGGAGTATAGAGAAACGAATATGAAAAGACAATAAAAAACAATTGCGTAAGCCGTGCCGAGGGAACCATTTCGTTTCCGTAAAGCAAAGGAACCATCGGTTTCGCGAAAGCGAATCCCATCGCGGCAACCGGTATGACGAGCAGGAAAAGGAGCCTGTAGTATATATCGATAGCTTCGGCAAGTCTCGAATCGTCTTTTGAAAAGACTTCGGACATCCCCGCCATCACGATAGGCCAGATAGTAAGCGGAACGAATTCAAGCGCCATCTGTGGGATATCATATGCCAGGCTGAAAAATCCGGATGCCTCGGCGCCTGAATATCGGCCCAGGAATATCACCTCGGAATGACGCCAGACGATCTGAGTAAGCAGACCGGTGACTACAAAAGGCAGGGAGTATTTCATTATCCTTCGTATCCCCGGAATATCATCTCCGGGCCTGTCGTCTTCGCGGATCAGTTCCATTATCCCGGGGAGTAGTATGACTGTCGAGAGGATATCGATGATCGCTCCGGCTGCAAGATACCCGATTATCCCCAGCCCGGCCTTTAGAAGCAACATCATCAAAACAAGATATGCCACGTTGGATATTGCCGTTACGATACTGAGACGTTTCGTGACATACCATGACTGAAGAATATTCGTGACCATCGAGATCAAGACTTTGAATATCACGAGGGCGACGGCTGTCACAAGATAGATATTAAAATTATCCGGCCTGTCCTCATAAAAAGAACCGAGCTCTTCCCTGAAAAACCAGACGGCACCCAGCAGGATCAACCAGGCTGCCACCTGCAGCAGCAGCAGTCTTTTTACATTTTTAAAGAAATCACCCATCCCTCCCCTGACGCGCCTCGAGGGAAGATATTTAAGCATAGCCTGCGTCCCGCCGAGCGCGACAATGATCATGGCGAAACCGGATATCGTCTTGAGTATACTCAGTACACCCCAGTCATGGCTTCCCAGTATCCTTACGACTATTATGAAACTTACCGGTCCGGCGAACAGCCTTGCCAGCTTCGCCAGGATATTCCATGACATCGCCTGTCCGACTTTTTCGTACGTCATCTCCGCTCCATGCCGCCGTTGCCGGGTAGTATCATCCCCGCAATTTCAGTCAACGAGATCCGGTCTGGCACCGCCGGGACATTCGAATACAGAACACTGTCCATGCACGGAGCGCCGGGGTGATATCCGTGCATGCCGGCGATCGGCTTCTTCCCCATGAAACACGGTACTATCATCACGCCAGGATCGGCCAGAAAGATCATCTCCCCGAACCTCTGGTCGTCAAACCATACTCCGAGCCTCCGGAGTTCTTTTTCTTCGAGGATGCGGCCTCCCTTTATATCTGTCAGAACATTGCCGACAAGTTCCCTGCCCCTGCCTGAATTGAACCTGAATCTCGCCATCGTCGAATCGTAAAATGGTATGTAGTCTTCAGGGACTGACAACCCGAGCCGGCCGATCTCCCCCATCACATCGATCACCGCTGTCACGTCGCACATACCGTGATCTCCCAGAACGAAGATCCTCAGGTCGTCGCGGGAAGAGGCGATCTCACCGATCCTTTTTTCATACCAGCGCAGGTGGAGCCCGGTCTCTTCAGAAAGCGTTCCGCGTCTGTGAAGGGTCGAATCGAAACCTGCCGTATACAGTAAGAAAAGACCATCTCCTCCGCCGTCAAGGGCAAGTGCGAGATCGTTGAACGCTTTTTTCTCTTCCGTATTGTAATAACGGATGAACAGTGGGATATTTTTCCGGAGCGCCGTGTCTATGATTGTCTCACGCCCCGGAACACTCCCCGGTGAAAAAAGTTGCTTTCTCGCGGGCAGGTCGAGAAAAGAAAGCTCCCTCGCGGGTACATCGTAGAGATTGTAATAAGCGCTTACACCGATCGACCTTGTTATCTGCCGGTCGATGATCGTCCTGACCCATCTTCTTTCGGTAGATACAAAGCGGGGCATATTTCTCAGCCATTTGAAAGGAGACCCCTGCTGGTCGAACGAATACATCATCCATAGTCCGTGATGGTCCGGTAAGGCGCCTGTCATGATGGTGGTAAGAGCAGCCTGGCTGAATCCGAAGACAGTCTCGGCCTTCGCAATTTTATCAAGCCCGGCTGGCCTGAAATCGTGATGCCTTGTTATATCGTATCCCAGGGCATCGATTATTATCATCACCGTGGCGGCCAATGTATATCAACCTTTCCTTCCAAAGACGAGCCGATTCCACTCATCGCTGAGCCTGCCGGCCGCTTTGGCCCAATCGCCCTCACCAGCTAAAAATATCCGATCATTCGGCCCGATGACCGAACCGGTCCCACGCGATACTGCATGGTCGAGAAGCAGTACTCCCGCTTCCCTCAGCTTTTCAAGAGGCGATGATCGGGCCAGAGCGAGCCCGACAGAAAAGACTGTCGATGCTACCGTTCGAAATGGCTTATCGCGAAGATAGCATCTCCACGCCGTAATATAATCCTTTTTAAACGATTTTGTCCTCCTGCCGGCAAAAAGGTCCGAAGCGTTCTGCTCCTCTGCCCCGACGGCGGCGCCTCCCTGAATGAACGATTCACATCTTTTCCAGCAACCGAGCAGGTCGGCCGCGACCTCGAACCAAAGAGATCTATCAGTTCCTGCTGAAAAAGGCGGCACCTTGCCGGAGGGGTCGAGCTTGTACTCCGACCATTCTAGCGCCTTCATAACTGCCCCCTGGCCTGCCAGCCTGACGCCCGGATCATCCTCGCCAGCGCCGGCAACGTACTCAGCCCGTTCCCTGTAGCCGGAGATGAAATTTCCAGATACGCATAAAGACGCCGTGATGATGTCGGCGTATCCCTTTGCCGCCTGATAGAGAAAGTGATGCCTGGAAAGCGGCCCCGAAGATGTATCGGGAGGCCACTCCCCGATAAAGGAAGCGATCCTGTTTTCCAGAAGTATGATCCCCTCGCGGCGGTCGACCTCTTCCGGCCTGAAATCTGGAAAAAACCCGGACGCGCCGAGGTCTCCTCTCAGGACGATCGCCCTCCGGTTTATATCATATACTCCGGGAGACCGTGGAAACCTGCCTGTCTCGCCAGCGGTCACTATACCTACGTCGACATGCCCGTCGAAGACAGCGTCCGGGAATAATGATTCGCATTCTCCGGAAAGCCGCTCTTTTTCGGGAAGAAGCTTCATCAGAAGTCCTTTGTCCTCGATTATCGCGAGAAGATCTATGTCGGACAGAAAAACGGGGCTTTCGCCCCCGAACAGTATGCTCCCCTCGCCGATCGAGAAACTTCCTGTCAGCAGAAGGGATTTCAAATTATCTGGTCCGATATGCCCGGCGAGAAGGTCGCCGCAACATTCAAGAGACTTTTCGAACCGGTCGTGATAACGTTTTTTTATCTTGTATAGAGGATCGCCCTCGGCATGATGGAAAAAGATATTGCTACTCTGCCGGCCTTTCTCATTTCCCTGATTTTGCAGCAATCAAACCCGCCTGTATATGAATTCGGGGATATAGTATTTCTTCCTGTTGAGGATCGAACCGAGGAAATGTCCATCGAGCTTTCGCACCATCATTATCGCTCGCTGCACCACTTCTCGCTTGGTATGTCCAGCCTGTATGACCAGGGCTATTCCGTTGGCCCGCGAACCTATAACGGGAGTCTCGGGAGCTTCCAGTACCGCCGATGTGTCTATGATGACATAGTCGTATCTCGCTCCGGTCTCGGCTATCAACTCGTCCATCAGGGCTGATTTAAATAGCGGCTGAGTGACATCGGGCATACGGACAGAACCACTCGTAATAATATCAAGGACCCCGTCATCTACAGGCCGGATGATCTCTTCCAGCGTCACGTCGCCGGAAAGGTAATCTATGATGCCTTTTTCGTTTTCTATTCCGAAAAGCTCATGTATTTTCGGATCGTTTATCGCGCAATCGATAATCAGCACCCTGTCCGCTTCACTCTGGGCCAGAACTCTTGCCAGGTATGAAGCTATCAGAGTCTTTCCTTCGCCCTTTACGGCGCTGGTGAACATGACGACCCTGGAATCTCTCTCCTTGAACTCGGAATCGATCGAATTTCTAAGGTTCATCAGGGAACGCCGGAATTCGTCGTCGACGCCGGGGATAAAAAGATCATCCCCACCCGAGGCAGGCTTGACCGGCCTTACCGGACGCTGATTCTTGATTCGTGGAGCCCCTTTTTTCATCTCCGCTTTTCTAAGGGCATCAAATATCTTACTCAAATCAGACAACCCCCTGGTCGAGATATCGCTACATCGGCCGATTTCGACGCTCCGTAACTATACTCTCCTTGTTTTCCAGGTCTCTTATCGCCTCACGCACTATCTTTCCGTCGAGCGAGTGAGTGTTCCCCACATATCCGAGAAGAAGGACACGGTCGCAGAGAACATTGATCAGTCTCGGCGTCCCTCCCGAATAATGAAATATCTCTTCGAGCGCGTCCCCCGAAAATACCGGTCCGTTGTTATCCTCGGAAGCGACATGAAGACGGTACTTGATATAGTTATCCGTCTCCTGGCGGTTCAGCATCGGGATCTTGCATATCCCCGGTATCCGCTGGCGAAGCTGTCGCATCTCGTTGAGGTTGAGCATATTCTCCAGCTCCGGCTGGCCGACGAGCATTATCTGTATCAGTTTTCTATCCCTTGTCTCGAGGTTCGAGAGCATTCTCAGTTCCTCAAGGACGTCCGGCGAGAGATTCTGCGCCTCATCGATGATCAGAACGGTGTTCCTGTTTTTTTCATACTGCGATATAAGGAACCTGTTGAGGGACAGAAGCATCTGCGCCTTGTTCATCCCCTCGACGTCCAGCCCGAAATCGTTGCATACGAGATATAGAAGCTGATCGAATGGAAACTTCGTCGTAAAGACGAAAGCGACTTCCAGAGAGGGTTGAAAGAGATCGATAAAGGCGTTTACCACCGTTGTCTTTCCCACTCCCACCTCTCCGGTCACCGCGATGAAACCTTTTTTCTGAAAGATCCCGTAAGTTATATAGGCCAGCGCGTCCCTGTGGCTCTCACTCCTGTAGAGAAAACGCGGATCGGGAGTCACGTTGAAAGGCAGTTCCTTGAATCTGTAAAATTCTTCGTACATCCTGGCCTATTTCCGTTCCATATCAGGAAAACTCGACAGCACCTGGAATCCCAGAAGGTCTTCGGCTTCCGATATATTCTTGATCGAGTGATCGAGATTATCTATGAAAAATGTAAACCCGAGCGCTATTACAAGGCTGAAAATCGGGCCTAGGGCCATCCTGACATAATCTCTTGTCTTCTTCTGGTTGCCAGGCGTGGCCGGCGCCAGTATCGTTATAGACCATTCAGGATTACTGGCAAGCGCGACTTTCGATGTCATGTGCTGGTTCTTCAGATCGCTATAGTTTATCGCCAGCCTGTCTATCGCCCTGTCTATCCTCTCAAGCTCCACTCCCTTTTCCGGGTATGAATCCTTCTCAACCACGATCGCGTCGATCATTTCCTTGAGATCCTTTTCCCTAGCGATTATATGAGAAAGGTTTGTTTTTCTTGCTTCGATGTTGAGATCGATCTCGCTTTTCAGGAAGATGTTTATATCCGATATCTGTTTGCGCACCTTTTTAAGTTCCCTGTGCTCGTCGGTATACGTAGCGGAAAGTTCCGATTCGGACAACTTCAGTTCCTGCAGCTTCTCGACATATTGCTCGATCATCGTCTTCCTCGTCCCGAACGAAAAGTTCCAAGCGGCAAGCATAGCCTGTGAATAGACTCCGTTTGACTCGGCCTTTTCCAGCGTGGTTATGACGTCCTCCACCTCGCTGCGTTCTTTCTGGACGAGATCGAGTTCAGTCCTGTACGCTTCGATCCTGTTAAGTGTGTTTCGTTCCTGAGCCTGGATATCGACTATTCCCCATTCTTTTTCAAGCATACTCTTTCTCTGCCGCCAGTATTCGAGATCCTCATTCACCCTTGTGAGCTCAGAGGTGAAAAAATCATCCATCTCGGGAGGAGTCCTCACCTGCTGGTAATATTCCTTGTACGAATTGACGATCGCGTTGACCGCCGCTTCCGCGAAGACCGGATCGAGACAGGTATATGTCACCCAGAGGACGTTCGAAGTGCTGATAACGCCAGATACAGTCGATCCCGGATTTATCTTTTCGGGAGTCTCATAACCATCCGGAAGAAACGAGGGAAGCATATCATTGGCCCTGTCAAGAACGACCTGGGAACGGACCATCTCGATCTGCGAGGCTATCTCCTCTTCCCAGGTGAGGACCCTCACATAGCTGTTAAAGACTCCCGGAGCCTCTCCCCTCTTTACAAGCATCTTGCCTACAGATTCGTAGACTGCCGGTTCCTTCAGGTTGAGAATAATCACGAAAACCGTCGAGATCAGGACTACGCCGACGATGATCCATTTTCTTCGGAAGATCACCTCGAGAAAATCCTTCACGGTCGATTCTTTTACTACACTCTTGTTTTCCATAAGGCTACTGGCTCCGTCCGACCGATCTGTAAAACTCATACATCGTCTTTACATTCACTACCTGCCATCCCCTTAGATAAAGATCGGCCGGTTTGGCGAGGATATCAAACATTTTATTAGAAAAGTCCGCTGCCGAAGATATCCTGGATTTAGGGACCATCACAATATCGTAAGGCCTTATCGCGATGTCGAGATCATAGTGGTTTCCTTTGATGATATCGTTGATATTTACTTCGATACCAACGATGTGATCGGGAGCGATCCTTCTTATCACCACAACGTTGTTCTTCCTCGCATCATCATTGAGCCCGCCCCCGGAAGCGAGAAGATTGAGAAGAGTCTGTCCCGGCCTGTAATCGTATCCTCCAGGGTTTCCGACTTCACCCAGCACATAGACCAGGCGTTTGTCGAATTCCCTTACCATCACGGCTATATCGGGATCATTGATTATCTCCGAGAACTTCTCGGTGAGGATACTGTCTATTTCATCGGTAGTCCTGCCGACTACTTCGATATCGCCGATATACGGATAGGATATCCTTCCGTCCGGGCGGATCTTTATATTTTCCCTGGAATAGTTTCTGTTATAGAGAAAAAGCACATCGATGACATCTCCGTATCCCAGAGTGTAGATGCCATCCTCTTCAGCCTGCGGAAGGGCTGAGAGATCGAGCGTCGAAGTCTCAACGATTCCAGCCCTGTTGTCGATAATCCTGTTTCCGCCTCCACATCCGCCGAGAATCAGGGCAGATAGTGTCAACAATATTACCATATCGAGGCAGAATGTAATTCTTCGCATTGGTCTCCAGATTCAGCTACTTCAGGTCCGACCCTGTAATTCCTTTAAATCGAGGAAAAGTTACCCTTTCAGGCGTAATATGTCAAACAAGAATTAGGGCAAGATGCATGCCAGAATACTAGTAGGCCCCTTTCCTGGCGATAACTGCCGGAATGGTCTTTAGCATTATTTTAAAATCAGTTACCAGACTTCTTTTCCTGATATACTCAAGATCCAGCCTCATCCATTCGTGGAAACCGATATGGCTGCGACCGGTGATCTGCCAGAAGCAGGTTATGCCTGGGGTGACTTCGAGACGTTTTTTCTGCCATGGCAGATAGTGCGCCACCTCCGACGGAAGATTCGGGCGCGGACCAACGATACTCATATCTCCTTTTATGACGTTGAGTAACTGAGGCAGCTCATCAAGGCTCGAACGCCGTAGAAACCGTCCGACCCTGGTCACTCTCGGATCCTCTTTGAGCTTGAAGATCGGTCCGTCGACTCCGCTGAGAGGCCTCAGATGACCGATTATACTCTCCGCCCCCTGTAGCATCGAACGGAACTTGTAGAAATCAAATTCCCTGCCACCCTTGCCTATCCTTTTTTGTTTAAACAGGATAGCTCCGTTCGAATCCAGTTTTATCAACAACACTATTACCGGAATGACTGGAAGGAAAAGAAGCAGGATCAATCCCGCGATGATGATGTCTGTCGCTCTCTTGAAGAAGGTGAAAAACCTGTCCTCCCTGATCTCCGTGCATTCATTCATCGAAAAAGCGGAGATCCCCGATGTAGCAATCGTCTCTTTCAGTTCCGGATATCCAGCCATCTCTCCTCCAAAAAAATGCCCAGGCCTGTGACTTCGGCCTGGGCATTGTGACGTAAAAAAACGCCTGTAATAGAAACTTACTTCACAATCCAAAAGTTAAACCAGCACCGAAGCAAATATCTATAACAAACGTTTCTCTAAGTACACCTCCCTGTACTTCATGGATTGTATCACAACGCCACCGCGCCTGTCAACTCCTAAAATCAACCGTAAACTGATTATGACATCAGGGCGGAATAAAGAAGCGGGATCATGACCTCGTGATGGCCGGTAAGGGAGATAGCTTCAGCTCCAAGGCCGGCAGGGCGCCTGAGAAGATTCTCTCCTGGGCGGTAATGCTGGATCATGTCGATATTGGCTGTCGTGAGTCTTTCAAAAGGGGCCCCGAGGTTCCTCGCCGCGCTGTAAGCCTTGAGAAAAACCTCTGGAAGGATCACAGCCGAACCGATATTCAGTACGACTCCGGTCGAATGTCCGAGGTTATGGACCCGCTGGCCGAATATACGAAAATCCCGGGCCGAGAGCTCTCCCCATTTTCCCCCGTCGTACCCAGGGTGCTGGGCGACTATATCAGTACCGATCGATATATGCATCGTAACAGGGATATCGGCCCTGTACGCCTGGGCAAGAATGCTCTTCGCTGCGTAAGGCGCTTTTGCAGTTGTTATATAGCGGCCTATCGACTCGCCAAGTCCGAGCTTGTCGTCAGATCCCGCCTCGACAGCTTCAAAAAGCATTCCGGCTGTCTCCGCGCAGAAGCCGAAGGTGCCCGTTTCGAGATTCGCAGCGACATCTTCGGAAGTCTTGCCAAAGAAGGCGATCTCGAGGTCGTGGATAGCGACAGCGCCGTTCGCTGCCAGTGCGGTAATATACCCTTTTTTCATCAGAGATATCAGGTATGGCGGGAGTCCGCATTTTATCACGTGGGCTCCTATCATCCATATCATCTCTTTTTTCTTTGCCGCTTTCGCCCTTCTGAAAGCCAGCACGAGCTTGCGGAACCTTTTCGCGGCAAGCTGATCAGGGAGAGAATCTATCCAATGCCTCAGGGCCTTTCCGCCCTTCACAGGCTCTCCATAGTCATCGACGGAGACCTTGCTTTCGCGCTCTGATATCGAAACGGTCCGGACACGGCTGAGATCGATCTCGTTATATTTGCTCGTCATCCTGGAAGATTCCCCTTTTTTCAAGCACCCTGATCGAGTCGGGACTCTGCTGATACTCCTCAAGCACCGCCTCGAAGGCCCCGACGATCACCTTCGAACGCATCAGAACAGGCATCTTGAACGTATCATCGGTCAGCCATATTGTCAACTTACCCTTGTTCTCGAATATCGCGCTCGTCTCGAGGACAGGTTCGATCACTACGCAGTCGAACTCACCGGCGGGAACAATTACCCTTTCCCGACCCAGCATCTTGATATATATCGGATAGTTTCTTCCGCTGGCATGATTCGCCATCGCCACCGCCTGCCCCGGTTCGAAATCAAGCGTCCTGACGTAATAGAGGGCGGCAAGAATATCGCGCGTATTTGGCGCAATAGGCATCTCCTTATCCTTGTAGAGCGCCAGATGTCTCTTCTGATCGAAGACATACTCCCTGTCATACTTGTATTTTCCCTCTCTCAGATGCTTCTCGAACCTCAGCGAGTAGAGATTTTCATAATCGATGAAGGATTCATGCCTGTCGCGGACCTTGAATATCTTGTCGAATACCTTGTTCGTCCTCGCAACGGAGACTATATGGTAGCATCTTACGCTGTCGATCTCCGCTATATTCCTTACTTCGAGGGTTGCCGTACCGGCGTTTATCAGCCCGTACCTGATCTGGAAGATCAGGTTCTCACCCTCGCTGAACGGCACCCTTGACGCGACAGGATTGACCAGCTCGAAACCCTCGAGCTTCTTGATACCATGGTCCTTCGTCCCTACAAGAGGCAGCTTTCCCCCTGCTTCGTCGGCAGAGATCTGCCCTGAAAAGAGGACGATAAATCCTGATAGAAGGGCTACCACCCTTCCCGGCCACATTGATGCTGAATCCACATATTTAATTATCATAATACCTTTATTACCTGTCCGTTATGCTCTTTACCTTACGCCATTTCTAATTCATATCCGTGCTTCCGGATCTTCTATTTGCAAGGAACGTGCTAGAATGGTGGAATAAGTGAGCCGCGACCCATTGTTCCAGCATCAGTTTCGCCTGTCTCGGTTATTCATGAGGTCCGTCCACAACCTGATCACTGTATCCTTGTTTATCGGTATAAAGTTACCTTTAGCATTCCTGTCGAATTTGAAAGTCTCGACAGCATTTTTATTCGCCGGATAATATTCAGGTTTTCCGTTCCGTGTCACCTCAAGGAGATAAAAGGGACCGAATCTTATAAGGCGATTATCGGCCTTTTCAAGAAGACCTGCTTTTATCATATCGATCATTTCTTCCGATGGTTTGCCTAGAGCGGAGAATCTCCATCCATCGGCCTCTTTTGTCAATGATAGCCTCGCCCGCGCATGACCTTCCGCCATGATGATGAAATTGTCATTGATATATTTGCACAGATCGACAATAGAATCATCGGCGCCTAGGGTCGTCAGGTCACCTTTTAGATTGTATTCGGCGTAGTGGATTCCGACAGATACTTTCTTCTCAAGCTCCTCTATTTTCTCTTCCGGCTGCAGATATCCCCCCTCGACAAGTTCTTCGCATGGATGCGATCTCAGAAAATCAGAATATCTTTTTATAACAAGCTCCTGCAGCTTATCTTCAGCGGCGGCGCTTTCAGATTGAGAATCGGCTGACTGGGTCATAAGGATCATTAAAACCGGAATTGCCAGAATACAGCTCAATTTTACGAATCGAGTCTTTTGTCCTCTACGCATAATATCCTCCCTTTCCCTTTCAAGCAGTTCCTAAGCTTTTGTAGCCGCCGACTTTCTCAGGTAATTTGAATTTATCCAGTTCCAGTTCAGGATCAGATGAAGCACCCCCGACAGGGCAAGGATTATACCTCCACCCTCATGCAATATTTCGTACATATTGTGAGAAAGTCTCGCGTGAATCAGCCCGGTCACGACCTGATTGACGAAGAATATCCCAAGGATCAGGTTAACAACCTTAAGAACTCCCGTCTTTTTCATGATCCACCTCCGTTTTTGAAAAATGCCTGAAGAGCATCTCTGTCATGAAAAATGATATGGCAAATACTACAGCCGGGACAACGATCCCGAAAAGAACGGATTTCATCAGTTGTCCTCCCTGCTGCCGTGATGTTTTCTCCATGAATGCCAGGCAAGTATAAGCCCGGCGAACGAAGTCACGTAAGCGAGTGTCATTCCAAGCACCATCTTCAGTCCATTGTCCATTTAGATTATCCTTTCCTCTTCCCAGTATATGAAAATCTACTTTTATCCGATCATCTCCACTCGGAGTCCGCCTTCAGGCAGACCGCCCGGCCAGCCGATTATTCCTCCCACTTCACCTTCTTCTCAAGCTCTTCCATATAACCCTTCTGCTTCTCTTCGTACGCCTTCGATATGGCGGAGAGTTTGGGGTTGATTATTTTTACCATGACAAATATTAGAACGATACCTATAGCCAGGAGGGCAAATCCGAGCGGCATCAAAAGGGCGCTCAACGCTCCCCCTATCAGTATGAGAACGTATATTACAGGTGAGATAATCACCGTCACAGTATCGTGGATCGTCCATCTCTCAGCTTCATCGCTTGTCCATTCTTTTCTGAACATCAAGATCATCTCCCTGGGTGATTGATATCAAAACAGGCGACATCTATTGTATTCCATTTTCTCCGCTCGCCGGAGCGATCGTTCCTCATAACAATCCGCGCTTTTGCGCTTCCCGCCTTACCGGGCCCCACCAGCCGACAGGCCGTGACATGACATAGAACTTGACCAGCCTGTCCATCTTCTCCGGTTTCGTGAAGAATGTCACCGGGATGAAGACAACGGCTCCGAGAAGCATCAGGAGCCAGAACTGGTGATAATCCTTCAGCTCGGGCAGAATCCCGAACGCCGGAAGCACCCAGACGACAAGCCACGAAAAAACGAGGTTCGAGACCCAGGCGGTCAGGTACCCCCAGCCGTTGAACCTCCACCAGACGACCTGTAGTATCCCCGGAAGCCATATACCCGCCGCCATTATCCAGAGGGCGAAGATCAGCCACTCAGTGATATTCTCCATTATGGAACCGAAGATAAAAGATCCAGCGAGCAGTATCACAGTCCCTATCCGTCCGACCCTGACAAGCTTTTCCTGGGTCGCCTGAGGATTGATGTAGTGGTGATAAAGGTCCCTTGTTATATAGACCGCGCCGAGATTCAGATGCGTAGATATCGTCGATATATGTATCGCCACTATGGCGGCGAAGAAGAACCCTATCATCCCCGCGGGCAGATTCTCGAAACCGAGCCGGAACCAGCCCATCTCGTAATCTTTCACATCGCTGAGGTTCGGATAGAGGACGAAAAAGGCGAGGATCGCGGCGCCCCATAGGGCGTTCCTGAAGATGACGAGAGCCGACCCTGCCCATATCGACCATGACGCGTCCTTGACCGTTTTTGCAGACTGGATCCTCTGCGCTTCGGGAAACCAGTCTATCGCGGTTCCCATGCCGAGTCCGCCAAGTATTCCGATAAACAGCATCGTCAGAAACCAGACCATCGGAAAATCTCCGCTGAGAAATCCCGTGAAATTGAACGGGTTGAGCCTTCCCGCCTCTCCCATCACCTCAAGCTTCGAAATTATTCCCGCCGCTCCGCCGGCAGCATGGATCCCCCAGAAGGAGACTATGATTATCACTATGAAAGCGATTACTCCCTGCTGGAAATCGGCCATCACGACCCCCCAGTATCCAGCGGCAAGAACATAGACGGCGCAGACTGAGGAAAATACTATAAGGCCTATCCAGAGCGGCCAGCCGAACATGAATCCGCAGACCTTCCCCATAGCTATACCGACCCAGCCGAGGATAAACATATTGAGAAAGACCTGCCAGCCCGCTACCCAGCCGCGGAGCAGCTCGCCAGACATCCCGCCGAAACGCTGAGACTGCCACTCGGCCTGCGTGTAGGCGAGAGAACGCCTGAATATTTTAGTCGATACAAAGGCGCTGATCGCGCACCAGGCCGAAAAAAAGGTGTACCAGAGGCCGGCGAGGCCGAACCTGTATACAACTCCCGAGACCCACATCGGCGTATCGGTCGCCGTATGCGTAGCATATACGGAAGATGCCGGAAGCCACCACGGCAATCCCCTGCCGGCAAGGAAAAAGTCCGCCTCGGATCTCTTGCCGAGCCTGTAGAACCTCACTCCGCTTCCTACCATCAGCACGATGAACGCTATCAGCCAGAACCAGTCGAGAAAGCTGAAAACGACCATTGATCCTCCTTGTTATCTACTCTACTGCCTGTCGACCGTTATCTCGTCGATGAATATCCAGGACCTGCTGCCCTCGCCTGGATGGCCCGGCGGACATACTCCTATGTTCTCCGCTCTGACCCTGACATACCTCGCGCGCACGCTGAGGTTTTTTGAACGAGCCTCCCATATTTTTTCATCATCCGGTTCTTCGTTGAAAGGATTTTCAATCTCTCCCGCGTCGCTGAAGCTCTCGCCGTCAGAAGATACCGCGAATCCGACTCTTACCGGCAGAAATATCCAAGCTCCTGGATCGTTCATGAAACCGGCTGATATTTTCTTTATATCGATTTCTTTTCCAAGATCGATCACTGCTTCTAAATCGATCCCCTGGTATCCCTGCCATCCCCCGGTTCGAAAATCCTCGCCTCCCCTGATCTGGTCGACAAGCGCGAGCGGGCCTCCGCCGGAATAAAGAGGACTGTATTCTCCCGTGAGCTTGACGAATATTCCCTCCTTGATCCGGGTAAAGTGGCTCATGAGCGTTCTGCTCCCGATCATCCCGGTTTTGTACGCGGCTGCTTTAATAGTGGAAGTCTCTGTTATAGTGAACGGTTTCCCGTACAGCCTTGACTCCGGTCCAGGCTCGCTGCCATCGGTGGTATACCTGATTTCCGCCTCATTCTCGGCGCATGAAAAGGAGAGAGTCAGGCTCCCGGTAAAGATCCTCCCTGAGGTATCTATCACCGGAGACGGACAGACGATCTCTTTCTCTATCCGGGATATGGGGACGTTTCCTTTTCCCATCCCCCAGGAATAGGAAGGCTCGGGACCGAGTTCGAGTTCCAGGGCGCCGCCGTGGACGATATCCCGATGCGAGATGAACGACCTGTCGTACTTCTTGCCGTTAAGGGTGGCAGATCGTATATATATGCTCTCTGGCGTATCCCTTCGCGCCGATACGATGAATGACTTTCCATCGCTGAGTTCGATCTCAGCCTTATCAAAGAGAGGCGAACCGATAATATAAATATCATCTCCGGGAGTTACCGGATAAAAGCCCAGAGCGCTCAGCACATACCAGGAAGACATCTGCCCGCAGTCCTCGTTGCCGCAAAGACCATCCGGTTTGTCGCCGTACATCGTGTCGATGATCTCCCGCACTCGCCTCTGCGTCTTCCAGGGGGAGCCGGTGTAATTATACAGGTAAGCCATATGCTGACTCGGTTCGTTCCCGTGGGCGTACTGCCCGATCAGGCCTGTGACATCAGGTTGATCGAGGCCTTTCAGATCGCTCCTTTGCGCGAAGAGAGAATCGAGTTTCGCTTCGAGCTCCGCCATCCCTCCATGCAGCATCGCAAGTCCGCTTATATCCTGCGGAACGTAGAAGCTGTACTGCCATGAGTTAGCCTCGGTGTAGTGGAAATTCACCTCGGCTGGATCGAACGGCTCGATGAAAGCGCCGTTGAGCCTCGCTCTCATAAACCCGGTCGCCGGGTCGAAGAGGTTCTTGTAGCTCTGCGCTCTCCTGAGAAACTTCGCCTCGACATCGGCGCGGCCCATGGCTCGCGCCATCATCGCGATGCACCAGTCGTCATAAGCGTATTCGAGAGTCCTCGACACCGACTGCCCGGCATCCTCGGAAGCTATGAACCCGTTCGCCTTGTACGATTCGAGACCGAGATGATCCTGGCTGGCGCTCGATATCATCGCCTCGAGAGCAAGCTCTGAGTCAAAATCATCTATTCCTTTTATATATGCGTCGGCAATGACGGGGACGGCGTGATACCCTATCATGCAACCCGTCTCGTTAGCGCCGAGTTCCCACACCGGCAAGGCGCCTCCCTCTTTGTACTGCCTGAGGAATGTCTTCATAAAATCGACTGTCCTTTCAGGCTCTATTATAGTAAAAAGAGGATGAGCGGCCCTGTACGTATCCCATAGAGAAAATACGGTGTAATATTCGAAATCATCAGTGCTGTGTATCTTAAGATCCCTTCCCCTGTATCTTCCATCGACGTCGCTGTAGAGATTGGGAGCAAGAAGGGAGTGATAAAGAGCGCTGTAGAATGTTCTCTTCTGACTCGTGTTACCCCCCTTGACTATTATCCTGCTGAGAGATCGGTCCCATTCAGCAAGCGCTTCTCTCGCTGTCTCATTGAAATCCCAGTCGGGGAGTTCGGCATCGAGATTTCCCCGGGCCCCTTCTATGCTGACGGCGGATATCCCGACCTTTACGAACAGAACACCTCCGTCGCCTGGATCGAATGTGAACCACCCTCGGAGATCCTCACCGGATATTTCCTTCACCGTTTCCGACGCCGGATCGCCGCCTATTGATAAGGCGTGTCTAACGATCGGCCGCGAGAACCTCGCAACGAAATAGACATGCTGATCTTCGGCCCATGCCCTCGATCTTCTGAACCCAGAGATTTCCGTGGAACTGTTTATATATATGGCCGAATCAATGACCTTGTCCCTATGCGCCAGGTCTATTACTATCGCCTCTCCCCTGCCCTCGGGATAGCTGTAGTGATGGAATCCGCATCTTCGAGTCGCTGTGAGCCTTACACCGATATCGTGGTCATCAAGATATACCGAATAGAATCCCGGAAGAACCGTCTCGCTCGAGTGGTCGAAACGAGACCTGTACCCGGCTTCCCCGTCAGCACCGTTTTCCAGTGACGGCTTTGTCTCCGGCGGGTCCAGCGGAATACTTAACGGCATCAGGAGGATATCTCCATAGTCGGAGCAGCCAGTTCCACTCAGGTGCGTGTGGCTGAATCCGTAAATATAATTATCAGAGTAATGGTACGCCGAGCACCCGTCCCATCCTGTAAGCCTCGTGTCTGGACTGAGCTGCACCATGCCAAAAGGGATGGTCGCTCCGGGATAGGTGTGGCCGTGGCTCCCCGTGCCGACGATAGGATCGGCGAGGACGGCGAATCCCAGGTTGCTTGTCAGGAGGCCTGCCAGTTCCGCGGTACTGGATTGAAACAGATCCTTACCTTGAATGATGGCGCCAGGTTCTTTACTCATAGAGGGAACCGGCGTAATTCCCGAAAGAAGAATGGACGAAACCGCGACTAAACAGAAGGCTAAGCGGAATTTACCTGTCATGCCCTTCCCCCGATCGCCTGGAAAGATATCCGACCACCTAAAGAACCGGGTCTGAACTATTGATCTTACGCTTTCGGATTATGATTCAGATCATCGATGAAAGTCCAGAGATAACATCGCTGTCAGAACAGATTAAAAGCAGGGAAGATCAAAATCGTTACGTTATCAAACCAGCAATGATAAAGACGATAACGACGCTCATAAACTCAACGATAAGTAATAAGATAATATTTTGCCCGTTCATACCGTCACTGCAAATATCATTCAATAACAGTGAATTTGGCAATTTGTGTCGTTGATTCTCTGGTTCGTCTGTCCATTACTGTTACTGATAATTGAAATATTCCTCCCCGGAGTTCTTTTGCGTCAAATTCGATACGTTCCCGTTGTGTTTTTCCATAAGCTGACGTTTCATATTTAACTGATACCAAGACCTTCTCCCAAAGGCTTGATGAGGTTGCTGATTCTGTAACTCCCGTTACGATTTGAAATAAGGTCTTTAGCCTTTAAACAGATCCGGTAGTATCCCGGATCCAGAGTAAATGTAAACTGGGCTGGAATGAGTGATGTTTTTTCAGGATTCAATCCTTTGAACGATAAACTCGTTTTCTTTTTCGCGGATACAATTTCATTCATTTCCATATCATGAATGCTGACAAAAAGTTCAAGCCGTGAATGACATTCTCAATTTTCCTCAGAATAAGTCAGCTCGGTTGTCGGTATTTCCAAATTCACTTCCGCTTTGACCTTGCCAGGGCCACCTCTGAAATGTACTATATCGAAGTAAAAATCAATCAGACCAGATATCATTTAAAAGATAATTCCCGTTTCTATTCAACATATCTCTCATATTTCGATCGACAGTAAATATCTCCATATTGTATATGCACTCACCATCGAGCTTGACCTGTTCAAATGGGACAATGAGGCCTATCAAATGATAATACCATACTTCACCAGGCTTTTTTAAACGGAAATAATCTACACTTTGCTCCAGCGAAACCAGGTCGGCATCGACTCGATTTATCTGATCCGGTTCACCGAACCTGATCAATGTTTCCCCTCTGTGGTCCAGACCTGGAAATGTTTTTTTAGGATATTGCTCCTTCGCAATCCTGACCCTGTTCTCATGTTCAATTCTTCGTTCATTTGCTTTTGTACTGGGAATCGGATCATTCATTTTCCAGAATTTAATTATCCAATTCTCCCTCGCTGACCGTGTTCCAAGAGTAAGATATTGCCTTTTTTGGTATTTATTCAGTAGGAATCGTAATCCCTGATAATATTCTCTTTCCGGTTTACTCAAGAGTTGAAACAGCTCTTCTTCATTGAAAGCAGAAAGATTTTCATTGGTTGAACAAGTAGCGCAGCAGGAAGAATGATGATCAGGTATAGTGAGAATATGATTTTCATTCCAATGTATTCCAATAGTTTCAATAGTACTTTCGTATAACGTTGTGTGAGCTTGCGGCGCGGCCGCAATCCCCTATCGATATATCACCATGCACTCAAGCTCCGCGCGGCCGTAACAGCCGAGGCTGCGTCAGCAGCCGAGTGTGCAAATGCATCTGTTATGTACTTTACACGGATCTCATTGTTTATCTCGAGCTTTATACGCTCGAAGTTCCACTATCATCAGCACTATTATGATTAAGAATATGATCAGTTGAGGGAAAGCGATCCGAATCACAATTAAGTCAAACAGCAATCCAACCAATATAAATGTAAAAATATTGAGAATGATAATCCCGACTGGTATCCAAGATGCAACCCCACGCAGCTGAACACGATTCAACCCTCTCAAGAATTGCAGTAAGCCTACCCCAAGCAGTATCACCCCACCCTGGTAGATCATCACTCGGACAGAACCAATTATGGCAGGATCATCAAGATGTTTCATCAGTTCGGGAATCTGCGATACCTCTCCGAATATTATATGTACAATACCAATGAGTAATATCAGGATTCCTGTCAGAATTGCCACTTCTCCTCCTATAAGTGATGCACCGTCTATAGCGCATAACGTTGTGAGCATTTGCGGCGCGGCCGCAATCCCCTATTTATCTATCACCAAGCACTAAGTTCGGCCGGCCGTGACTGCCGAGTCCTGGCATCGCCAGGCGAGTGCGCAAATGCCTCTATTTACGAATTAATGTTTCAGTTCTGATGCAATTCCCTATGCCAGTACTATACGCATTATATGATAATAATTCTATCTGAAAACATCCTGTTTGTAGATGCAATTGCGAACGATTTGCTACCGCATAACACCCGAATCCTTGAGGATCGAGAGCAGCTTTTCCGCTGTCCTTTCAGGATTGTGCATTGATCTCACAAGCCCCACACCGTTTCTGGAAATAACGTTTCTTTTCTCTCTGTCAGATCGAAGCGTTTCAATAGCCACGGCCAGTTTTTCCGGCTCCCCCTTCGGTACGAGTAATATATCTCTGTCCGCTCTGAAGAGCTCCCTGATCGCCGGAGTATCTGCCGTGATGACTGGCCTTCCCGAAGCGATCCCCTGAAAGACCTTGTTCGGGATGACCAGTTCGGTCTTGGGAGTCGTCCCGAAGATACCGAGAACCAGGTGATGATCGCGAATCAACTGGCTGAGCTTATCCGGCCGGACATATTCCCTGAAAATTATCTTCTCTTCAGGAAGACCTCGCGCGAGTTCTCTTGCGATAGAATATGTCTGCCCGCCTCCGACCATCGTGAATGATACTGGACTCTCCGAAAGATGCCTTGCCGATTTGACGATCGTATCGACGCCGTGAAGAGGCAGGTAAGAACCGTAGAAGAGGACCCTGAAAGGTTCCGATTCGGGGGGTTCCTCGCACAGACCGAATTCCCCATCGTCGAATCCGACGTACAGGGTCTTTATCTTTCCCCTGTCGATACCGAACTCTTCTGAATAATATCGCGCGTGAGCGTCCGTGTCGGCGATGACAAGATCAGCCATCTTCATCGAGGTCCTGTCCAGATTCCTGTTGTGCCACGATGCGGGCGTACCCTCGGTGGCGTCTTCCCTGTCGAGCACCCTTGTAGCATACCTCGAGACGAGGGGATCGAAGACGACCTTCTTCCCCGACATCCTTGCCAGAAACCACGCGAGAGGTACATCCTTGTGCCTGAATTCGGGGACAAAGAACACTTCTCCCCTCTCCCTTGTCCCGAGATACTTCGCGGTAAGGCACGGATATCTTGTGATCACTCTGGACTTCCAGTCGGCGTGGCACTCGTCCACCCTGACACCGATCTTTCGGAGCCCTTTTCTAATGATCCTGTTTCTCGGATATTCCTCGTCGTACCCCCCGAAAAAGAGGATTGAATTATTCCCGCTGCCATCTGATATGCCAGTCATCGGATGATCTTTCTTATCTCATCGAGGACATCATCTACCTCGATATCTTTCATACACCTGTTATCAGGGCAATCTCTGTCCCTGCAGGGAAAACATTCCATATCGACAGAGAGGACCCGATGCTTCTCGGTCACAGGATCCCATACCATCGGATCGGTTGGCCCGAAAAGAGTGACTGTTGGAACGCCCTCAAGCACGGCGATATGCTTCGGGCCCGAATCTATCCCAACAAGAAACCTCAGTCTCCTGATCATAGCGCCGAGCTCCGGTATCTTGATAAGAGGCGGCAATATGGATGATTTCACCGAATCGCGTAGCTTCATGGCATCTTTCTCTTCCCCCGGGCCCCAGATTATCACAGGGATGATATCGAACTCGTAATGTATCTCTCTCGCGAGTTTCGAAAGGTTCTCGATCGGCCACGATTTCGACAGGTAACTGGACGATGCGGTTATCCCGGCGTAACCACCCCTTGTCGAAGGCAGGCCAGCGAAATACTCTTTTGCCCAATCTTCCCCGTAACGAGCGGGGGGAAATCCGATCTCGAGGCTGGCGTCATCACTCCTATTTACCGGCGTCCACGCCATGCCATCGCTACCAGTGACCATCATCTTCATAAGTTCCCTGTTCGTGTCGAGAGTGTAGTATTTTATTTTTCTGCTTTCCTTTTCGAATCTTCTCGGAAGCAGGTAATGATAACACCAATCGTTTCGGCCGGTCTCCATTCCTATCCTGACCTTCGCGCCACTCAGCCAGCTGAGCTGCGCGCTGCCTGGAGAGCTGACAAGGTCCAGTATAAAGTCGTACCTGTCTCTTCTTAGCCTTCTTGCCATCATCAACCACTCGAAGATCCCCTCTTTCAGGATGATCACGCGATCGACCTCTTCGACGCCCAGAAGGGCATCGGAGTATCGTTCCCATACCAGATAGCTGATCTCGGATTCGGGGAATGCTTCCCTCATGCCGCGGACTATAGGTACGGATAGAGCTATATCGCCCAAGGCGAAATATCTGACAATGAGGATCCTGTCGACCCGCCCGAGTTTTGTCAGATCTGGAAGCGGTTTTTTTTGAGCCATCTCACCTCCGGCATTCGTTCGGTTAATATTTGCCTTTTTTACCAGAGAGCCGCCGAGAGCAACTCATCCGCGACATCCGAAGGTCCGATATCTTCCATGCACCCCATATCGCCGCACGTGTGTCTGTCGCACGGCGAACATTCCCGTCCTGCCGTCAGCACGCGAAAAGGCCCCATCTCTTCATATGGAAACCATATCGCCGGATCTGTAGGGCCGAAAAGGGCGACAGTCGGCCTGCCGAGTGCTACGGCAAGATGCATTATTCCTCCATCGTTAGCCACAACAGCATCGCATGATTCGATGATCAAAGCAACATCCCTGACCGCCCGCGGCGAAAGAGTCTCGATGTCCCCCTTGGCTTCCCCGACGAGTCGACCCACGATCTTCTCTTCTCCCGGACCTGTTATCACCACGCAATGGGCGCCAGCCTTCTCCCGGACCAGATCAGCAAGCGCCGCGAAATATTCCGGCGCCCATCTCTTCACCGGCCATTTTCCTCCAGGAACAATAGCGACGATCCTTTCGCACCGTGATTTACCCCGGATCGCGTCGACAACCGCTCTTCCCTTCTCTCTCTCATTATCATCGAGATAGACCTTCGGAATCGCACCGGATATCTCTATATCCACCGCTTTCAGAAAATAGAGATGATGATCGACCGCGCTTTTTACTCCCGGCGGAACATCGACCGCAGAAGTATAAAGCTTTTCCCTGAACCGCCTCCTGCCTCCGATCCTTACCGGTATCCCTGACAGAAATAAAAGATTGGCGCTCGCCGGGTTGTAGAAAAGATCTATCGCCGCGATAAATCTCATCTTCCTTAAAAGCGAGACCGTTCTGTGAAAGCCTCCGATCCCGGGCTGAAGCTCGATGATACCGCGGAGCACCGGGTGGTTTCTGAGGATATCAGCGTACCCTGGCTGCGCGAGATAGCAGATCTCCGCGCCGGGATACTTCCTTCCAAGGGCTTCAAGTACAGGAGTGGTGATGATCACATCACCGAGAAATCTCAGCCTCGTGACGAGTATCTTCAGTTTGCGCCCTCTTCTTCGAGCCTCTACGGCAAGATCCACATCAGTCCTTCCCGCGCACCCTGGCTATGATCTCACTGCTTGAACGCGATTTCCTGTCCCCGGTGATGATCGTCCTGCACCCGACAGAGATCGAGCTCTCAAGCTCCGGGACATCGTCTATCATATAATCGGTCCCCTTGGCGTGCACGTCTGGCCTCAGTTCCCTTATCACCAGGTCCGCGGTCAGCCCTGGAAAGATCAGTATATAATCGACACACCTTAGAGCCGCCAAGATCTCTGCCCTCTCGACATCGGGGACGACTGGCCTGCCGGCACCCTTCAGCTTCCGCGCCGACGCATCGTCATTTATGGCAACGACCATTATTTCGCCTTCTCTTGCAGCTTCTTCAAGATACCTTATATGGCCGGCATGCAGAATATCGAAACAGCCATTTGCAAGCACGATCCGCATTCCCGCTTCGCGGTGTGCGCCGAGGACTATCATAAGCTCTCCGGTCTTGTCGAATATCCTTTTCATGTTTCCTTCGTCTCTCCGTTTCTATTTTCCGGGCCTGTTGCCATCCAGCAGCCGATAAAAGCCGGTCTCCATTTTATCGCAGAGTCTTTCCCACGAAAATTCAGCTACTTTTTGCCTGGCCTTCTCTCCCAGTCTTTTCCTCAGTACGGGATCCTCTGCCAGTCTCTTCACTGCTCTCCCTATGAACCATGAATTTCGAAATGGCACTACCAGCGCAGACTCACAATCTACGGCGAAATCGCCAGTGCCGCTTCCAGTAGTCACGATAGCCAGGGAGCAGGCGGCAGCTTCCGCGGCAGTATTGTTCCAGCCGGCCCTTTTCTCTGCTGTGACGAAAATGTCTGCCCCCCTGTAGACCTCCCGGAGAGATTCCTGCGATATGTTCGAGTAGAACCTGAAAGGAACTCCAGGATCGAACCCTATCCTCCCGTCAACGCTCCCGCCGACAGCGCTGTCGAAAAGATGAAGCTCGACCCTGTGACCTTTGCGGTAAAGATCGGCCGCCGCCTTCACGGCGAACCTCGTCCCCTTTCTCGGCCGGGATAACCTGCCGTAGCAGAGGATGTTGAGCTTTTCCCCTCTTAGCCGGTCGCAAAAGGGGCCTTCTCCTCCCTTATCGACACTGATTTCCCTATCAGTGCCTGGACAGAAAAAGTCAGGATCTACTCCTCCTATCCCATCAATCGGTTCGATCGAATAACTCCTTCTCACCCTTCTGGCAAGCCTGGACGAATTGACCATCAGGTGAAGGGTTCTGTCGCGCGCTATCTCGCGCTCTTCTTTGAGGCCCTCGATCTGAAGGTAAAATACAGATGCTTTCGCCTTTGCTCCCTTGACCGCGTCTATATATTCGGGGCTGCCGGTAAGAAGGATATCTTGACTTGATCCCGCCAGGTCATCGATCTTCCCGGTCTTCCCTTCGAACCCCAGCCACAAAGGCTTCTCCCCTGACGGAGTATATATCGTAAAACTGTGCCCCCTCGAAACGAAGATATTTCCGAGCTCAATATATCTTCTCACTCCGCCAAAGACCATCATGTGGGGAAGAAGAGCTCCTATATTCATTCTCGCTCCGCCGCGTTGAGTTTTTTCCGTATCTGCCCCGACTCATAGATACTTTCCGCCTGGGTAAATATCACGAGATACCGGTCTGCAGGTCGAAAAGCATCCTGTATATACCATCTTTTTCTATAAGTTCCGCGTGGCTTCCACTCTGATCAACCCGTCCGTCCTTTATAACTACTATACGATCAGCGTTTCTTACAGTCGATAGCCTGTGCGCTATCACAAGAGTCGTGCGCCCTTTTACGAGCCTTTCGATCGCCTCCTGCACAAGCTTTTCGCTTTCCGAGTCGAGCGCGCTCGTAGCTTCATCAAGGATCAGGATCCTCGGGTTCTTAAGCAGTGCCCTTGCAATCGCTATCCGCTGCCTCTCCCCTCCCGAGAGCTGCGCTCCTCGGTCGCCGACGACAGAATCATATCGATCCGGCAACGCTGATATGAAATCGTGCGCGTTCGCCGCCTTTGCCACCTCTACGACCCTGTCGATCGACGCGGTACTGTCCGCGTAAGCTATATTGTTCAATATCGTATCGTTAAATAGGACCGTCTCCTGCGTGACAACGCCGATCATCGAACGAAGCGAGGCGAGGTCGATGGTAGTGATATCCCTTCCGTCAATCGTGACAGCGCCGGAATCGGGCCGGTAAAACCTCGGGAGCAGATCGGCTATCGTCGACTTGCCTGCTCCACTCGGCCCGACGAGCGCGACTACCTCTCCCTTTCTTATGACCATATCTATCCCGCTCAGCACTGTGGTCCCTTTCCTGTAGGCAAACGAGACGTTCCTGTAAGCTATCTCCTTCTCAAAATCGTCGATCACGATACCTCCGGGATCGTCATACTCTCCCGGCGCATCGATGATCTCGAAGACCCTTCTTCCCGAGGCAAGACCCACCTGGACGACGTTGTTAAGCTTGCTGAGGTTTCTTACCGGTCCGACGACCCATAACATCGCCACGATGAACATGATAAGATATGATGCGCTAATCTCCCCCGAGATCACAAGCCTTCCTCCGTACCATATTATGATCACCGAGGCGACAAGAGCAAGCATCTCGCTCCCGGGAGAAGCGAGCTCGGCGTATTTTCTCATCCTGAGATATTCCATGAGATATCTCGCGCTGAAAAGATCGAACTTCCTTTTTTCCCTCTCTTCCATCCTGAACGCCTTGACGACCCTGATTCCCGATACCGTCTCCTGTATGACCGAGGTCATATCGGACATCCTCTCCTGCGCTCTGCGTGATCTCTTCCTCAGCTTTCCTCCTATCACCGAGATCATAAGTATATTCACCGGAACGATGATCACAGTAAGAAGCGCAAGTTTCCAGGAGGTATAGAATATTATCACCGCCGCCACGGCAGTCATCAGAGAATTCCTTATAAGGCTCGCGAGGCTACCGACGATCGTTCCCCTCAGATTGGTGACATCGCTCGTGATCCTCGATATGAGGTCGCCAGTCCTGCGCCTTTCGAAAAAGGAAAGTGGCAAGTCCTGCATCCTGCCGTACAGCTTCCTCCTGATATTGTGCAGAATCGACTGTTCAAGGAATATCGTCAGGTATGTACTCATATAGCCGAAGAAGTTCTTCACGAACATAAGCAGAAAGAACAGGAGACAGAATCGGGCGAGCTTCTCAAAGGGACTGCCGCGGAAGATCATCGCTCTTGCCAACGTCCTTATCCCTTCGACCCTCTCCCTGATGGCGCCCGGCACGTTATCGGAGATGTCTTCGCCGGAAGATACTTTCCACTCGACAGCGGCGCTCTCTTCAGTGAAAAGTATCTGCAAAAACGGCGGGATGAGCGTAAGTGAGACACCGCTCAGGACAGCAAATATCGAAGTGCATAAAAAAAGAAGGACAAGTTTTCGCCAGAAAGGCCAGAGGAAGGATAAAAGCCTGAGATAAAGTCGCCCGTCACCCCGTGGTTGCACCCCTGTCCCGCCTTCCGGTGAAAAAGATCAGATCGTGATACCCTCTTTCGTCGCGAGGACCTCTTCCACTTTCGAGAAGAAACTTTTCAGCGAGAGTTTCTCTCCTTTCACACCCTTGAAGACCCTTACGTTCGAGGCGTAATCGGGGACCCAGTTCTTGTCGTCATACCTTGTGAATACAGCCAGCGTGGGTACGTCAAGAGCCGCCGAGAAATGAAAGAGATCGGTATTCCCGGTCATGAAGAGATCGCACTGCGACAGAAGGGCGAGAGTCTCGCTTATCCCCATCTGTTCGAGGTCGATCACCTCTCCCTTCAGTTCGCCCGTGAAGCGTTCGATCGTCTTCATATCCACCGGGTTCATCAAAACGAGAAATTTCAGCTTCAGGCGTCCTGCGAGGTTGTTCGCCAGGTATATCATTATCTCGGGGATGACATTATGCCTTGTCTTGCTCTTGCCCGGGTCTATTCCAACCGTGATGACCCCTTTTTCAGGTTTTCTGAAATGTATCAGCTGCCTCGCGTGTGCTATATCCGCCGCTGGAAGGGTGATCCGGCGATCGCATTCTTTCACGCCAAGCCCCATCGCGCCGAGAAGTCGCACTATGCTGTTACCGATATAACTGTCTTCCGACACCCTGACCTCGCAATTTATGAACGGGAAGGCCATTGGATGGGCGAACCCGATCCTTATTCGAGCACCCGAGAGAAAAGCGAGGAGATACCTTTCAAGCGACATCTGCCTGCTTATCAGTATCGTCGTGTCGATCTGCTCCTTCTTGAGTTTTCTTGAAAGGGCCATGTAATCGGATTTGAGGATCTTCATCTGTTTAGGTTCGTAGGAGATAATGGTATTGAGTCTCATGACGCTTTTCGCCACTCCCGCGTGCTTCCTGTCTACCAGCATCATCAATTTGATATCGGGATAGTAATCCCGGAACCAGTTGACCATCGGCGCGGCGAAAAGAATGTCTGTCATATCTCCGGAATCGAAGAACAGGATCCTTTTAGACCTGATAAGATCGTCCGGCAGGGAAAAAGGCTTGTCCTTTCGCATCTTTTTCAGAAAGATGGAGATCGTCTTCGACATAAGAAGTTTTTCATTCTTCTTCTCGTACGTCACCTTGACTCCTTTTCAGTCTTTTTCCCGGGCGAACGGCCGCAAAGTGCCATTTCAATCGCCTGATCGACCCTGTCTATCATCTCGAAAGTCACTTCATTCTTTATCTTTTCGGGAATATCCTCAAGTTCTTTTCTGTTCGAAGAGGGAATTATTATCGTTCTTATCCCGGCCCTGTGAGCGGCAATAACCTTGTCCTTTATACCGCCGACGGCTAGAACCTTCCCTGTCAGCGTGATCTCGCCTGTCATCGCGATATCGTTGCGTACTTTGCTTTTTGTCGCGAGAGAAGCGAGGGCGGTAGAAATCGCGACACCCGCGCTCGGACCGTCCTTGGGGACTGCTCCCGACGGAATATGAAGGTGTATGTCATGGTCCTCGAAGAATTTTTCATCAGCCCCTCCGCTCGAACAGAAAGACCTCACGTAGCTGAGCGCCGCCTCGGCTGATTCCTTCATCACCTCGCCGAGCTGGCCAGTGAGCTTTATCTTTCCGTCTCCCTTCATCGCCAGAGCCTCTATAAACAGTATCACCCCTCCAGTCGCCGTCTTGGCCATGCCGGTCGAGACGCCGATCTCAGCCTCGCCCAGCATATCCTGTCCGGGATAATCCTTGCCTCCAAGATATTTCCTGAGGTTTCGCGTCGAGACCCTGTATGGGCCTTTCCTGCCTTCAACGAGCTTTCGCGCCACTTTGCGCGCGATACTACCGATCTTGCGCTGAAGCTCGCGGACTCCCGCTTCCCTCGTGTAGCGCTCGACAATCTCGACCAGCGCGTCATCGGTTATCTCGAGTCTGCCTTTTTTTACGCCGTTCTCTTCAAGTTCGGCGGGCAGAAGGAACCTTCTCGCGATCTCCACTTTCTCACTGGTGATATATCCGGGGATCTCGATCACTTCCATCCTGTCCTGCAGGGCTGCCGGAATCGTATCGGTCACGTTTGATGTCGTAATAAAGAGCACCTTAGAGAGATCGAAGGGTATATTTAGATAGTTATCGACGAAAGAGCTGTTCTGCTGGGGATCGAGTACCTCAAGAAGAGCAGAGGAGGGATCCCCCTTGTAATCGTTACCAAGTTTGTCTATCTCATCGAGCATAAATACAGGATTGTTGCTTCCCGCGGTCTGTATCCCCTGGATTATCCTCCCCGGCATCGCCCCGATATATGTCCTCCTGTGCCCCCTGATCTCCGCTTCATCCCTTATTCCGCCAAGAGACATCCTTACGAAATTCCTTCCCGTCGCCGAAGCGATACTCATCCCGAGCGAAGTCTTCCCGACTCCTGGAGGTCCGGTGAAACAGATGATCGAACCCTTCCCCCCCTTTCTCAGTTTTCTTACGGCGAGGAATTCGAGGATCCTCTCTTTCGCTTCCTCGAGATCGTAATGATCCCTGTCGAGTACTTCTTTCGCTTTCTTTATATCGATGATATCATCTGTCGAAGCCTCCCATGGCAGTTCTATCAACCATTCGAGGTATCTCCTCGACACGGAGTACTCCGACGAACTGGTATTCATCCGCGATATCCTGTTCCATTCCTTTATTGACGCTTCCCTGGCGTGGTCAGGCATCGCCTTGCCGTCTATCTGGTCCTTGAGCTCATCGAGTTCCTCGGCAAGACCTTCGTCACCGAGCTCTTTCTGTATGACCCTTATCTGCTGCCTGAGATAATATTCCCTCTGTTCCTTGTCCATCTCCTCATTGACGCCGGATCGTATCTGCTCACCGATCCTGGCGATCTCGATCTCGCGGTTGATCCTTTCGTAGATATATTCGAGACGGCTGATCGGATCGCTCATCTCGAGAGCCTTCTGCTTCTCGCCGATATCGAGATCTATATTCGCCGCCAGGAGATCACCGAGCCTGCCAGGATCCTTTATCCCGGGAATGACATTCCTGAGGTCATCAGGGTAGC
The DNA here is from genome assembly GCA_016932415.1 of Candidatus Krumholzibacteriota bacterium. Lineage (NCBI taxonomy): Bacteria > Candidatus Krumholzibacteriota > Candidatus Krumholzibacteriota bacterium. Next base: position 100,714 of record JAFGCX010000020.1, read on the forward strand.
TCTCTGAATGGTCCATCAATCTGAAAAAGGCGTTATTGACGTTGACCATCACAGCTTTTGCCTGCTGGTCGACCTCTTCACTCTCTTCCAGGATTTTTATCCTGGCTCTCATGAACGGAACATCATCGGTAAAATGTAAAATCTCTATCCTGGAAAGTCCCTGCCCTATGATCCTGATATGGCCGTCGGGGAAACGGGCCATTTTCTGTATCTGCATCGCGCAGCCTGTGTAGTAGAGATCGAGAGGCCCCGGCGCGTCAACGCTCCTGTCGACCTGCGTGAATACCCCGACTATCCTGTTTCCATCGAGAGCTTCCTCGATCAGCCGGATAAGGTTGGCGTCGCTGATGATCAGTGGCACCAGCATGTAAGGGAAAACGACTCCGTCATTTATGGGGATAACGGCAAGTTCGTCCTCGATCTGCCTGATTAAATCGGTATTATTCTCCGACACCGTGCCTTCTTTCGGTCTGTTGAGGGATATTTATCCCGCATAACGGGTTAGAGAATAGATTAAGGACCGGTCCAAGTCAATTTGAAAAAGGATTTTTATAAAAACAGGGGCGCTGAAAGCGCCCCCGCGCGATGATTATCTTTTCCAGGAGACGGAAGACCATCCTGGCCTGGTCATCTTCTGTCTGAAGCCTTGCTATCGCTGACTGGAATCTCCTGGTTGCCGGGGCTGTAGACATAGCTTCCTCCGTTGAACCTCTTGATGTCAATATCCCAGTCGGCAAGATTGTTCTTGTCATTGAAGGTCAGGGTGTAGATCAGGATCGACCTTGAGTCCTCGTTGTGGACATAGTAGACCCAGTATTCGTTGGGCCCGTTTTTCGACAGGAGATAGACGTTGGGAAGCCCCCACGACGCCATGACTTCGTTTCCCTCCATCCCGCGTACTATCTCTCCGGAAAGAATATTCTCGCCGAATCTGCATTCGGGATGTTTTTTAACATAATCTTCCCTCTCGCAGAGATCGACAAGCTCTTCCCTTTCTACCATCGGAAAACATGAACACCCCAGGGAAAATATCAGGGAAAGCGATACTATCGATAAAAACACCTTATTCATGTTTTCCTCCTGACTTGCTGATGCTACCGCCAGACAGCGTGTTTTGCGGGTCGAATACGAATATACCGCAACGCCTGTGGCGCCGCGGTAATATCGATCACCATGACCGGTCTATCGCACACAATAGCCCTCCAAAGCATTTCAACCCTGCATTAATAATTTTATCCGGATTTTCCTGATTGTCAACCCATGAACCCTTACGCGGCAGGTATATATCTTATATATATCAGGCAAGATCGTTGCTACTTCGTCATTTCTGCTCTCCGGCAGCTTTCAGGCCGAAAGGATGGACGGTGAATAGAAATATCCTCACTCCGGGAAATTCCCACGATTCGGTCTGCTCTGAACGCCTGGAAAGGGCTGATATCGCAAGGCGCCCCGGATCGACATCCCATTCCCTGCACTGGATATACCAGATCCTTTGATTGCTTTCAACGTATTCAGCGATCTTCCGACTGGTATCCTCAGCCCCCCTTTCCACCGGGATATACCCCACTACCCGGTTCGTTCCCGTATAATAATGCGCGAATACCGGTTCGAATCCGGGAACGAGGATCAGATCGCCCGGCTGTTCGGCCGAAACGATCACCTTCGCTCCCGAGCGCATATCATCTCTCGCGTAGAGAGGATCGAAATGATAATTCCACGCGGAAAGTGCCATTATAATAGTAATAGCCGCCATGACAGCTATCCTGAAGACCTTTTTTTCAGGGACGCCGAAAGCCAGCAGAGCGATAAAAACTGGAAAAGCGCTCATAAGATACCTGATATTGAACACCTTGATATTAAGCATCGCCGCCAGGGTCGCGGCTCCGATCGTCACTGTCAGGATGGAAAGGAAAAGAAGAAAGACTCCCTTTCGCGCCGACATGATGATCCCGCGCAGCGCCAAAAGCCCGAAAACGAGAGAGACCGCTATGAGATGAAAACCGTACCTTCCCAGAAGCGCCATGACCGAGGATGCTTCTCGCAGGCTACGAAGGTCCGGGCCGAATGAGAATCCTGTAGAGAAGGCATACAGGATATAAGGATAGGACCATCGGCTGATAGTCAGTTCACCTCTCAGCTTCGATTCGTCGGGAAGCGCCGAGATATCGACGACCTCGATCTGCCTTAGAAAATATATTTCCCTGTATATCCACGGAGATACCATGGCAAATGTTATTAGCGCCGCAACGAGGCCATAGCGAAGGTGATCGCCTTTGACCTTCCCCGTTACCAGTATGAAGACGAGAAGTCCCGCGCAGAGAAAAAGAGCCATGAAATGCGAAAGGCAGGCCAGGCCGAGGGTGATCCCCAGGATTATCCCCGATCTTCTTCCGGGTCTTTCGAGAAAACCCCTGAAAGCTATCATCGAAAGGGTGACAAAGAGGATAAGCAGCGAATAGAACCTCAGCTCCTGCGAATAGTAGATATGAAGGGGATTGAGAGCAAGTATCCAGGCAGCCGTCAAAGCAACGGTCCCGGTAGCTATCATCCTTACCCAGCGATATATGAAGAATACGGAAAGGACGCCGGCAATGGCGCCCGGAGTCCTCAACCAGGCTTCGCTCTTTCCGGCAATACTCCAGAAGTGCATTACCAGCGAATAGAGAGGGCCGTGCATATCCCAGAGGATCTTTCTCCAGTATGATATCGGAGCCGGTGGCGACGCGTATGAACCTATCGTCAATATCTCGTCGACCCAGAACGACTGGTGCCCCAACCTGACAAAACGCATCAGCGCCGCGATGAAGATTATCGCGGCAAGGATCATCCATTCGCGCCTTACCCTGTCCATCTCTTTCATGTGACCTTTATACCTTATACTAAAGCTATTTTCCAGTTGAAAAAGATCTTTATTCGTTTCAGTATGATAAGAATGCGGGGGGAAAATAACATCGGTACCGATATCTATATAGGTCCGGCCGGCTGGTCATACCAGGACTGGACGGGAAAGGTCTATCCGCCCGGAAAAAAGATCGACCATCTCCTTTACATCTCGAAATATTTTAACTGCATAGAATTGAACAGTTCTTTCTATCGCGTTCCCTCAAGATCTCTCGTATCAAGCTGGCATGACCGGCTGGGCGATTCCAAGGGGTTCAGACTGAACGTGAAACTCCATCAGAAGTTCACCCATGAAAGGGATATCTCCTCTGCCGCTGTCGGATCGTTTATTGACAGGTTTTCCCCCCTCGCCGAAAGCGGGCTGCTCGGCGCGTATCTCATGCAGTTTCCCTGGTCATTCAGGATGAACGATGAGAACACCAGGTACCTTGCCCGGCTCGCCGGACATTTCAGAGGACATCCGCTCGCCGCTGAGGTCCGGCACGGCTCATGGGCCTGCGGGGAAGCTCTTGAGATATTCGAGGAAAATAAGATCGCCTTCTGCAACATAGACCAGCCGGTCATAGGTGATTCGCTCGGACCGACGAACCATGTCACTGATCCCTCGACAGGATATATCCGGCTTCACGGCAGAAACCATTCGAACTGGTTCAGGAAAGAGGCGGGAAGAGATGCGAGGTACGATTATCTATACACTACCCGGGAGATCGGAGAATGGCATGAGCGCGCGAAGAAGATGGCGGGAAAAGTCAAAGAGCTTTTTATAATAACAAACAATCATTTCCAGGGCCAGGCTCTCGCGAACGCCCTTCAGATCAGGGCGCTCATCGAAAACGGCAGGGTCGAGGTCCCGCCCGCCCTTCAGCGATCGTACCCTCACCTGCGTGACATTTCGCTGACCGGACCGGACACGCTCGATCTCTCCCTTTGACAACTCCGCGCAAGACAATACGATCGGCGATCGGTCAGATATCATTCCTGGAAGACGGTGAAGGTCAGGATATTACATTGATAAGTATGATCGCCGAAAATAAAAGGAACAGGTAGAAAAGAAGCCTCGGTGGAGATATGTACAGTTTTTTCGCTTTCTCCACCACCGGATGGGCAGTCTTTTCGACCTCGACCAGGGAAGACATGCAGAACTGGCAGAACTCGTCATCCTTCTTCGCTGGAAAACCGCATTTCGGACAAAGGATCGACCCGTTCTTCTTCCCCTTTACCTGGATGTCGGATGCTTTCTTCTTCTCGACCTCTGGTTTTTTAGCCTCTATCCTTCCTCTTCCCCCCGCCTCTACTATGAGGGAAAGCAGGCCGTTCGCCTTCGATTTCGAGGGTCCCGACCAGATCACCGGGTTGCTGTCGTTTATCATATGCTTTACCCTGGTGACAGGGATATTGGCAAGGATACTGAACTTAATAGCGAATGAATCCAGCGTCTCGATCTCTCTCTCCACGCCGTCAAAGAGAACGGAATAAATCTTCCTCTTCATCATCGGCGTATCGCCAAAATAGAAATCGCCTGCTTCGCTGTTTGTCTCTCTCTGCTTTGTTCCAGTCATGACATTCCTCCACTTTGGGCCAAAATGCATCTTTTATGCCATGATCATACCTGGAACGACAGTGGAAGACTTGACGAAAAGCCCCTAGGGAGAAGGCGCGTCGACCATTTCACATACTGTCTCGCTGCGCCATCCCTCCAAGCCGCTCATATTGACGGCGGAGACCCTGTAGCAGTAAACCATATTCCCGATCAGGTCCTCGTCGACGTAACTCGTAACTTCAGTAGAATCTACCAGTTCCGCGACACCATACGACTCGTAGAAATAATAGATCCTGAAGACCCTTACCTCGTCGAGCAATTCAGCAGGGTAATCCCATTCCAGCAAGGCGCTGTTCACTCCCGGAGTCACTGAAAGGCCGGTCGGCCTTTCCGGAGCATCGAATAAAAAGGCGGCAGGTGAATCTCCATGTTCATTGCTGCACGCCGGAACGATAATAATCGAGAATAAAAGGAATAATATTGCAACACGCCACATAATGATCTCACCTTCCTAAAAGGAAAAACTCTTTGAAACGAGAAAACCGTCATTTCTGATCTCAAGCGTCAGGGGTGGATATTCAGCCTCCGGCCCCCAGACCATATCGGCAATATTGATCAACCATACTCCGGCGGCGACGCCGAGAAAGGTGTTTCTGTATCCATGATAACTATCGGCGTCTTCCCATTGGGAGACCATCTCTCTGTAGTACGCGTCAGCATCCCCTATGTACTCGGCATTCTGATAGAGGACTTTCGCGCGCTCGTAAGCTTCGACGCTTCTGTCATACTGGATGTCGGTTATTCCCAGTCCGATCAGGGCGACAAGCTCAATCCCCATAAAAGCGGTCGCGCGCGTATATCTGCCGGTCCTGTACTGTCCCAGTCCCGGAAACAAGATTGAGTACATGATATCTTCGCTGTCTTTCGCGCTGAGCGGCGAAGCGCATATGGTGACGATCACTGCCAGTACCAGCAGAAAAGTTCTTCGCATATCGTTTCCTTTCTTCATCATCGTCTTATTGATATTTCAGATGCCTCTGTTCTCTTTACGCATCGATCTCACGATTTGTTACAGAGATCTTCTCATAATATCGAAAATAAACAATAGCAGATTGACACTTCGATGAAAAGTCCTTAGTTTATAGTAATAAGTTACAGGGATATGCCAGGATAGCGGTCTTTGCCGCCGCGCGGATCCCGGCAGGCTCCGGAGGTCGGTCTTGATCAGGGTTGAAAACCTATCCAAATATTACGGCTACAACAAGGCGGTCGACGATCTCTCCTTCGAGGTCAGTAAAGGAGAGATACTGGGATTCCTGGGGCCCAACGGTGCCGGCAAGACGACGACGATGAAGATGCTTACATGTTTTCTTCCCCCGTCTTCGGGAAAAGCGCAGATATTCGGATTTGACATCCTTGAAGATTCAATGGAAATACGCAGGCGGATAGGCTATCTCCCCGAAAGGACACCACTGTACCAGGACCTCGGAGTAAGGGAATATCTCGATCTGGTGGCGAGGCTTAAAGGGGTCGATCGGGGCTCGTTAAAACAGTCTATAAGCCGTTCGGTCGAGAGATGCGGTCTCGAAGAGGTAACGGAAAAGAAGATCGGCACTCTTTCGAAAGGGTATCAGCAGAGAGTCGGGATCGCCCAAGCGGTGATAAACGATCCGGAGCTTCTTATCCTCGACGAACCTACTCTCGGGCTGGACCCGAGGCAGATAATAGATATACGCAAGCTGATCAACAGCCTCGGACGCGAGAGGACGGTGATCCTCAGCAGCCATATCCTCCCCGAAGTCAGCCAGGTCTGCAACAGGGTGATCATAATAAACAAGGGGAGGCTCGTCGCCGTAGATTCCCCGGAAAATCTCAGGGAAAGACTGAGAAAATCATCGATGACAAATGTTACGGTGCGCTCGGAAAAAGCTCCATCAGCCATCAACGATATGATATCCGGACTGGAAGGAGTCCTTATGTCGAAAGTGCGCGGCATCGAGGGCGACACGATATCGCTGATCGTCGAATCTGGCACCGACATGGAGATACGAGACACCATATCGGAAACGCTTGTGAAAAACGAGGTCAGGCTGCTCGAGATATATAACGAGGAACTCTCCCTCGAGGAGATCTTCATGAAACTCGTGACGAAAGAACCGAAATGATCCCTGAATTCAAAGCAATATACGCACGGGAACTGAAATACTATTTCAATTCGATCACGGCGTACGTGACTATATCGATCTTCCTGATAATATCGGGATATTTTTTCTTCAGCATATTCAGGTTTTACAACCTGATGTCCCTGCAGATAATCCAGAAAAACGATTTTTCGATGAACCTCAATCTTATCGATGGCGTCATGCGCCCGATCTTCGGGAACCTCAGTATAATAATTCTTCTCATCCTGCCGATGATCACGATGAGGTTGATAGCGGAAGAGAAGAAACAGGGGACTTTCGAACTTCTCCTCACCTTCCCCGTATCGGACGCCGCCGTCGTCGGGGGGAAATATTTCGCTTCTCTGACGATACTGGCGATAATGCTCGCTCCAACAGCCCTATATCCGGTCCTTCTGAAGGTCTATTCCGATCCCGAACTTCTACCGGTCCTGTCCGGATACCTAGGACTCTTCCTCATGGGAGCGGCTTTCCTGTCGATAGGGACCTTCTTTTCATCACTGACATCCAACCAGCTAGTCGCGGGCGTTTCGACATTCGGGGTGTCTCTTTTCTTCCTCGTTATCGGCTGGGCCGCGCCACTGAGCGGATCGACTCTCTCGGCAGTCCTTTCGGAGCTTTCTATCCTTGTTCACTTCGAATCATTCTCAAAAGGAATCATCGACCTGAAGGATATTACATACTACCTTCTCCTGAGCCTTTTTTTCCTTTTTCTGACGCTGAGGTCACTCGAATCATCAAGGTGGAGGGCGTGATATGAGAGGATTGAACCTTATCCTTGGAACAGCCGGCCTCATCCTTGTGATAGCGGGAAGCGTTGTATATGGCGTTTTATATTCGAGCGGAATCGTGGCATTTCTCCCTCTTCTTGCCGGCCTCTCTCTCTCCACCGCGTCAGCGGTTCTGGCGTACCGTGGATCGGTCAGTGAAGGGTCCAGGCGTTCGGTGAGATATGGCCTCAACACGGCGGTCACGATAATCCTCGGCCTTGCGATACTGGTCTTTCTCCAGACCCTTGTCACGCGTCACACCGTACGCCTGGATACGACATCGAACAGAAGATTCTCCCTTTCAGCGCAGACCGGCAAGGTTATAAGCAATCTCGGTATCGAGATAGCGATAACCGCCTTCTTCAAGGAAGGCTCGCAGGAAAGGATCGAACTTGAAGATCTCCTTTCCGAATACAGGAATCTCTCCCCGAAGATGACGTACAGGTTCATCGACCCGGACAAGGACCCGATCTCGGCTCGGAGGTACGACCTCAAAGATTACGGCACTATCTTTATCGATGCATCAGGCCGGCGCGAAATCATATCCGAAGGAACGGAAGAGAAACTGACGAACGCGATATACAGGATCGTATCTTCCGGCGCGAAAAAGATCTATTTCACTACCGGTCACGGAGAGAAATCAATCGAAAAGACAGATCCTCGAGGCCTCAGTTCTCTCAAGGAAGCAATCGAACTTGAGAGCTACGAAGTCACGGAATTTCTTCCTCTTGGTAACGAGAGGATACCCTCCGACTGCACCGTCCTTGTGATAGCAGGTCCTCGCGATGATCTTCTCAAGGCCGAGCAGAACATAATACTCGACTATCTTATCTCCGGGGGGAAAGCCCTTATCCTTCTTGAACCTGCTACCGATATCCCCTTGATAAAAGGGATAACGAAAGCTTTTGGAATCGATCCGTCCGACGACATCATAATAGATCCGGGTGGAAAGATGCTCGTCGACAACTTTCTCACCGCTGTCGTGAACCAGTATGGAAAGCACCCGGTGACAGACGGTTTCAGACTATTTTCGTTCTTCCCGCAGGCGAGGTCTCTCTCCGTCCTTGATCGCCTGCCCGACGCAACTACGGTGACGATCATAGGAAAAACCGACGTAAAGGCGTACGGCGAGAGTGATATCGATACGCTTATGATCGAGGGCAAGACTCAATACGAAAGCACCAGCGACAAAGCAGGTCCAGTATCGATCGCCGCCGTGGGAGAAATGGAACTGGTACTGGCCAGGGAGGATTCGGCGGGATCTTCCGGCAAGCGTTTATCCAGGATCATCGTTTTCGGAGACAGCGATTTTACAGGCAATTCGAATTTCAGGCTTTCGGGAAACAGGGATCTGGTGCTCAATTCCATCAACTGGCTCGCCGAAGAAGAAGACCTGGTGTCGATACGCCCCGCTGAAGTCCTCAATCAGCCGGTCCTTCTGAGCAAGAAAGAGGGACTTGTCGTTTTCTGGATACCGGTTGTCGCTTTTCCCTCTCTTTTCGCCATCGCCGGCCTGCTGGTCTTCATCCGCAGGCAACGCGCGTCATAGACAGGTATTTAGATGAAGATAAGAACGACTGTCATCTTTTTTCTCGTGCTGGCTGTCATAGCCGGCTACTTCTACTTCGATCAAAAAAAGACAAAATCGGCCGATGAGGAATATTCCGCTTCAAAGGCCCTTCTGCCATACACTTTTGATGAGATAGACAGCGTAGATTTTTTTAATCCCTTCGGTGACCTGATCAAATGGAAGCGCGATGGCGATGGCTGGCAGGTCACTTACCCCGTCGTCACGGTAGGCTCCAAATCGATGATAGACTATATGTTGAAACTGACCGTACCAGGGAGAAGATGGAAGAGTTTTGACGCCGAAGACAGATTCGCCGATTACGGGCTCGAGAACCCGTCGACATCGATAATACTCCATAACAGTCTGAGAAGCAGATGCGACACGATCCTTTTCGGCGACAAGACTCCCCTGAACACGCAATGCTATGTCAGGCTCGGATCATCAAAAGAGATCATTGTCACGACCGATCTTTCCCGGAACCTTATGGAGAAAACCCTTTATCATCTCCGTGACAAGAATCTTCTCTACATGGAAGCCGACTCGATATCGGCGTTCTCCTTCCGTAAAAATACAAGGAGTTACTTTTTCGAAAAAGACGCTGAAGGGAACTGGGTCGTAGCTGGCACATCCGTCCTCGCTGACAAGAATCTCATAAAACCTTACCTCTACGACCTGGTGGACGCTTTGATATATGGTTTCGCTGCTGAAAATATGCTTCACGCTAATAAATTCGGGATAGATCCAAAATCAGACAATATCCTTCTGTCCACCCGGTCAGGGACGGTCGAGGTCTCGTTCGGAAAAATCGATGAGAATTTTGTCTACGCAACGCGAACCGGACTTGGAAAAATCGTAAAGATCGAATCGAGGTATCTTGATATCTTCGACTGGATAGACGAAAGGATAATGGTGCTGAAAGCCGCTTCATTCGATCCGGCGGAAGTGAGTGGCCTGGTCTGCGAATATCCTTCCGAAACGGTCAGGATCGACTTTGCCACCAAAAGCCTCTCGATCGATGGGAATCCATCGATCGAGATATCGACAGTCGATATCCAGCGCATACTTTACATGCTCATCTCTGTATCTTTCGACTCCGGTATATCACCCGCGGCAGATGATGATTCGGAAGTCCGTGCCGCGCGATATTCTATCCTGGGAGAAGATGAAATACTCCTTGATCGACTTGATTTCTACATCGATCAGAACGGAATGGAGAATGTCATGGGCTTCAAGACACGCTCGTCGGGATCTACCGGCACGAAAAACTCCCGCGAGATACGGACCTTTATACTCAGCCGCGCGAATTCTTCGAGATAGGCCGGAAGGCTCGATATCGAGACGGTGTCTTTATCCGCGCATACTCCTCCCCATCCGGAAGAATCTCTTCTTCCTGCTTGTACGATCGATCTTTTTGGTTTATTATCCAATGTAGAGGTGAACCTGATTGAAAGATACTCGTATTAATAATCCCCGCATTTCATCCTACGCGAACAGATCGATTACAAGGAGGAGTTTTCTATCCGGCGGTGCCTCTCTCGCGGTTGCCGGGATCGTCCCCGGATACCTTTACGCTACTGATGAAGGTCCTCGTGAAGCCTGTTTCTATGAAAAGCTTGGAAACGGCAAGGTGTCATGCACCCTCTGTCCCCACAACTGCAGGATCTCGCCTGGGAAAAAAGGTATCTGCCGCGCGCGAAAGAATATCGGTGGCACCCTTTTCTCGATCGTCTATTCCAGACCCTGCTCGTTGCATATCGACCCTATTGAAAAAAAACCTTTCTTTCATTTCCTTCCCGGCACCCGGGCTCTTTCGATCTCCACGGCGGGTTGCAACATGCGATGCAAGTTCTGCCAGAACTGGCAGATATCCCAATCCGATCCAGAAGATATCTCCCTGGATGCTGTCTCACCGGAAACGATCGTTTCGAAAGCAGTCGGGCTAGGCGCGGAATCGATCGCTTATACATATGGGGAACCGGTGGTATTTTACGAATATATGAGTGACATCGCCACACTCGCCAGGAAAAGAGGGGTCAGAAGCGTGGTAGTGACTAATGGATATTACTCTTCCCCGGCGATACAGTCGCTTTGCGAAAAAGTCGACGCTATCAAGATCGACCTTAAATCATTCAGCGACGCGTATTATCGAGATATCTGCGGAGGATCGCTTAAACCTGTACTCGATGCTCTTGTCGCGGTAAAAGGATCCGGTGTCTGGCTGGAGATAGTATACCTGATGGTCCCCGGCCTCAATGACGACCCATCGATGCTAAAGAATATGTCACGGTGGCTTGTAGATAATCTCGGCGCCGACGTCCCACTGCATTATTCAAGATTCCAACCCGCGTACCGCCTCTCCAACATCCCTCCCACTACAGCCGAATCGCTCGAGCGGGCGTGGAGTATCAGCAGGGACGCGGGTATCAGATTTGTCTATATAGGCAATCTGCCAGGCCATGCCGCCGAGAACACATATTGCCCGGATTGCGGAGAAAAGATCATATCAAGAAAAGGTTATACAGTTGGGAAAATAGATATAGTCAATGGAAAGTGCCTGTATTGCGGCAATACGGTCCCCGGATCGTGGGGGGAGGCGATCGATTGAAGAGCCTGAAAGCTATCTTGACCCTTTCCGCCCTGATCGTAATCTTCACGGGAGCCGCTTTCTCTGGCAGGAAAGGTGATCCGATGAAAGACCATACGCGTTCGCCGGCGGTTGCCGGCCAGTTTTATCCGGACGACCCGGCAAAATTGAGATCTATGATCGAAAATATGCTTTCAAATGCTTCGTCGAAAAAAGTAAAGGGAAGGATCAGGGCGATCGTCGCGCCCCACGCGGGATACGTATACTCCGGGCATGTCGCCGCCGAGGCTTATTCGCTTCTCGGCCCGCGATACGCCGGAACTGTCATTGTGATCTCTCCATGCCATGTCGATCACTTTCCCTATGCCTCGATCTTCACCGGTTCCTCATATACCACGCCACTCGGAAATATCGAGATAAACGAAGAACTTTCTGAAATGATAGCATCGAAGACCGAAGCGGTAAGAAGGGACGACAGGGGTCATACCTCGCGCGCCGGCGGAAGGGGCGAACATTCCCTCGAAGTGCAGCTTCCATTCCTCCAGGTGGTGATCGGAGAATTCCGGCTGGTACCGATAGTGATGGGAGATCAATCTACGGCGCTGATAGAATCGCTTGGCAAAGCCATCGGAGAATCGATCAAGGGTGAAGATGTTCTGATCGTGGCTTCCACCGACCTGTCCCATTTTCATCCAGCCGATCACGCAAATATTCTGGACGAAGCTTTCATTAAAGCTCTCATGGAATTCGATCATGAATCGGTAATCGCCTCGATCGTTTCCGACAGATCCGAAGCATGCGGAGCGGGACCTGTCGCGGCAGCTATAATAGCTTCAAAAACAGCTGGCGCCGATCGGTGTGAAATAGTCAATTATGCCAACTCGGGCGATATCAGTGGCGATTACAGCAGCGTGGTCGGGTATCTCTCCGCGCTCTTTATCGATGATACCTCGATAAAGGAATCTTCGTCAGACATCAGGGCCGCATCTTCGAACGAGGATGATATCTCGCGGGAAGACCGGCTTTTTCTCCTTCGTTATGCCCGCCGTGTAATAGAAGACAGGCTATCGGGGAAGGAGACCGATGACGATATACCGGACTCCCGCGTGCTGGGAGAAAAACGCGGAGGCTTTGTGACACTAAAGAAAAGGGGACAGCTTCGAGGCTGTATCGGATATATCGAGGCGATCAAACCACTGGCAGAAACGGTCGCCGAGATGGCCGCCTCAGCAGCCTTTAACGACACTCGTTTTAATCCGGTGTCAAAAGAAGAACTCGACGATATCGCGATAGAGATATCAGTTCTTTCTCCGGTAAGAAAGATCGATGACCCGTCAATAATCGTCGTAGGCAAGCACGGGATAATCATCACGCGCGGAAGAAACCGGGGGCTGCTCCTGCCCCAGGTAGCGACCGAATGGAAGTGGGACAGAGAGACTTTTCTGTCGCAGACCTGCGTGAAAGCCGGTCTTGATCCAGACGCGTGGAAACTCGAAGGGACCTTAATAGAGATCTTTTCGGCGGAAATATTCTCCGAGGAGGAACTCGGACTTCGCTGATCGCTTATCTTCCGATCCTTATCGTGATCGCCGCGAAAAGATGGATCGCCGCGATAAGAACGAGAGTCGACAGCACACCCGCCACTGGAAGAAGGAAAAACCCTCCCGTCAGACCGCCGAGCGTGGCACCGAGCAGATCTGTCGAGTAATAGACTGCCGGGACAGAACGCTTTTCTTCATCGTACGACAAAGAAACGACGGTCCTGTAGTACGATCCGGTAAGTATGCCCCCCGCGAAAGAGGCTGCGTAAAAGACAATCGGTCCAGCGAGACTTATCATGCCTTGACCAGCCCTGCCGGTAAGAAGGGCGAAAAGCACGCCGGTGGTGAGAAGGAAACCGATATGCAGCTTCCTGACACTCGATGCCGGTCTTTTCCCTGCCATCGACTTTCCGGAAGATCCCAGAGAGATACCTGCCATAAAAAAGGCGCTTAGAAGTATGAGCCCATGGTAAAGCACGCCCGAAATGATCTGGAAGAGGGTCATTATCGTCATCTGAAGCAGAAAACCGGTAAACCCGGTGATGAATATCGCCGTTCTGTCGATCGCCCGTTTACGGGTCATAAAGATCAGTGACGAGATAGCCGTAAATATCAAAGCAGCGTATAAAAATCCCGGAACGCGCGCGAGCATCTCAAGTATATCAGCGGCGCCACTGCTTTTTCTTTCCGCTTCCAGTATCATCTCATGGTATGGAAGGACCGGATGGAGATCGCTGTTTACGCCTGCTTCGGGACAGCTGCCAAGACTCGCTTCGAGAGCATCGAACCTTTCTGGAGAAAGCCTTGAAGGAAGATATGCTTCATTCACGTAAGATGCGTCGAGTTTTCTATCGTGAAGATTCCCAAGGAGCCTCTCTCCGATTCTCCCGGGAACAGCCCCGGCGATGAAATGCGCTGTACTTCCCGGAATCATCCCGACATCGCCGAATACTTCTTCAAGAGTCTTCTTCAGAATGCCCAGAACAACGCACTGTCTTCCGGAAATGTAATTCTCCGAGGAAGGATGGGATATGTCGAATATCCCTCCGGCAGCAAGGGCTTTCCTGGCCGACAGGAAAAACTCTCTGGTATAAAACCGGTTCCACAGGATATTGACCGGGGCGGGGACCGAGACGATTATCAGATCGTATTTTTTTTTCGAAGAGAAAAGAAGAGCCCTGGGATCGCCGAAAACCCGGTCGATTTTCAGTCCTTCCAGCCGGTAGACTCCTGGCCCGCCCGGCACTGTTCTATCGATGCCTTCGACCAGCCTGGAGACCCCTTCGTCAAGTTCCATCAGATCGATCGATTTTACCGAGGGATGTTTTGACGCTTCATTTACAACCCCCTCCGACAAAGAACCGATTATGAGGACGTCACGGGGATCGTCGTGGCAGAGAAGGGGAATATCGACTGCTTCCTCGATTCTTTCTGGCTCTGGGATCGAGAATATCCTTCCGCCCCCAGCGTATACGGAAAGCATATCCTCGCGCTCCACCGCGACAAGTTCAGCGTATTTCGAAGAGATGAATCCCCTTAACTGATACCCCGGGAAAACAGCGGATATCGACGACTCGTCGATTATCGCAAGCGCGGGCAGAATGGCCGCGCACAAGATTGCTCCCGCGGCGATTACCGCCGGCAACTTCCACCCCGGCCTGAATCTGACAAACGAGGAGACGAGTACGGTCATGAATATTATGAATGATGCTTCAAGCTGCGAGAATCTTCCGATCAGAACGAATGAAAACAAAAGCGCCCCGGCTACCGAACCGGCCGCTTCGGACCTGTAAACAGAGGTTATACTCTCGCGCATATCGGCGAACTTTTTCCTGAAAAGAAGACTCGCAGTATTGTAGATCCATCCGTACAGGAAAGTAAAAGGAGCGATGATGAAGAAGGAGAAGGTCAAAGCCTTGAAATAACCGGGGAATTCACCGCGAGCCTCCTGGAGAGGACCGCGTGACAACCTTATCAATATAACGGTAAGAGGTAGTAGCGACCCGGCTGCTATGGAAAGGATCCGGGTCAAACTTTCGCGGTCAGTGATCCTGGCTGTCATTCTTCCACCAAGAAGACCTCCCGCGGCGATCCAGAACAGCCATGAAGCGAGAAGAAAACCTATCGTGAATTCAGTACCGTGAAACAGCCCGAGAAGTTCCCTCAGGAATACAGCCTGGGCTGTCACAGCGCATGCCCCAAGGATCAGTATCTGGGGCCTTCCCGGATAGATATCGCCATTCACCTGTCAGTTTTCATTGTTGAAGTAATCCTCTTCAAAAACCCTGGTAAAATCGTACCGGTCCCTGAAATCCTCTATACTGTCTTCAGCAGTCTTATCCAGAATACCGTAATCTACCAGTCTGAAAACAATATTGCCCACATCTTCAGTCTCGAAAATACCCCATGAATTAAGTACTTCCTTCGCCATGGGACCATACCTGGATGAAGCGTAGATCCTGAGGCCGTCGAGGAGTATCTCTCCCGAGATATGCCGGGGCACTTTAAGAGAGTTCTGGATCTCGTCTATTACAAGCATCACGAAAACGTAAGCTTCCCCCTTGTAACGGGGATAATTCTTTGTTATCAGTTCTATCCAGCCATCTTCCGCGGATCTGTCTTCCATCATCATTCTTTCGATAAGATCGTATCCTTTTCCCACCGGGGGTCGGTATCGGGGTGATCGGCGTTGAAATGCAGCCCTCTTGATTCCTTCCTCATAAGTGCTGACTCGATTATCAGGCTGCTGACAAGGACTATGTTTCTGAGTTCGATTATATCTGCCGACACGCCGTATTCCGAATAAAGTCTTCCAACCGTCTCTGATATCTGCCTCATCCTGTCTCTTGCTATACGCAACCTTTCATCGCTTCGCACTATCCCGACGTAATCCCACATGACCCTTCTCGCCAGATCCCAGTCGTGATCGATGATCACGGTCTGCAATCTCTCGGGGTCGCTGATCCTCGGGCAACCCGCCTTGATATTTTCTGGATCTACCGTGCGCCTTTCGGATCTCGATACGAGCGTGGCGCATCTGTCAGCCATCACAATCGATTCAAGAAGGGAATTACTTGCCAGCCTGTTCGCTCCATGCACCCTCGAGCATGCGACTTCACCTATCGCGTATAATCCATCCAGGTTCGTCTCTCCGTTTATAGTCGCCAGCACTCCTCCAACCATATAATGCGCCGCCGGCACTACCGGTATCGGTTCCTTTCTTATATCTATCCCGAACTCCATGCAGGATTGAAATATATATGGAAATCTTTTCATCAGCCATTCTCCCGGGCGGTGGGAGATATCAAGCAGTACAAATTTCTCTCCGCTGTTTTTCATCTCGGTATCGATCGCTCTCGCCACTATATCCCTCGAAGCGAGTTCTCCACGGGGGTCGTAATCGGTCATGAATTCTACACCGGCATGATTCTTAAGGATCGCTCCTTCGCCTCTTAACGCTTCGGAAATCAGCCTCGATTTCGCTTCAGGGTGGTAGAGGCATGTCGGATGGAACTGTACGAACTCGAGATTGGCTATCCTCGCTCCCGCCTGGTAAGCCATCGCTATTCCGTCACCGGTCGCCACGTCCGGGTTCGACGTATAAAGATATGTCTTTCCCGCGCCACCGGAGGCCAGGATGGTACTGGGACTCAGGCAGGCTGTGATCTCATGTTTCTCGATATCGAAGAGGTACGCCCCGCATATCCGCCCCTTTTCGTCCTTTATCAGGTCGATCGCCAGTTGTCCCTCCACGAGTCTTATCGACCTGTGCTCCTTGCAGCTCTGGATGAGCCTCTCTTCAAGTTCCCTTCCTGTAAGATCACCGTAATGGACGATCCTCGATTTCGAGTGTCCTCCCTCTCGTCCGAGCTGAAGTGGCCCGTTTTCCCCTTCCCTGCTGAACCGGACACCGAGCCTGATCAGCTGCTCGATCTTGTCAGGGCCTTCAGTCACCATTATCCGCACAGATTCGGGATCTGAAAGTCCCTTACCTGCCATCAGAGTATCTGATATATGCAGTTCCACCGAATCGCCCGAATCGATCACTGAAGCGATCCCTCCCTGAGCGTAGTTGGTATTCGACTGCTCGGCCTTTTTCTTTGTCACGACGAGCACATCGGCGTTATCCGCCGCTCTCAGCGCGAAATAGAGGCCGGACGCTCCACTTCCAATGACAAGCATGTCTGTCGTGATTTTTTTCACCAGGACTTCCTTTCGTTACCAGATAATAGGTAAAAGAAGTCTGGAGAGGCAACATAAAGAAGTGCATTCTGCATAAAGAGAGGCCGACGGAGTTTATCCCGATATTTACGGTTTTGTAACTATAATTAACACAAGACATTAGACTTTACAGCATGACCGTGTCCTTGGCACAAACATTGCGTAACCCTCTCTGAAAACTATTAAATGCCAGATATCGACGAGGAGGTTACCCGATGTCCGTAAGAAATTTCGCCACTCTGGCTGTAATTTTACTAGTCGCTGCAGTGACTTTCACCGCAGGCTGCGACACAGATTCCAACTACGACGAGAGAACGATCGTTTATGTCAGCAATGTAAACGAGGGATACCCGTTCATCGCCGATGTCATCAATCAGGGCGATTCGCTTTATTACAAGGACACTTTTGTTTACAAGTATGAAGATGATTACATCGTGGAAGACTGGATGAAGGTCGAGATCCACAACAGGCCCTATAACAGTACTATAGACCCGACGACGAGCGCTCTCGGCGATTTTCTCGTCACGGGATATACGGTGGAGTTTGTAAGGCTCGATGGCGGACCTGAGGTCGTCGCTCCCTTCACCGGCGAAATGAGCCTGCTCGTGCCGGCGAATACGATCGTCGAAGCCTACTTCCTGGCGGTTCCTTACGTCGCGAAAAACACCGGGATACTCCTGGGAGTCCAGTATACTACACAGGAGATCATGACCAATATGCAGGTGACTTTCCACGGGCATGAGATCCAGACGGACAGGGAGATCGATTTCTCGGCGGGAGTAATGGTCAACTTTGCCGACTGGCTTGGAAAAGAGGACCCGAACGAGCATTGATCACGCGATCACCGGGTAATCAGAATAGAATTGATGTCAAACGATCCGTCCCCCGGGGCGGATCGTTTTTCATTGTCCCCTCCGGACTGAGCGGATATCTTCATCTCTATCTCGAGAGAGTAGACATCAGCCTTCTGATCTATCAATGGAAAAGATTTGGCCCTGTCCTTTTCCGTCGTAATAAAGACTGTACTACCACTTCCTTCCGACAGGATCCTTTCGATCTCTTCTTTAGTATATGACGCGTGGTCAGGATAACGGATCGACCTGACAGGCTCGATCCCGACTTTTCTTACCGTTGATTCGAACGAATCGGGCCTGGCGATACCTGAAAAAAGGATGACTTCTCTCCCCTGGCAGACTGAAAAGGGAAGTATCTTGCCGCGCTGGTCTCTAAGTCCCGACGGAAGATGCTCGGCAAAAAATATCTTTTTCCCCTCGACATACCGGCGGACCCTCTCAGGCACGGTCCTGTCCGTTGCCCTGGTGAATATCACTACATCGGCCCTTCTCGCCGACGAACCGGGTTCTCGTAGCGTTCCCGCCGGAAGGAGCCATCCCTTGCCAAGTGGAGCGTCATGGTCGAGAAGAAGGATATCTATGTCCTTCCATATCTCTCTCTGCTGGAAGGCGTCATCGAGGAAGATATGGGTGGGCCCGAATAGTCTTGTAGCCGTTCTGACGGCACGGTCTCTGACGGGGTCGACGATAACGATGAATCCTCGCCGGGCAAGCATCGCAGCCTCATCTCCGAATGCCGCGGCTTCGGCGTCTTTTTCCACACGACCTTCAGAAACCAGACGGGAAATAAAGAGTTCCGCAGATATGTAATCTTCATCTTCCTGGTGCCACGCACCGTTCTCCGCCGATATTACAACGCTCTTTCCCGCTCGTTCGGCGGCTCCCCTGTATCCCCTTGTTACTATTACCGGCTTTCCACCCGCTTTTTTCACTGCACCGGCAAAGGCGATCACAGCCGGGGTCTTTCCGCCTCCACCTATCTCGATATTTCCGATCGAGATCGTCAAGGGTCCGCTTTCCTGTCTTTCTCTCCCCTCTTTTTTTCCCGTTCCATATCTTCTGGACAGATACAGGTATTCCCAGTAAAGAGCGGCCAGAAGATAGCGCAGCGGTAACAGAAACGCCCAGCCTCCCCGTCCGGCGAATACCCTCAGCCGGCGGTCATATCTTTCGATAATCTCCATCATGCGTCCTCATGCGGCCATAGATCGATCCCACTGTACCCTATCTCCCGATCGAGCCGCCTTGTCAACACGCCAAGTGAATCCTCAAGGGCAAGCCTTATCCTTTCCCTCTCTTCAGGATCACTGTCACGGGAAACGCTAAAAGGCTTTTCGTATTCGATTATCACTTTCGCGAAAGGGTACGGGATCTGGAACCTGTCCCAGGAACGGGTAAGGAACCTGCCTTTGGCCGTGCAGGAGACCGGTATGACTGCTTTCGAGGCGAGCCTCCCAAGCTCGATCGCTCCCTGTTGAACGATCCCCCGCGGGCCCCTTGGCCCATCGACTGTCAAGGCGATATCTATCCCATTCTTCAGAAGAGAGGTCATCGTCATCAGCGCCCTTGCCCCACCTCGCGTACTCGATCCCTTTACATGACCGTATCCGAGACGCTCGATCGTCTTTCCCATAAGATCGCCGTCGTAGTGTTCCGAGGCTAGCACATGAACATTCCGGTTTCTATGCGACCAGGTCATTGCCAGCATCCTTCCGTGCAGAAAGGCAAATACCACCTGCCCGGATAACGCCCTTGCTTCATCCAGATGACCGGTCCCCCGCCATTCTATCCTCAACGTGACCCCTAGTAACCTGATGAAGATCGCTCCGAGGAAACTCGCCACCGATCGATTCACCCTGATTTTCATAAGGAGACCACCTCTGCCGTCACGGCAGACAGATATCAAGCGTTTTCTCAGCTAAACGCCTTATTCCGTTATCAACCAATAATTTGTCATATATACTTATCAAGCTCTCAGAGATATTTCTATATCTTTCCGCGTCGGTCAGGACAGAGAGTGTTTCGCCGGCGATCCTCTCGGCTGTCGCGTCCGATTGAATCAGTTCCGGCATAAGCGTCTTTCCAGCGAGCAGATTCGGCATCGCGATCCATCTGACCTTGACGAGGAGGCGTCCTATCAGGTGCGTGATCGCTGAACTTTTATATATCACTACCGCGGGAGTACCCGAGATCGCTGTCTGAAGGGTCACAGTGCCTGAAGATGCTATAACAAAGTCCGCTTCGTCGAGCATACTCGAAGCATCCTCGCGTATCTCGACAGAATCCCTGATATCGGCGGGAATCGATTCCCTGTCGATATCGATCAGCGGGGCAGCTCCGATGATAAAATTCGCAGAGGGAATCGAAGAGCGGATGATCCTCGCCGCTGAAAGAAGCAGCGGCAAATGTTTCGAGACCTCCTGTTTCCTGCTTCCGGGAAAGAGCAATATCAATAATCCGTCCCGATCCCTTCCTATCTCCTTCGGCCTGCCGGGAGGCCGAATCGTATCTGTCATGGGATGACCGGCATAAAAGACTTCTATCCCGGCTTCTTTGAAATACTTCTCCTCGAAAGGAAATATCACCGCCATCATGTCGATCGAGCGCTTCATCTTCCTGATCCGCCATCCACCCCAGGCCCAGACCTGCGGGGAGATAAAATAGATGACCGGCACCCCTCTCTTTCGCGCGTATCTTGCGACCCTGAGATTCAATCCAGGGTAATCTACCGGGATGAAAAGTCCGATATCGCCGCTGTCGATAAGCCTTCTAAGCTTTTTTTCGAGAGCGATTATCTTCGGCAGTCCGGTTATTATCTCGGAAAAACCCATGAAAACGAATTCTTCCATGGGAAAAATGACGCGCGCGCCCGCAGCAGCAAGCTCTTTCCCGCCCATGGCTACGATCGGGCGGTCGGGGTCGAGTCGTTTCAATTCCGCCACAAGGCGAGCGCCATGCTCATCACCGCTCGTCTCGCCGCATGTCATAAGGATAGACTTCATATCCCTACCGATCGGTCTTGATGCTTTCGATTACCTTCTCAGCGATGATGAGGGCGTTGAGGCCTTCCTCTCCCGTGACTTCCGGATCATTACCTCTCCTTACCGCTTCAAGAAACGATTCTATCTCCATCATCAGGGGTTCGCTTTGATCAACTTCTATATCAAGCTTCTCAATGAACGATCTCGGATCGGATGATAGCCTGTCCATCGAGATATTATCCGCCTTTGAGAAAGCCTCGATCTCCTTCGCCCTGAAATCGGCCGAGACATAGATATTCTCCTGAAAGAACCGGATCTTCCTGAGAGGTTCTCTCGAGATCCTTGATGATGTCAGGTTCGCCACGCAACCGCTTTCGAATTCAAGACGCGCGTTGACGATATCCGGTTCACCGGTGAGGATCGCCGCCCCGGAAGCCTTCAGGTCTACGAGTTTTTCCCCGCCGAGGATATCAAGGACAAGATCGATATCATGTATCATAAGGTCGACCACTACAGAGACGTCGATCCCTCTTGGAACGAAAGTGCCGAGGCGGTGGGATTCGATGAAAAGAGGCCTGTTGATAAGTTTTCTAACAGCCTTGTATGTCCCGTTGAATCTTTCTATATGACCAACCTGGAATACCAGTCCCCTGTTTAGGGCGAGATCTACCATCTTGCGGCCCTGGATCGAATCTGAAGCGATCGGTTTCTCCACGAGAACGTGTACATCTTTGCCAAACGCTTTCATTACCGAATCAAAATGATCGGTCGCGGGAGTACAGATACTTACAACGTCGCAGATATCGAGAAGTTCTTCGTCCGTAGCGCAGACTGTCGCGTCATACTCTCCGGCGATCTTTTCGGAGCGGTCCTTCATGATATCGTAAAGGTAAACTCCGCTGATATTCGAGGAGGAGTGGTACAGCCTGGCGTGATTCTTTCCCAGGCTTCCAGTGCCTATTACACCTGCCTTGATGCTCCGTGCCGGATCGTTCATTATATCTCCTGGTTTAAACTGGTAAGAACGGTCACTTGGTCAGCCCGCGCCTCGAATTGCAGATAAATTCAAGGAGAGTCCTGATCTCTTCCGTCTGATCAAGCTCCTCTTTGATCTTTTCGGCGGCCTGGGTGACATTCAATTCGCTGCGGTAGAGATATACGTACGCTTTTTTAAGAAGAGCCCTGGTCTCCAGACTGAATCCGCGGCGTTCAAGCCCGACGCTGTTAAGCCCGCTTACTTTAGGTGGATTACCGGCGAATTTGAAGTAGGGCGGGATGTCTTTTGGTATCCTGCTGCCGCCTCCGATGAAAGCGTGCGCCCCGATCGATACGAACTGGTGAACAGGGACCATACCACCGATGATCGCCCAGTCATTGACGGTGACGTGTCCCGCCAGATTCACCGCGTTGGAGAGTATGACCCTGTTTCCGATCACGCAGTTATGCGCGATATGAACGTAGGCCATGAGCAGACAGTTGTCTCCAACCAGCGTGCTCTCTCCCTCACCTACCGCCGCGTTGATAGTGACGAATTCCCTTATCACATTATCGTTGCCTATCCTTACATGGCTTTTTTCGCCGCCGAACTTCAGATCCTGTGGAGGTGCCCCTATCGCCGCGCCGTGAAAGATCGTATTCCCGCTTCCTATAGATGTATGACCTTCTATCAGGACATTGCTTCCGACTTTCGTTCCATCTCCTATCGACACATCCTTGCCGATTACCGAGAATGGACCTACTTCTACCTTATCACCGATCCTGGCATCCTTATGTATAATAGCTGAATCATGAATCAACCCTGGCATTATTCCCTCCATCACCGTTCCACCAATGTCGATGTAAGATCTGCTTCGGCGACGATTTTTCCATCAACGTATGCCAGACCGCGCATCTTGCAGAATCTTTTCTTAAGCGATTTCAATTCAAGTTCGAATCTCACCTGGTCTCCCGGAACAACCGGTTTTCTGAACTTGGCGTTATTGATACTCATGAAATATACGAGGTATTTCTCATGGTCATCTACTGACGAGAAGAGAAGAATACCGCCTGTCTGGGCCATCGCTTCGATTATCAGAACGGCCGGCATTATAGGGTGCCCGGGAAAATGCCCGATGAAGAAAGGCTCATTTATAGTAACATTCTTTATTCCGACGACCCTCTTCTTGTCCTCAAGCTCAAGTATCCTGTCAATCAGGAGGAAGGGGTACCGGTGGGGCATGATATCCATTATCCTGTTTATATCCCAGTGGTTGCCAGACTTGACGATTGTCCTTTCAGCCTGATCGCGTTTGTCGCTCAGTAAACGGGCGAATTCCAGGTTGTAATTGTGCCCCGATCTTATGGCTATTATATGACCTTCGACAGGGGCTCCGGCAAAAGTAAGATCACCTATGATATCGAGTATCTTGTGCCTTACGAACTCATCCTTGAACCGCAATGGCTCCTTGTTCATAATCCCGTTTTCATCGACAACAACAGCGTTTGCAAGACTTCCGCCCTTAATCAGTCCTTCCGCCTTCAGCATATCGACATCTGACATAAGCGCGAAGGTGCGGGCGGGAGCTATCTCCTTTGCGAATATCTCCGGATTGATATCTATCGAGAGGAACTGCGTCCCTATGTGGACATTATCATACTCGATCGTAAAACTGATCCTCAGCCCATCGTATGGCAGAGCTATCAGTTCGGCATCATCCCTCTGGTAGGCGACCGGGGTATCTATCTTGAAATACCTTACCGCTTCTTCCTGTTCTTCTATTCCGGTGGCAAGGAACTTCTCCACCAGTGACGCGACACTTCCGTCCTTCGGTTCAGGGGGCTCCTCGGCATCGATCTCGACCACGAGGTTGTCTATCTGCAGTCCCGCGACTGCCGCCAGGAAATGCTCGACTGTATGGATCACCGCGTCGCCGTTGACTATGGTAGTGTTCCGTTTGACTTCCCTGAGATCTATATATTCAGCCGTTGCCGGGATCTCGACTACGGGATCAAGATCGACTCTTCTAAAGACGATACCTGATCCGGGAGGCGATGGGAGAAATCTTGTTTTGACGCTTTTCCCTGTATGAAGTCCTGTCCCGATATATTCGAATGCTTTTTTAATCGTCTTTTGATTGCGGATCAATATCCGATCCTTTCTCAAGAGCTTCTACTCTTTTCTGAAGATCCCTGAAATTTTTCAGAAGATCGGGAAGCCTTGTACTCGCCGCGTATATTTTTCTGGCGAAAGAATGCTCCCTCGCCGGATAACCTGAAACAGTCGTGCCGGGTGGAATCGATTTGGTCACTCCCCCCTGAGCGCCGACCATTGCTCCTTCACCTATTTTTATATGCCCCACCAGGCCGGCCTGGCCCGCCAGCACGACATTCTTTTCCAGTTCCGTACTCCCTGAAACTCCCACCTGGGCGGCAAGAACAGAATTATTTCCAATAACGACGTTATGCGCTATCTGGACTAGATTGTCGATCTTCGAGCCGCTCTGTATAAGGGTCACTCCTGTCGTCGCCCTGTCCACAGTCGTATTGGCCCCTATCTCGACATCATCCTCGATCCTTACAATACCTATTTGCGGGATCTTGTGGTGCTCGCAACCCTGCTTCGCGTAACCAAAACCATCGCTTCCTATCACAGTCCCGGAATGAATGATCACCCTGTCGCCGATCTCGCAGTTCTCCCTGATGATCACATGAGCGTAAAGAAGGCAATCTTCTCCGATCCTCACATCGCCGGAAACAACGGTCAGAGGAAGAATTGTGCTTCTGTCCCCGATTACCGCATTATCGCCGATTACAACATATGCACCTATCGAGACATCCGACCCGATAGAAGCGCTCCCGGAGATCACCGCGGTCCCGTGAATTCCCCTCGGGTACCTTTCCATAGGGCTTTGGGAAAAAAGAGTCACGACCTTCAGAAAAGCAAGATACGGATTATCGACCGTGATCACAGGACCCTTGAAATTGCCGTTGCCTGCCGCTATAAGCGCCGAAGCCTTAGTCGAAGCAAGATACGATTCATATTTCGAATTGGCCAGAAAGGTTATCTGCCCTTTTCCCGCTTCCTTTATACCGGCCACGCCGGTTATCCTGACTGTAGGATCACCTTCTACTTCACCGCCGACGACCCGGGCAAGTTCTTCAAGAATGTATTCAGCCATAGGTTCACCTGGATATTACTGCTCCTGGATAACGATCCCCATGGAAAGGATTCTAACCCGATGGGGAGATAAAGGCAATTGATTATCCGGCCCTTTATATTTAATAACAAGCTATCTTATTGTGCTGTTTCCAGTTGCGCTTCCAATTCGGCTATCACGGTATCTGTAAGATCTATCGATTTATCGGCATAAATGATATTTCCCTGTGCCGCGTCGAAGACCATCGTAAAACCCTGTTCCTCGGCGATCTTCGAGATCACCGCGTTGATCTTCTCGACTATCGGATCTGTCAATTCCTTGTTCCGCCTGGCAGCTTCACCGTTCTCGCCAAAGATATCATTCATGTACTTTCTGTATTCATTCGCCGCCTGATCGAATTCCATCTTCTTTTCCTGGAGCTTTTCCTCGCTCAGCATCAGGGTCTGGCTCTGGATAGTCTCGCGCATCTGGGCCAGTTCGGTTTCCATCTCTTCAGCTTTCTTCTTCCAGGATTCTACTTCTTTTTTGTATATCTCCTCGGCCTCTACTGTCTCCTTGAAATTAGCGAAGATCTTGACTGTGTCTATATACCCGATCTTTACCTCTTCAGCTCTCAATGAAGCGGCAGGCAGCATGCTTACCACGTAAACCAGCAGCAGTATCGCAGAGATTCTCTTTTTCATCCTTCTCCTCCTTTTAATCTGACAACTCACAAAATATATTACTTTTCATCCGAAACGAAACTGTTTTTTAAAAGAAAGTGCCGAATGTGAAGTGGGGTTCCCAGGCAGCCCCGCCTTCCTTGTCGTATCCGTAACCGTAATCAAACCCGAGATTTCCCATTCCGGGCATCTCAAGCCTGATGCCAAGGCCCAACCCTCTCTTCATGCTGAAGAGATTCGCGTCCCGGAACGAGTTCCACGTGTTTCCCGCGTCGAAGAAGACAAGGCCGTATACCGCCTGAGAAAACGGAAAGACGATCTCCTGAGTGAACTTTGTCATGAACCGGCCGCCGATATAGCGATCGTTCCCTTCGGGAACGACTTCATAAAAATCATACCCCCTGAGCGGATATCTTCTGTTTCCGCCGAGCCGGAATTTTTCATAATCCTCTACTTCCGAACCTCCGTAACTGTCTATCAGACCGGCATTCATCTCGAGATGGAAGGTGAATTTCCAGAAAAGGTTCCTGAACCAGGACATCTCGCCGTTATACCGGATGAATTTGACATTACCTCCGAACGGCCCCCCGGCCAGTTCCACGCTGAGGCTCGACTGTGAGCCAGTCGTAGGGTGAAAGGGGCTGTCTGTCGAATTCCTCGACAGGCTCAGCATCACAGTGCTTTTATTAAGAGGCCAGTCCACTTTCCTGAGGCTTCCGAATTCTGGATATGAGGGGTCGAAATTGTTGAGTTCTACCGTCTCGAAACGGTACTGGAGATACGCCCTGGTGTAGTCGAGGTAGGGGAACGGATGTCCAGCCTGGACCGAGAATCCCTTTCGGCGGTCGGTATAGTACTGCTGGCTTACCCTGTCCTGTATCCAGTTGAAGACCGTCACTGTCATCGCCCATTCAGAATCAAAGAGGTGCGGTTCAGAGTATCTCAGATTCATATTCTTTCTATAGCGTCCGAATTCCCAATCGAGGGCTATCGTCTTGCCACGGCCCAGGAAATTATTCTCCTGTACGCCGAGGAACCCGCTCAGTTTGTTGAGTTGTGAAAAACCGAACCCGCCCTTGAAGTTGCCTGTCTGTTTCTCCTGGACATCGATCAGCAGGTTGATATCCCCTTCATCGTTCACCGGTTCGGTATCGATCTTGGGAGGTCCCTCGAAATACCCCATCTGGAAGATCTCTCGTACCGAGCGCTGCACTTCACCCAGTATGAACCTGTCTCCGGGATATACATCGAGCTCCCGCCTGATTACAGTCTCAAAGGTCTTCGTATTTCCACCTATCTTTATCTCTTTAATGGACGCGGGATTGTTCTCTATGATATCAAGGTCCAGATCTACCCTGTTCTTCCTTACATTCTGCCTCGGTATCACCCTGCTCCAGATATAACCCTTTTCCCAGTAAAGGCTGTTTATCGACATCTGGACGAATTCGACTTCCTCGAGGGAGAAGGGATCGCCTTTATCAAGGATAACCAGGTCGCTTATTTCCTCGTCTGTGACGATCTCGTTCCCGCTCCACCCGATATCACCGGTGATATATTCTCTTCCTTCATCTATCGCGATATATACGTCTACATGCTCCCCCTCATTGATCTCGTCAAGCCTGTACAAGGATGCTCTCGCGTCCAGATACCCCTTGTTACGGTAGAGGGTCTCTATTTTCTTGAGATCCTCCTCGAGTACGGCGCTTTTGTACTCCCCGCCCTTCCACCAGTGATCGACGCGGCTTTCGATCGCTTTCCTGAATTCTTTCGACTCAATGGCGCCATTACCGATAAAATCGATATTCCTGATCTTGACCTTATGCCCTTCTTCTATCACATAAGTAATGTAGACCCTGTGGTCCTCTGTCTTGTCGCTTATCCTCGAAGTTATCTTCGCCCTGTTGTAACCCTTTTCGGCAAGCAATTCCCTGATCGCCGCGATATCGTCGGCTATTACCGCCGGGCGGGCGAAAAAACCCTCTCTGAGCATTATCTTCTCGGTTATATCCTTATCCTTGATATTATCATTTCCCTCGAAAAGTATCGCTTTGACCCTGGGATATTCCTCGACACTGACAGTGATCACCGCCAGAGAGTTCTCTTCGCTGTAATATGCCGTTACATTGGCGAAATCCTTCGTGCTTACAAGTCTTTTTATCCCTTCAGAGATCCTTTCGACCCTGAACTCCTCTCCGGTGAGGAGACCGAAAACCGAGACGATCTTCTTTTCAGATACGAATACATTCCCCTCTACGTCGACCCTTCCTATGTTTATCGCGGCCGCTCCCGTACTGATGACGCAAAGGATGACCACAGACAGTACCAAGATCCTCATCTATTCACTTCCTCGTTAAATCCACCCTCAAAATCCGGAGAATGCTAGCATAGCCCCTGAACTCTTGCCAAGATAAAAGGACAGCCGGAAATTATTAAAATACCGCGTCCTCGACATGAAGATATCTCTTTCATACCTTATAGTCCAGGGCGGCAGAGGGAATAGACCCTTTTCCGGCTTACGCGGCCCAGGGGTGGCCCTGGACCGCTATATTGTACATTTGGGGAATATAAAGGTTCCGGCTATTCAGACCTGGCCGTCTTGACCTTCCTCTCCGTCTCGAAAAGAAGCATCTTTCCGGATGGATCAGCGGTGATACTGAGCTTATCGTGCCGGCTGATATCTCCCGACAGCATCTTCTCGCTGAGTGGGTCTTCGAGAAGTTTCTGAATAGCTCTCTTCAGGGGCCGCGCTCCCAGAGTGGGATCGAACCCCTTTTCTATGATAAGTTCCTTCGCCTCAACTGTTATCTCGAACTCGAGCTTCATCGAATCGAGTCTCGTGTAGAGGTCCTTGAGAAGAATATCGATTATGTTCATAAGATCGTCGCGGTCAAGCTGCCTGAATACGATAAGTTCATCGATCCTGTTTATGAACTCGGGATTGAATATCTGTTTGGCGGCTTCCATGATCTTGTTCTTCATATGCTCATAACCGGTATCGACTTCCTTTTCATCAGACGAGACGAAGCCGAACCCTTTTTTACTCCTGACATCTTTAGCGCCGGCATTCGAAGTCATTATCAGCACGGTGTTCTTGAAATCGATCTTCCGCCCGAACGAATCGGTGATATTCCCTTCTTCGAGGATCTGCAGCAGAAGGTTGAATACATCCGGATGTGCTTTCTCTATCTCATCGAGAAGAACGACCGAGTACGGTCTTCTTCTGACCTTTTCCGTCAGCTGTCCTCCTTCTTCGTATCCGACATATCCCGGAGGAGCTCCTATCAGTCTGGAGATAGCGAATTTTTCCATGTATTCAGACATATCTATCTGTATGAGCGCGTTTTCACTCTCGAAAAGAGTAGCCGAAAGCGTCCTTGCAAGCTCTGTCTTCCCGACTCCCGTCGGGCCGAGAAATACGAACGAGCCGATAGGCCTTTTTGGGTCTCTCAGACCGGCACGGTTTCTTCTCACCGCTTTCGCAATGGCAAGAAGAGCCGGCTCCTGGCCGATCACTCTTTTCCTCAGTTCTTCCTCAAGATTGAGAAGCTTGACAGTCTCTTCCTCCTCGACATCGGAGACGGGGATACCTGTCATATCAGAAATCACGTTGGCGATGTCCTTTCCCGTGACGATCGACTCGGTCTCCTGCCTGTGCTCGGTCCACTCCTTGTACCTTTCCTTCAGTTCCTCGCGCAATCCCTTCTCCTGGTCACGGAACGAAGCGGCTTTTTCGAACTCCTGGGACTGGATCGCCGATTCCTTTTCCTTCGACATCTCTTCTATGCGCTTTTCCATCTCGCGGAGTTCATCGGGAGTAGTCGTGACAGAAAGCCTCGCCCTCGCTCCCGCTTCGTCTATGACATCGATTGCCTTGTCGGGAAGGAACCTGCCCTGTATATACCTCTGCGAGAGATATACAGCCTGTTCAAGGGAATCCTGATCGAACTTGGTCCTGTGATGAGCTTCGTATTTATCTCTAAGCCCCTCGAGGATAAGGACCGATTCGTTCTCGGTAGGAGGACTGATTATAATCGATTGAAAACGCCTTTCAAGGGCTCCGTCCTTCTCGATATGCTTCCTGTACTCGTCGAGTGTCGTCGCCCCGATACACTGGATCTCACCCCTTGCCAGAGCTGGTTTGAGCATATTGGAAGCGTCGATCGCGCCTTCCGCTCCACCTGCACCGACGATCGTATGGATCTCGTCGATAAAGATGATGACCTGGTCGTTATCGCGTATCTCGGCTATGATATTCTTAAGACGCTCCTCGAACTGTCCTCTGTATTTTGTTCCAGCTACTACAGATGCTAGATCGAGCGTAGTTATTCGTTTATCCTTGAGCAGTTCAGGGACCTTGTTGTTCACGATCGCCTGAGCGAGGCCTTCGATTATCGCCGATTTCCCCACACCCGGTTCACCGATCAGGACGGGATTGTTCTTCTTGCGGCGGCAGAGGATCTGTATGATCCTGTTCATCTCTCTTTCACGCCCGATGATCGGATCAAGCTTATTCTCCCTTGCCAGCTGGGTCAGGTCTCTTCCGAACTGATCGAGTGTAGGAGACTCGCTTTTCGATTTTGATGATTTCCCAGCTCCGATATTTCCTCCACCCTGATGAAGTATCTTCATGATCTCTTCACGGACCCTCTTTCGATCGACGCCGAGTTCAAGCAGTACCCTGGCTGCCACTCCCTCACCCTCCCGTATCAATCCAAGAAGGAGGTGCTCTGTGCCTACATAGTTATGCCCCAGAAGCCTTGCTTCCTCGACCGAAAGCTCCAGGACCCGTTTCGCCCTCGGAGTAAGTGGAATCTCACCGAGGGTTAGCGTTCCGCCGGTAGGTTTTACGAGGTTCTCGATCGCCTGCTGAATCTGTTCGAGATCAAGATCGAGTTTCTGAAGGACCCTTGCGGCAATCCCTTCACCCTCGCGTACTATCCCGAGAAGCAGATGCTCTGTTCCTATATAATCGTGCTGCAGCCTGTTAGCCTCGTCTCTCGCGAGGTATATGACTTTTCTTACTCGTTCTGTGAACTTGTCGTTCATGACATCCTTTCGAAAAACCGCAATGGCCTCTCTAATCTTTCTTTAATCTCGATCGTATGTGGTCGGCGCGAATCCTGTCCCTTTCCTCAGGTCCCAGCGCCTTGCCATAGAGCCTCTGCAGATGCATCGGCTGGATAATAATCAGAATTTCGTTCAAATCTGCCAGTTTTATATCGGTAATGATCCCCAAACCGATACCAAGCCTGATAGCTGAAATCAAACTCATTGTCTCTTTTGAAGTTACAAGCCTGGCACTTTTCAGGATACCATAAGACCTCCAAATCTTGTCTTCCAGCAAAGTCCGTGCCTCCCTCAGAAGGCTCGTGCGCGCTTTTTTCTCGAACTCAATGACCTTCCTGATATGCGAATCAATATTCGTCACCGTATCAGCTTCTGAAAGCCCCAGGGTTATACTGTTCGATATCTGGAAAAAGTTCCCGACTACCTCGCTTCCCTCACCATAGCTGCCACGGACAGTCAACCTTACATGCCTCAGGCCGTCAATTACGCCTCTTATATCGTTATTATGGACCAGTCCGGGCAGATGCACCATCGCTGATACCCTGAGTCCAGTCCCCACATTCGTCGTACAGGCGGTCAGATAACCGAGCCGCTTGGAAAAGGCGAAATCAAGCCGTTCATCCAGTTCATCGTCAAGATCACCTATCCTCTTGAACGCTTTTCTTACTGAAAGACCCGATTCGAAAGACTGTATTCTGAGGTGATCCTCCTCGTTGATCATGATACTGAGTTTTTCGCCTTCTTTTACGGCCAGGCTTCTATTGGAGTAATTCCTGACCATCTCTTCGGAAATAAGACGCCTTTCAGCGAGGATCATCCTCTCGCCTTCCGATATATCGTCCATATCCACTATCGTCGCCTTGCCGAGCATATCGGTTCTCAGAACCGCTTCCTTTACCTCACGGGACATCTCAGCGAGGAGCTCCGGCTCGGCAACATGCGAAAAGGGTCTGTTTTCAAGGTTTCTGGCGAGCCTGACCCTGGAAGAAAGGACAATCTCACTCTCATCGCCATCGCTTGAAAGCCATTCAGCCGGTTTCTTCAGCAGTTCCGAGATATCAGCCATCGAGCCTTCCCTCCGATTCGTCCTTTTCTTTCAGAATCTTTATCTCATCCCTGATTACCGCTGCCTGCTCGTATTGCTCAAGTTCAATCACTCTGCCGAGCTCGTACTGGAGTTCTTCTATCCTTCTCGAAAGATCGACGCTTTTTCCGTATCTTACCGGGACCTTACCCTTATGAGTGGTATCTCCGTGTATGCTGCTCAGAACCTGGTCCAGCCTCACTCTGAATATATCATAACACTGAGCGCAACCGAGTTTTCCCGATTTTTTGAAGGCAGCGTACGTTCTGCCACACCCGGGGCAGCGTTTAGTCGCCGATGTCCCCTTGCTCGTCTCCGCCGCGAGATTCATCAGTCCGGCGAGAAGGTCTACCTTCTCGAAATTGCTCTTCTTGAGGTAATCGAATCCTTTTTCCTCGGCGCAGACCGTGCAGATATGTATTTTCTCGACATTTTTACCTATCACGTTGGTAAAATGAATCGTGGCTTCTCTTTCCTTGCAGAATTGACAGAGCATATCATCCCTTTTCTGCCTCGAAGAGCTTTCCGTCTCTGAGAAGGAATCCCTTGTCAGCACTGTTAAGGATCTCTTTTTTGTGTGTCACTATAACGAAAGTCTGATTCCTCGATCTGCTCAGTTTTGTTATCAGAGTATGTAATACCATGCTGTTCCTGTCATCGAGATTACCTGAAGGCTCATCGGCAAGTATTATCGCCGGTTCGTTCATCAGAGCCCTTGCCACGGCGACTCTCTGCTGCTCCCCTCCCGAGAGTTCGGCAGGTTTATGCGAAGTCCTCTCCTGCAGCCCGACATCCTCAAGAAGTCTCCTGGCCCTTGCCTCAATCTGCCCGTCAGGGCTACCACGAAGAACCGCGGGCATCATTACATTCTCGAGGGCATTGAATTCCGGGAGAAGATAGTGGAATTGAAATACGAAACCGATATCCCGGTTTCTGATCATGTTCAGTTCTCTCGCGCCGCACTCGACCGGATCCTTTCCCTTTATCAGGACCCTGCCGCCATCGGGGGTGTCAAGTGTGCCAAGCAGATGCAGCAGTGTCGATTTTCCGGCACCGGATTCACCGAGGATCGCTATCACCTCGCCCTCGCCAGCTTCGAAATCGAGTCCCTTCAAAACCTCGATCTTTCCCATTTCCACGTCGAATACCTTGGACAGATCTTCAGCTTTCAGAACATTCATATGCTACCTCTGTTAAAATATACTTTTTCTTTCTCTTCCTGGCAAGCTGTCCTGTTCCTTTCGCCGCCTCGGACACCTCACCTAATCGAACCTGATCGCGTCCAGAGGAGGCATTTTGCAGGCCTCCCAGCTTGGATATATCGTGGCGGCGAAACAGATGACCAGTGACGCCGCGCTGACCATAAGGATATCAGCAAGTTTGACGACTACGGGCAGCGTGTTAATAAAATATATGTCTGCCGGCAGATCGAGATGCACGGCTGAGAGGATCATGCATATACCATAGCCGAGTAATACTCCGAGTACAGTCCCGGCAAGCCCGATGATCGTCCCCTCCACCATAAAGATCGACATGATACCCCTCGACGACGCCCCCATCGACCTCAGTATCCCGATCTCGCTTCGTTTTTCCATTATCACCATAGTAAGCATTCCCACGAGATTGAATGCCGCTATAAGGATTATAAGGGCGAGAAGAAGGAACATCAGTATCTTCTCGACCTTTATGTAGCTGAAAAGACTACTGTTCATATCTATCCAGTTATTCGTGCCATATTCATAGCTCTGAAGCCTCTCCTGTATGGCGTCATCTATATCTTTCGCCCTGTATATATCGTCGACCTTGATTCCGAGCCCCCTTATCGAAGATTCGAAATCGTACAATTTTGAAGCGTCCCTGATATCGATATAACAGAACCTCGAATCGAATTCGAAGACTCCCGTCTTGAAGAACCCTATGACCCTGAAATCCATCAGCCGTGGCACGATCTCTCCCGCCTTCAGATCGGCGGGAGCGCTGACAAGCGTCAGTTCCTCAGCCAGCGATATCCTCAGATCATCCGCCAGCTCCTGCCCGAGGACGATCCCTGGCAATTCCTCGCCTTCATAGAACCCACCCGTCTCGAAAGTCGTAACGGGTGGATAGAAGGAATCTATTACAGTTGAGACGTTTCTTTCCCTCTCGATCTCGATACCCTTTATTATCACACCCTTTGTCTTCACGCGAATGCCTGGGATCAGCTCGTAATTCAGTATCGACTCACCGCGTACGAACGGGGATGAAGAGATGACGCCTGGCACATTTCCTATCTCCGCCGAGATCGAGTCGATATCGGCCCACGCCTTCGGGGACCTGGCGAAAAGGAGTACATGCGTGTTGAATTCGATTATCCTGCTTCTCAGTTCGCTCTCGAACCCGTTCATCAGTGACAGGACGATCACCAGAGTCGTCACGCCTACGAGGGTGCCACCGACCGCGATTAGAGTCACTCTCGAAACGAATCCGCTTCTGTGCCGCGCCTTGAGGTACCTCAGAGCGATCGAAAAGGAATAGTGCATCTGTGCTACCTTCCCTCTCTGCCGGTCTCTGGCCGCATCTGGGGAAACAGGATGACATCCCTTATCGATGATGAATTCGTCAGAAGCATCACCAGGCGGTCGATCCCCACGCCAAGTCCGCCAGTAGGAGGCATTCCGTATTCAAGAGCCCTGATGTAATCATCATCGACCGGGTGCATCTCATCGGCGCCCTCTTCTCGCGTCCTTACCTGTTCTTCAAACCTCGCCCGCTGGTCTATCGGGTCGTTCAATTCGCTGAAAGCGTTAGCCACTTCGAATCCCGCTATATACGGTTCGAACCTCTCGACAAGCCCTTCTTCCTCCCTGTGCATCTTTGCCAGGGGGGAAAGCTCGACCGGATAGTCGATGATAAAGGTGGGCTGGATCAGGTGGGGTTCCACCAGCTCCGAAAACAGTTGATCGAGAAGCGCGGCCTTGCCCGACACACCATCGAGACCGATCTCCTTTTCCCTCGCGACTTTTTCCAGATCCTTTAC
Source organism: Candidatus Krumholzibacteriota bacterium (assembly GCA_016932415.1). Taxonomy (NCBI): domain Bacteria; phylum Candidatus Krumholzibacteriota; species Candidatus Krumholzibacteriota bacterium. Next base: position 135,821 of record JAFGCX010000020.1, read on the forward strand.
TGTCGCTCCGCGCAGATCGAGACCTGTCCTCTCCTCGAGCGAACCGAAGAATGTCAACCTTTTCCATGGAGGAGTCAGATCGAGTTGATGTTCGCCGAAGACTATCCGGGATGAACCGACGACCTCTTCGCAGAGCCTCTGGTACATCTCCTCAAGAAAACCCATCATGTCGTTATAATCCCAGTACGCAGCGTAGCATTCAAGCATGGTGAATTCCGGATTATGCGATTTGTCCATCCCCTCGTTCCTGAAATCTTTCGCGAATTCAAAGACTCTCTCCATTCCTCCCACGATCAGCCTCTTGAGGTAGAGCTCGTCAGCGATCCTCAGGTAGAGCTTCATGTCGAGAGAGTTGTGATGCGTCACGAAAGGCCTCGCCGAAGCCCCTCCGTAAAGCGGTTGAAGCACCGGTGTCTCGACCTCGAGAAAATTATGCTCTTTGAGATAGTTCCTGATCGTATCTATGATCATCGTCCTTTTCTGAAATACTTTCATCACATCATCGTTCACGATAAGGTCTACGTAGCGTCTCCGGTATCTCAATTCCTTGTCCTGCAACCCATGGTATTTTTCCGGAAGGGGTAGAAGTGATTTGCTCAGAAGTTCAAGACGGCTCACCTTTATGGTCAGCTCTCCGGTCCTTGTCTTGAACATGACTCCCCAGATCCCTATGATATCGCCGATGTCGAGCAGCCTGAAGACCTTCCAGTCAGTCGCGCTGACTTCAGCATCCTTGATGTAAAACTGTATCTCTCCCGTATCGTCCTTGATATTTCCGAAAGAAGTATGCCCATGTCCCCTCAGAGACATTATCCTTCCCGCCACGGCTATATCTCCGCCGCTTTCCAGAAGCGTCTCTTCACCCGAATGAAGTCCGCTTATACGGTGCGTTCTCTGAAACCTGTACGGATAAGGGTTTATTCCGGTTTCGCGAAGCCTGTCAAGTTTCTCAAGCCTGTTCTCTCTTTCACGCCCACCTTCGTGGACAATCTCATTCTCTTTCACCTTCAGTCAGTCCTTTCTTTCATTCTCAGGAACGCTTCTATGAAATCATCTATTTCTCCATCCATGACGGCAGTAATATTTCCAGTCTGAACATTGGTCCTGTGATCCTTGACCATTGTGTATGGATGAAACACATAGCTTCTGATCTGGTTTCCCCAGGAAATGGCCTTTTTTTCCCCAGTGATCTTCGATTTCTTCTCTTCTTCCTCCTCGAGGAGTTTTACGTATATCCTCGATCGCAGCACTTTCATCGCCATTTCCCTGTTGCGGTGCTGTGACCGCTCGTTCTGGCACTGGACGACGATCCCGGTCGGATAGTGCGTTATCCTTATCGCCGAATCAGTCTTGTTCACATGCTGTCCGCCCGCCCCGCTCGCCCTGTACGTATCGATCCTGATATCCTCAGGATCGATCTCAACATCGATATTATCGTCCACCTCCGGATAGACGAATACCGAAGCGAAGGAAGTGTGCCTCCTATGATTGGCGTCGAAAGGCGATAACCTTACAAGCCTGTGGATCCCCGCCTCAGCCTTCAGTCTTCCATAGGCGAGTTCACCTTTCACCTCGATAGTCGCGTTCTTGATCCCAGCCTCGTCTCCCGGCTGAAGATCGAGAAGTTTGAATTTATACCCTTTTTTATCCAGGTACCGCGTGTACAGCCTCAACAGCATCTCGGCCCAGTCCTGAGATTCCGTGCCACCGGCGCCGGGATGAATGTTCATCAGCGCGTTGCTTCTGTCGTGTTCTCCGGAAAGGAGGATCTCCAGTTCGAAACTGTTCATCCTCTTTTCAACAGCCTTCATCTCCGACTCTATCTCGCCCAGGATGCTATTGTCCCCATCTTCGCTGAGAAGCACCAATTCTCTCAGCGAGCGGATCTCATCGTTCAGCGACGAAAACGGTTCAGTTTTGCTTTTAAGAGATTTCAGCCTGGTTATAAGTTCTTCCGCTGTCTCACGGTCGTCCCAGAAACCTGGCGATGACATCTTTTCCTCGATCTCAATGGTCTGTGCGGACATTGTTTCAAGGTCAAAGATACTCCTTGAGGCTGGAGAGTCTTTCTTCCATATCGCTTACATATTCTTCGATCTCTCTTATCGGTAGATTTTCGGTCATCGGTCTTCTCCCGTCCGGGCAAACGTTTTCCCGCTGTAAATACTGTCAATAATTCCTTCTTCTTTAAATATAGCGCCCCGCTCACGAAAGGGCTAAAGCGCTGATGAATTTTTCGCGTATATCAACGGTTTTCCTCAGCAGGGCTTTACGCGAACAATCGGTATCTATCGTGACGCCTGCCCTGTTCCATTCATCCTCCATACCCTTCTGCGTCTCTATCCTCCTGCGCGCCTCGCTGGCGTCGCACTTGTCTCTTTCGACAATTCGTTTTACTCGGGTCCGTTCGGATGCCCTGGTCGTCACGACCAGATCGGCCCTGAACCTGAATTTATACTGAAAATACAGTACAGCATCAAGAACAATGTATTTATTCCGGCTCCTGCTTTCCCTGACTGTCTTTGATACAAGTTCCTTCACAAAGGGACGCACCGTCCGGTCGAGAAGCGCCATCATACGCAGGTCCGAAAAGACAATACGTCCAAGTTTCGCCCGCGATACCGTTCCGGAACGGGTAAACACTCCCGGACCGAACCTTTCCATCAATTTCTCTTTAAGCGCGGGGTCATCGTAAACCCCGTGTGCCAGAGCGTCCGCGTCGATTATTTTCCCGTCCTTTCCGGCAAGTATCGCCGCGACTGTCGATTTTCCCGAACCGATCCCTCCCGTAACAACGATCAAGGGAGCTCTCATCAATGGGCCTCCAGCCAGTTTCTACCACTTCCGATCTCCACTTTCAGCGGAACTCTGAGTTCAATTGCTGATTCCATCAACCTGACGACGAGTTCTTCCATATCGCCGAGTTCCCCTGGAATAACGTCAAATACAAGTTCGTCATGCACCTGAAGTATCATCCTGGACTTCATTCCTCTCCTTGATATCTCCCTGTCGATCTCGATCATGGCGATCTTGATAAGGTCCGCGGCTGTACCCTGGATCGGCATATTTACCGCGATCCTCTCCGAGAACGACCTGAATCTTCCGTTGCTGCTGTTGATATCGGGAAGCGGCCGCCTCCTTCCAAGAAGAGTCTCCGCGTATCCCTTTTTCCTCGCCGATTCGACAGACGAATCGATAAACTCCCTTATCCCTGGATATTTTTCGAAATATTCATCTATGAATTTTTTCGCTTCCTCGAAAGGTATCCTCAACTGCCTTGATAAAGCACGGGCTCCCTGTCCGTAAAGGACGCCGAAATTGATCGTCTTGGCCGAGACCCGCATCTCCCTGGTGACCTGTTCCTCATCCACGCCGTAGATCCTCGCCGCCGTTCTCGAATGTATATCACTGCCGTCTATGAAGGCAGAGACCAGCTGGGGATCTCCGGAGAGATGGGCCATTAGCCGCAGTTCGATCTGCGAATAATCGGCGTCGAGAAGCATATTGCCTTTCTCCGGTATAAAAGCGCTTCTTATCTTCCTGCCCAGCTCAGTTCTGATCGGTATGTTCTGAAGGTTCGGATCGCTTGAAGACAGCCTTCCGGTCGCCGCCACAGTCTGATTGAAAGAAGTATGGATCTTGCCTGTCACCGGATTTACGAGACCGGGAAGGGTGTCGACATAAGTGCTGAGCAGTTTTGACATCTGCCGGTATTCGAGTATCAACCCGGCGACCGGATGATCGATCGCGAGATCCGTCAGTACGTTGACATCGGTCGAATATCCGGTTTTCGTCTTTCTCGCCGCGGTCAATCCCATTTTCTCAAAAAGGATCCTCTGCATCTGCTTGTTGGAATTGATATTGAATTCCTCTCCCGTCATCTCATGGATCTTCGACGTAAGGATGTCGATCTCCGACTTTATCTCTCTTGAAAGTTCGCTGAGCCTGGAAGTATCAAGCGTCATTCCGCTGTCTTCCATTCTTTTAAGAACGAAGCTGAGCGGCATCTCGATCTTCCCGAACAACTCCCCGAGAGGGTTGTCTTCGAGTGGACCGGTGAAATATTCTTTCAATCTGAAGGTGTAATCCGAATCTTCGCAGGCATACGCGGCAAGTCTTTCAAGAGGGACTTTTCTTATATCTTTTTCCCTGTCGCCCTTCTCGAAAAGTCCGCTGTACGGGATCATCCTGTGCCGAAAGATATCGAGAGCCAGATTGTCAAGCGAATGCGATCTTCTCGAAGGATCTATACAATACGACGCGATCATCGTGTCCCACGTCACGTTGGCGACTTCGAACCCGTGCGCCTCGAGTACCTTCAGGTCGTACTTAATATTATGCCCGGCCTTAGTCGTCTTTTCACTCGCCAGGACCGGGCCGAGGATATCCCTTACCCGTTCAAGCGGGATCAGCGAGCTCTCTTCGTCTACTTCTTCGTCAAAGAGGCCCGTTCCCCCGACGGCCTTTCCCGCTACCGGGACATACCAAGCCTTTCCTTCCGAAAAGCAGAAGGAGATACCTACAAGTTCCGCCCGGTAGGCGTCCAGCGACGTTGTTTCCACGTCAAGCACGAATCCTCCCGAGTCTTCCAGCATCCCGGCGAGCTTTCCGAGATCTTCCTCCCTGACGATCGTGTAATCATCTTCCGATCGTTCCTTATCGCCTCCAAGGGAAAGCTCCTCGATCATCTGGTTGAACTCAAGGCTGATGAACAGGTCTGTCAGCCTCTCATCGTCCCTCTTACGACGTTTCAACTGGTCGAATCTGATACCGACGGGAACATCTATCAGTCTGACCAGTTCCCTCGAGAAAAGACCTTCATCCTTCCCCTCCGATATCTTTTTTCCTATGTGGGCAGGTTTGATCGACCCTGCGTTTGCAAAGATGTTTTCGAGATTATCGTACTCGTGAAGAAGCTTAAGCGCCGTCTTTTCGCCGATACCGCGTATCCCCGGTATGTTATCGACGCTGTCGCCCATCATCGCCAGGAAATCAGTGATCTGTTGCGGTCTCAATCCATACTTCTCGTTGAGCCATTCCGGACCGATAGTATCAGAAAGATTGTTGCCTTTACCCGGTCTTATCATCCTGATCCTGTCGCTTAAAAGTTGAAAGAGGTCCTTGTCACTGGATACTATCCTGACATCATGGCCGTTTCCCGCGGCATCGAGGGCAATGGTGGCTATTATATCGTCTGCTTCGTATCCAGGACTGGCTATGACCGGGATCCCCAGCGATTCGATGATATCGACGATCACCGGCAACTGTGACTGGATATCTTCCGGCATAGGTTCACGCTGAGCTTTGTATTCTGCGTATTTCTCATGCCTGAGCGTCTCTCCCTCTGAGTCAAAGACGATGGCGATCATCTGGGGATCGTAACTGTCGAGCAGCCTCAGGACAAGCCGCGTAAATCCGAACGAGGTGCTGGTATTCTCACCCCGGGAATTTGTAAGAGGATTGCGTATAAAGGCGTAGTATGACCTGTAGGCTATGGCGTGACCATCAATCAGGAACAGGGCCATTTTGACTCCCGGTTTCTTCTATCCGATGTAAAGCGATCTCTCTTCAATATACCTGGCAACGCTTTCCGGGACAAGATAGCGTATCGACTTGCGCTCGGCGACACGCTTCCTTATACCGCTCGAGGATATCGAATTCGACGCGCCTGTCAGAAAGATGATCGCAGCTTCCGAGGGCAGAGGGGAATTCACGGTATGTCCCGGCCTCTGCATCGCGATGATAGTCGCGTTTGAGAGTATTTCTTCCGGATTCCTCCAGCGCGTTATATCATTGAGCGAATCGGCTCCGATAATAAGATGTATCTGATCCCTGCCGAACCCTTTCTCCCTGAAATGCAATATCGATTCGAAGGTGTATGAGATATCTCCTCTATCTTCCAGGTCTGAGATGAAGAACCTCTCGTTTCCGGCGATCGCCAGTTCCACCATGATTTTTCTGTCACTGAAGGAACTCATCCTCCCTGCGCTTTTGTGCGGAGGATTCGAGGTGGGAATAAACAGCACCCTGTCGAGCGATGCCGCTTCCGCGGCCATCTCGGCGAGAATCAGGTGCCCGGTATGAACGGGATCGAAGGACCCTCCAAAGAGCCCTATTCTCTCCCTACTCTTCACTATCCTTTTCTCCCTTTAATGAAAGGATCCTTTCGCGTGCTTTCTCTTTCCCGGAAAACTGGAATTCCGAGGAAATGCTTTTTCCGTATTCTGCTATGGCGTTTTCAATTTCACCGCGTTCCTCGGCTATCACACCCTTGTGGTAATGCGAAAGATCTTCCCAGACCGTCCCCGGATATTGCTCGATCACTTTATCCAGGTAGACCAGAGCGGCGTTGTAATGCTTGCGCGACAAATAACTCCTGGCATTCATGAATTCTTTTTCGCCGAGCAGTTCGAATATCTCTTTCCTTGTCTTCTCGGCTTCGGCTCTCCTCGGACTGTCGGGAAAGAGTTTGAGAAACCGGTTGATCCGGCTCAGAGCCTCGTAAGTCTTCGCCTGGTCTCTTTCAGGCCGCTGCCTCTGCATGAACGCGCATAGTCCTTCGAGGTAGAAAGCGTCATCAATATATTCACTGTAGCCGTAATCATTGATGAGTATCCTGTACTCTATGGCGGCAATCGGATAATCCTCGTCGAGCCTCAGGCATTCCGCCAGCCGGAACTGGGCGTAATCGGCCCGTTCATCACCGGCGAAGACAGCGAGAAAATCCTTGTACTCGAGAGAGGCATCTGCATATTTCTCTTTCTGGAAAAGCGATTCGGCCAGAGCAAGTTTCGCGTCCGGCTGATTTATCCTTTTAGCGGTGTATGGACCACCGCAGGACGTTATCAATAATGCTGCCGAAATGATGATCCTGGCGGATCCCGATATATATCTACCTTGCCTTTTCAAGCTCCACTATCCTTTCTTTCGCTTTCTCGGCCAGTCTTCCGCTTGACCCGAGATTTATATATATGACTCTTTTATAATATTCGATAGCCGTATTTATCTCGTGATTCGATTCGAATATCTGAGCGAGCATAAAATTCGCTTTTTCCCTTACGAGAGGATTATCAGCCGAACCTGCAAGATCGCGAAGCAGTGACTCCGATTCGTCTGTCTCGCCACCGATAAAAAGTTCCTCGCCCGCGTTTAGGAGAAGATTCTCCAGTTTCCATTTAGCCGTCGAAACCATCCGGCTTTTTGGATATCGTTCCTGGAAAAGCCTGTACAGATCTATGGCCTTGATCGTCTCCCCCAGACCCTCGTAGGTGGCTCCGAGGTCGATCATCACTTTCGCGGCCCCCATTGAATCGGGATATTGCGCGAGATATCTCGTAAAATAGAATTTCGCTCCTTCGTAATCCTTTCTTTCAAGGAGAAGCTCTCCCGCCAGAGAGTTATACTCCCTGAAATCGATGTTGTTCCTGTAATTCACCGCTCTGAGGATAAACCTTTTACCACGTGAATCCTGTCCTTTTTCAAGACTCTCTATCGCTTCGACCTGAAGGACCTCGGCAAGCTTCGGGGCCCAGAGACTGTCGATGCTGTAGATCTCGGCGAAAGAATCATCCGCATCCGATTCTCTTCCGAGTTTTAGAAGGGCTTTACCCGAAATGAAGAGCAATTCGGGACTCCTGTCTCCTCCGCGCCTGAAATGATGTTTAACCAGAAAGACCGCCTCGCGGAAATTGTCCTTCTTGTACTCCTCTTCCGCCTGTTGAAGCAGCGTCTTCTTCTCGCATGAGAGTGCTGATGAGACTATCAGCCCCGCCAGCGCCAGCGATATATATCTCTTGTTGAGAAAGGAAATGACAGATCGACCCCCCCTCATACCGGTTATCATTCCGTACTGGTCTGATTTGAAAAGAACAGATAGACAAGTCCTGTCACGATCCCTGTCACGACGACCGGTTCAACGAGCTTGCTCCAGCGAAGTTCTTTTCTGGGCGGTCTGGTAAAATCGTATTGCGGATCCTCTACGCGCTCAAGGAGTGAATATGAGATCACATCCTCATATTTTTTCTGTGTCTCGCCGACCCAGATGATATCTCCGGTCGACAGGTCTGTCAACTGGGTGAAGACGCCTATCTCGGCAAGCCTGTCGACCTGCTTGGATCCGACCCAGTAACTGCGGTGAATGTCCGGGTATTTGAAATCCAGCCTTATCAACTGATAACTTAACCTGTAATCAGCGGTCTTCTCCCCCTCTTTCGTCGTTACAAGATCTTCAGCCACTCTCATTCCAGCATTCGTCATCGTCTTGATCATGGCGTTCTTGAAAATGATGTCGATACTGCCGGCGCCCTTCTCTTTTGACAGGAAGATCAGTTTCTCTCCCGCGAGACCGGGCATGTTGGCTCTGAGTTCCGCTATAGCCTCGAGAGAGATCTTTTCTATGATCTCGTAATTAGTCGGTATTTTTTCACCCGCACCAGGCGAACCCGACACGGGAAAGGTGTTAAAGACCAGCACAAGACAGATTATCGCCGGAATTCTCGACATAGCACCATTCTCTCTGAAAGAACTCAATCAACGACCTCCATGGGGGTAGATCAGCTATTATTACTTAATAACCGGCCGGCAGTCATTAACTCCCACCTTAACGTGAATTATATTCAGTATTTGCAGACAAATGTCAATCTAAATCTTCCCTGACCGTGGCGAAAAGATCGTATGCTTCTACTTCGGTTACATCGGCCAGAGAAAAACTGCCAGGTTCTGTCTTTCTGCCGGAGAGGTATATCACTCCATCGATCTCGTATGACTGGCCGTAGAAACGGCCTGTCCCCCACACTCCGGAAACGGGAGCATGGTCCGGCGCAACGAGATCATCGACAAGCACCTTCAACCTCTTACCATCCCTTTCCGCCAGCCTCTCGTAAGATATATCCATCTGAATGGAGATTACCTCATCGGCTCTCGACCTGGCTGTATCTTCAGAAATAGTCGATCCTAGACTCGCCGCGGGAGTGCCATTTTCAGCTGAATATGAAAAAACACCTACATGATCGAACCTGTATTTTTCAAGAAAATCGGTCAATTCCTGAAAATCCTCATCCGTTTCCCCGGGAAACCCCGTCATGACTGTCGTCCTCAGTACCATCCCGGGGTCGATCGATCTGAGGGTCCCGATGATATCCTCAAGCTCCCTTCGCCCGTACCCGCGCTTCATCCTCCTGAGCACTCCGTCAGAGACATGCTGGATCGGGATATCGAGGTAGGGTATTATGATACCTGATTCCGAAAGACGGCATATCTCCTTCGCGTCGGTATGCGCCGGATGCATATACATCAACCTTATCCAATCGAATGAACCTCGATCTGCTATATCTTCGAGAAGGTGGTACAGCGACTGCTTTTCTCCGGTCTCATGACCGTAAGCAGTCGTATCCTGCGCGATTATTACAAGTTCCTTGATTCCTGCCGCCGACAGGGCCTCGATCTCGAAAAGAATATCGCCTCGGCTCCTGCTTTCGAGTTCTCCCCTTATCGAAGGTATCTTGCAGTAGGCGCAGTGATTTGAACACCCTTCCGATATCTTGAGATATGCGATGTGAGAAGGAGTGAAGAGCCTCCTTCCCGCCTTCCCGATCAGTAGACGGTCCGGAGGAGATATCGACGGTATGACAGGGCAGCTGCGATCTGTCACGATATCGGCGAGGGATTCCATCTCTTTTACCGGCAGGAAGATATCGACTTCCGGTATAAGTCCGACGAGTTTTTCCCCTTCCCGGGTTACGAGACATCCGAGTACGGCCAGGATCTGGTCTTCCCTTCTGCCTGAAGAGACCCTGAGGATCTCGTTTACCGATTCTTCCTCCGCTATGGAAATGAAAGCGCAAGTCGTGATGACAAGAAGATCGGCCGACGCCGGATCGCCAGTTTCGCGCCAGCCTTTCTCTTCAAGCCTGGCCGCTGTCCGTTCAGCGTCGACAAGATTTTTTGGACACCCCAGATTGAAAAAATGATAGGTTCCGGGAGTGATCGAAAAGTCAGATTCCTTCATACTCTTCACGGCTGATCAACACTTCCCTTGCCTTGCTTCCTTCGAACGGACCGACTACTCCCGATTGCTCGAGCATATCGATCAACCTCGCCGCTCTCGCGTACCCGACCCGGAGCCGCCTCTGAACGAGAGAGATCGATCCCTGCTGGTGCATTATGACAAGTTCCCGCGCTTTTTCATAAAGATCGTCGTCGATATCGGCATCGGCGTCAGGTTCTGGCCCGGTCTCGGCTGAAAGGTCTATCTCTCCTCCCCCCTGGAACGACCTCCAGTAATCGGCAACGTTCTCAGCCTCTTTCTCCGAGATGTAGGCGCCCTGGATCCTTACCGGGGCCGGGAGATTCTTGGGAAGATAAAGCATATCGCCGTTACCGAGAAGAGTCTCCGCTCCATTGACATCGAGGATCGTCCTGGAATCAGTCTTCGAGGTCACCTGGAAAGCGATCCTCGATGGAAAATTGGCCTTGATAAGACCGGTTATCACATCTACCGATGGCCTCTGAGTGGCGAAGACGAGATGTATCCCGACGGCCCTCGCCATCTGGGCAAGCCTGGTGATCGGAGGATATATCTCGTTGCCGAGCGTGACCATGATATCGGCCAGTTCATCTATTATGCACACATAGTAAGGCAGCGTGGAAAGAGCCTCACCAGTCTCACTTTCGACCAGCTTTTCAGAAGTGACCTTCTGGTTGAATCCCTTGATATTCTTCACTCCGAACCTGGCCAGCAGCTTATAACGCCTGTCCATCTCTATTGTCAGGTAGTTCAGGACCTTCAGGGATTGCTTCGCCTCGGTGATCACCGGATGAAGAAGATGGGGAATATCGTTGTAGGTGATCAGTTCAAGACGTTTTGGATCGATAAGTACGAATCTGCATGTCGCCGGGGTATGGTTGAAGAGCAGGGAACAGATAATGGTATTTATACAGACGCTTTTCCCGCTCCCCGTAGCTCCGGCTATAAGAAGATGCGGCATATCCGATATATCGACGAAAACCGGTTCACCGGTGACGCTCTTACCGAGCGAGACCATCAGTCCATCCTCCGCGGGCGGAAAATGCTCCAGCAGTTCTTTCAGAACGACCATCTTGGGTTCGGGATTCGGCACTTCTATCCCTACCGCTCCCCTTCCGGGGATCGGAGCCTGGATCCTCAGCGCCCTGGCCGCCAGGGCGAGAGAGATATCATCGGCGCGGTTGGCAATCTGACTGACCTTCACTCCCGGCGCCGGCACGAATTCGAAGGTCGTCACGACCGGTCCGGGCAGGACCTTCTGTACCTTACCCTTCAGCCCGTAATCCTCGAGTTTCGCCTCGATCACCTCAGACCTCGCGATCAGATCCTCCTTGCTGTAGGTAATCGTCGATTCATCATAGTCATCCAGGATCGACAGGTCGGGTAACGGCGCGTTATCTGCCGGCGTAGCGTCTGCTCCGGCGACGACAGGAGGTTTTTGCGCCGTATTGGGCCTCGGCAGAGGTCTTCTTTTTCTGGGAGCCGGAATATCGATCTCTACAGGCTCCTCATCGAGTTCATCATCGGAAGGCTCCGGTTTTTTCTTTTTCTCCCCCTTTGCCCGGATCGAACGTTTTTTTCCTGCCTGGGTCTTCCGTTCCCCGCGCGGTTGTTTTTTATTTTCCCTGCTGACTGAACGTGTAAGCGCGCCGAAAATATCAAGCTCGACGATCCGCTCGATCATTCCATGGATTGAACCGAAAAGCAGCACGAGAAGAGTCAGCATAGTCGCTGAAACAAGGATTATCAGGGATCCTATCCTGCCGGAGATAAGCCGCAGGAAAGCATCGACTCTCTCCCCGGCAAACCCGCCACTGTCACTATCGCTGAAGGCGGAAAAAAGAGCGGCGACAAGAACGGCAAGTATCCCGACACAGACGAGATGCTTCGCGTGTGCCGATATTTTTCTTCCCGACAGGAGGATCCATCCCCAGTAGAGAAAGAAAAGCGGCACGATCCACGAGACGACAGGCCCGACCGCTATTCTGAGAAACCCCGCGATAAAAGCTCCAAATGGTCCACAGAGATTTCTCGCGCCGAGGAACGATCCCCAGTCGCGAAAATCGTACGAATAGAGCGCCACGCCGATAAACACCGAAGCACTCACCAGCAGAAGTCCTGTCGCTATCTTCTTTTTCACCGCCATGCTTCAATCCTGTCAGTATTCACCTGGCGACCGATCATCGCCTTCATGCGGAACAACAGCCCAGCCTCGGAAATCAGGCCTCCCTTTTAGAGGAGCGGAAGACCCGTCTTCACGGTGAAACTTCCATTACCTATTTCTTTTATCAATGATCTGCGAGAAGGTAAAGGAGTTTTTCCTGGCATCACCGTTTAATATGGCTGATATCACGGCAATTCCATCAGCCCCTGTTTCAAGGACCGAGCCCGCGTTTTCCGTTGTGATCCCCCCGATGGCTACGACCGGGATAGCGCTTTTTTCGCAGACTCGCGCGAGAAACCCAAGACCCAGCGGTTTGACGCCTTTCTTGGTACCGGTGGGGAAGACACCGCTGACCGCCACATAATCAAGGATCTCCCCGGGGGCGTGGCGAAGTTCTTTCATGGTGCGGATGCTAAGCCCCACTATGCTTCGCGGACCGAGCACTTCCCTCGCTTCTGCGGGACCCGCGTCATCCTGCCCGAGATGTACGCCGGCCGCGCCGGTCTCGGCGGCAAGATCGATCTCATCGTTGATAATGACCGGAATCTTCTTTCTCGAAGCGGCGGAAATTATTCTGATAATATCTATCCGCATTTCGTCGCGCGAGATACCCTTCGCTCTGTACTGGATCATTCCGGCGCCTCCGGCGACCAGGTCATCAGCTGTCTTTTCCACTTCTGGCGCGCCGATTACGGCCCTGTCGATAAAAGCGTACAAAAAAGGAGATGAAGGCATGACCGGCAACTCAATTTCACTGCCGAAAAAAGTCCTTTCTGCTGAATAGACCCTGAATCGCAGATCCTTTACCTGTTGTGATATCTCCGGGGCGACAAGTTTTCCGAATTCCTCGATCACCCGCAGCCCCTCCTCAACCCTGAGAAAATTGGCGCGAGCGACTGAGGAAAAAGACCCTCTTGATTTTTCTGACACAGTCGAAAAAAGAGCGCCGACATCATCATCGCTTTTTCTAAAATCAACAAGCCTGTTTGAAATAGATTCGGCAAGCCTTCTTATTGAATGCCGGAGTTCTTTTATCCCGGCCATGAAAGAGATATCTTCATCATCGAAACGCACTATCTCCTCGATGACCCTCAATCCCTCGCAGCATCTGTTTGCATTGGCGTCGATTATTCTGAATATCGTCTTTTTCCTGTTATCCATCGACTGAGGCAGGATTAAAGTACGATCTGTCCCTGTCTGAATTCCGGGACGATCCGACAACTGTCAAGCGTTGAACAATGTACAACATCCGATTCATATCCGAGATCGACAAGCTGCCTTCCCCTGTCAGTCCCGCGTATAAATTCCTCGGCATTTTCAGCATATTTTTCCGCGAGGAAAAGCGCGATCCTCGATGTGTCGCAGAGCCGGGCTCCCCGTTCCATGGCTCCGATATTTTTCAGAAGTATTCCGGCGCAAAGGAGATCTTCGGCCGAAAGCCTTCCCGAATTACCAGCGCATATTATATTCAGTTCATCTTCGGGAGAGACAGTCCTGCTGACCGCGCCGATATTGTTCATCGAACATATTATGACACGCTCCGCTTTCGAGGCGGCTACGATCGCTCTTGTGCCGTTAGTCGTGGAAAGAATGACAGTCTTACCTTCGATCTTCTCTGGAGTGAATTCGCCGGGAGAGTTAAAAAGATCAAAACCGTCGATGGGAAGGCCTTTCCATTCACCGGCAAGAAGCTTGGCACCCCTGTCCGCATGGCCGACAAGCCTCGATGCCGTCTCAATGCTCTCGACGGGTATGATCGTACCTGCTCTGTTCACCATCCCGGCGATGATCGTCGATGTCGCCCTCAGGACATCTATAACGACGGCTGTTGATCCATGTATCTTGTCATTATCTACGAGCATCCAGTATGGAAAGAGATTTATCTTCATTCGCGCGGTTTTCCGCCTTCCTCGTCTATTTGCCAATCCTGTCTATAAAAGATGTATCAAAATCACCATTTATAAAATCCCTGTTCCGCAGGATCCATAGATGAAACGGTATAGTCGTCGGTACACCTTCAATGACCAGTTCCTCAAGCGAACGGATCATCCTGTACCGTGCTTCCTTTCTGGTACGGCCCCAGGTTATCACCTTGGCGAGAAGGGAATCGTAGTATGGCGGCACTACATAACCGTCGAAAAGATGCGTGTCGACCCTCACTCCCGGACCGCCCGGAGGATGATAGAAAGTGATCCTGCCGGGAACAGGCTTGAAATTATTGTCGGGATCCTCCGCGTTTATCCTGCATTCCATCGAGTGCCCTTTAAGTTCAACGGGATTGTCCATTATCTCGCTCGAACCAGTAGCCGCGAGGATTATCTGTTCCTTGATAAGATCGTAACTGCTGACCATCTCCGTGACGGGATGTTCTACCTGTACCCTCGTATTCATCTCGAGGAAATATATCTTCTTATCCGCTGTCACGAGGAATTCGATGGTACCGAGCGACCCGTACTTGATGTACCGCGCTCCCTTGACCGCGTATTTCCTTATTTTCATCCTCATCTCGTCGTCGATCCCGGGAGACGGGGATTCCTCGATAAGTTTCTGGTGACGGCGCTGAATACTGCACTCACGTTCGCCAAGATCGACAGCTTTTCCCTTTCCGTCACCAAAAATCTGGACTTCTATATGCCTGGGGTTCTCGAGGAATTTTTCTATATACAGTCCGCCGTCTCCAAAGGCTGCTTCCGCTTCCTTTCCGGCTGAATGGAAAAGTTCGACCAGCTCGCCGCGGTCCCTGGCTATGCGGATACCTCTTCCTCCACCACCAGCCACCGCCTTGATCATTACCGGAAACCCTATTTTCTCAGCGATAGATATCGCCGCATCTTCATTTTCGACGATTCCATCGCTTCCCTCGATCACGGGAAGCCCCGCTTCGGCCATCAATTTTCTCGCTGTGGCCTTGTCTCCCATCTCCTGCATTATCTCGGGAGAGGGACCTATCCAATCTATATTGCACGACATGCAGACTTCGGCAAAATGAGGGTTCTCCGACAGAAAACCGTACGCTGGATGGATTGCGTCGGCATGAGTGATCTCGGCCGCGGCGATTATCCTTGGGATATTGAGATAGCTGTCGACAGGTTTCGGCCCGCCGATACAGACATCTTCATCGGCGAGTTTTACGTGGAGAGAATCCGCATCAGCTTCTGAATGGACTGCTACAGCTCTTACGCCGAGTTCTCTGCAGGCGCGTATCACCCGCATCGCAATCTCGCCGCGTGCCGCGATAAGAATCTTTTTATACATAGACTTCTAGAAGTCGCCGCCAGTAGCTTTGCCTCCTGCTTCGGCTCCTTCGAAGCCGTCCCAGGATGTGTCACTGCTGGCCTGTATGCCCTTCAGACGCAGGCTGAACTCATGCGGATTGGTGCTGTTCTTCATCGCTTCTTCCATGCTGATATATCCTCCGGTAAGAAGCCTCATCAGCGACTGGTCGAAACTCTGCATCCCGTGGGAGGAGACCCCTTCCCGAATAGCCTGCTGTATCAGGGACGCCTTGTCAGGGTCAATAATATACTCCCTTATAGCGGAAGTTACAACCATTACTTCCACAGCCGGAGCACGTCCCGGACCGTCTTTCAACGGGACAAGCCTCTGGGCTATTACAGCCTGAAGGGTCGAGGAAAGCATATATCTGATCTCCTGGTGCTGGTGAGGAGGGAAAAAGGAGATCACCCTGTTGATAGTCTGCGTGGCGTCAATCGTATGAAGGGTGGAAAACACAAGATGGCCTGTATCGGCTGCCATCAGGGCGATTTCCATCGTCAGGGCATCCCTTATCTCGCCGACGAGGATCACGTCCGGATCCTGGCGGAGGATATGCCTGAGCGCTTCATGAAAAGATGTTGTGTCCGTGCCGATCTCACGCTGATTAATGATACTCTTGATATCATGGTGAAGAAACTCGATCGGGTCCTCGATCGTTATGACATTTTTATTGGTATTCTCGTTTATTTCCCGGATCATCGCTGCGAGCGTCGTCGATTTACCGCTTCCGACCGTGCCGGTCACAAATATCAGCCCTCTCTGTTTCAAAGCCAGTTCCTTGAGGATCAGAGGGAGCTTGAGATCATCGAGAGACTTGATCTCGACAGGGACATGCCTGAAGACCATCGCGATCGAACCTCTCTGAACGTAGAAATTCGCTCTGAACCTCGCCAGCCCGGCTACTCCGAAAGCAAAATCGACCTCTCTGGTTTTTTTAAACTTGTCTCTCTGCGCGGGGGTTAGTATCTGCTCGGCAATAGCTTCCATATCTTTTGGTCCCGGCCGGTCGAAATCCAGGTGGGTAAGCTTCCCGTCGATCCTTACGACAGGAGGCAATCCAGCCTTAATATGCAGATCGGAACCGTTTTTTGCGATCATCGCTTCAAGGATATTCTTAATTTTCATCAGTCGGTGCCCCTCGCGTAAATTGTTATCCTGCAACAGACAAATCGATACAATACAGGATTATTCGACAGAAGCCGGATATCTGCCCTTGTGCCGGATCAAATACTGTAATGAAGATCAATTGCAAGGATCACGCCGGTTCGATAAGAAAAAGAGGTTGCCCGAACTCGACGGGCTGGGAATCCTTCACGAGGATCTTGCGGACAATCCCGTTCCTGTCCGATTCGATCTCATTCATCAGTTTCATGGCTTCGATTATACAGACGACCTGCCCAGCCTCAACGACCGAACCGATCTCCACGAATGGCTCTTTCTCCGGTCCGGATGCCTGGTAAAAGGTGCCTACCATCGGTGATACGATCTGTTCGAAGCCATCACCCTTCTCATCGGAGGGTCCTGACGGAATATCAATATTTTCAGCAGCTTTTTCCACTTGAGGTTCAGCGGGAAGATCCTCTGTTCTGTTCTCCCCCGCTTCATCGGGGATTGGTTGCGGCTTGAATTCGATCCTCGCCGGCTCGATGATGCCCTCTTCCTCACCGCCGGTCAGGGAGGCGCGGTTCTTCACCAGTCTGATCGAAGTGAAGAACTTCCTGACCTCGATCTCGTCGAGACCCTCCGAGTTCATGATATCTATAAGTTTTGATATCCTGTCGAATATCATTCTATACCCGCTCGATATAACGACCAGTCCTGGTATCGATTTTCAATATATCACCGATCTCGATGAATAACGGAACACTTACCGTGGCTCCCGTCTCCAGCCTGGCAGGTTTCGATCCTCCCTGGGCTGTATCCCCCCTGAGCCCCGGTTCAGTCTCCGCGACGGCAAGTTCGACGAATGTTGGCAATTCGACCGACAATGGTATCGTTCCGTCCATAAGGACAGATACTTCCATATTCTCTTTAAGGTATGGAGTTATATCTTTGACAAGTTCGGCGGCAAGGGGAATCTGTTCGTAAGTTTCCGTATCCATCATGTAATAAAGCTCATCGGAGTTGTAAAGGAACTGATAAGTGTTCCTGTCCACCCTTACTTCCTCGATCTTTTCCCCCGCCCTGAAGGTCTTGTCGACGACCGCTCCTTCAGGTATCTTTTTCAGTTTGGTCCTTACAAAGGCTCCGCCTTTTCCCGGTTTTACGTGTTGAAATTCGACAATCGCGTACAGCTGGTTGTCAATCCTCATTATAAGGCCGTTCCTGAAGTTACTGGTATCAGCCAAATCGATTTCCTTTCAGATCCCAGGGCTAGTCATTCTTTCCGTGTTTTTCCTGCATCTTTTTTATCCAGTCGTGAAAATGATCCTTTCCTTCACCCGGTCCCTGGTCATCGAGATCTTTTTCATCACTTTCACGTTCTAAAGCCACGTCATCCGAGTCTTCTTCCTGATCGTGGGAAGCACCTTCGCCACCTTCAAGCTGAGCCGCTATCTCCTCCAGCCCGGAATCGTCACCTTCTTCATTTTCATCTTCTCTATCGGCCGCATCGCCGGTCCCGGGCTGATCATCCTCTTCGCCGGTCCCAGAATATCCGCCATGCCCCGCGGTGTTTTCCACCAGCTCTCTGCTTACGTCATCGATCGATATCGTCAGGACCTCTTCGCCGAACGCCTCGGACCGTTCTTCTTCCGAATGGTCTATCATTGCTTTCAGTCTTTCCACCATCGACGCGGCTTCCCTGTTGCTGTCGTCTCTCGAACAGATATCTTCGTACATGCTAAGCGCCTTGGCATAGTATCCCTGTGACGCGTATATCCCCGCGAGTGTCATAGTCGCGAGTTCCCGAGGCTGTTCGGTCTTTTTGACCCTGCTTTCATCTTCAAGGTCTATCTCTTTCGCTTCGAAATCCTTCTCGATATCTTTCAGGCTCTTCAGGATCTCCTCATTTGTCGGATCGATAGCTAGCAGCGTCCTGTAATATCCCGCTGCTTCCACCTTCTTATCCTCGCCGAGAAGAATGTCGCCAAGGAATTTCAGGGCAACCATGTTCTCAGAGTCGATCTCGAGGACTCTCTTGAACTCTCCCCGTGAACGTTCCGTGGCTCCCTTGTCATAGAAACACTTACCCAGTATCACATGAGCGCTTGCGTAATCGGGAAACCTCTTTAGTCCGTCCTCGCATATCTCTATCGATTTGTCAATGAGTCCGCTTTTGCGGTAAGCGTCGGCAAGGGG
Organism: Candidatus Krumholzibacteriota bacterium; assembly: GCA_016932415.1. Taxonomy (NCBI): domain Bacteria; phylum Candidatus Krumholzibacteriota; species Candidatus Krumholzibacteriota bacterium. Next base: position 154,585 of record JAFGCX010000020.1, read on the forward strand.
AGCGAATATCCTCGATTCAGGAGCGTTCCTGTACCGCTCGGCCAGCTGTTTGATTTCATCGCTTAGATTATCAGACATTGAGACCTTCCTTACCCGTTATTTCCATAGATGTCAAGCTACCAAAGCCAGATACACCATGTCAAGTTGTTTGGCTATACTTTCATTCTGAGTCGTCGATCTCAATTTATCCTGAATGTCTCCGCGACCGCTCTCAATTCCCTCAGAAGAATATGCTTGCTGAATCCGGGAGCGTATACGAGGCAATCTATCATCCACACCCTTGATCTGCCCCGGTCATGTATGAAGTACGCGGTGAACGGGCCACCGAAGAGGTCTTTGCTGTTCTCCCAGTATCCGTCCATACGGATCACGTCGTATTGACCAAGCTTGTCTGTTCTGTAAAATACCAGGTCTTTCCTCATAATATCCTGGTCGTACATCTTCCACGCTATGTTGGCACGTATATCGAACAGCGCCGTCGAATCGGCAACTGAAAGGGTCGCCTTGTTCCATGAAAGCCAGGATATTGTCAATCCACGGTGCGGTTGGGTCCTTATTATCTCTATTCCAGGTATATCCCCGCGGTCCTGGTTTATCTCATATATATACGGAATATCTATGTGAAAACCGTACTCTGCTCTCAGCCTGGCCATTCCTTCGGTATCTTCTTTCCTTAGGAGATACTCCCTTAACCTCTCCCTGTTGGCTTCTTCTATTATGTCGCGGATCGTCGATCCGTTCTCCGTGACGACCTTCTTAAGCATTTCAGGGGAAGAAGCTGTCACAATCACCGTAAGCTGGCCGGTGACGGGATAATCCATCTTCTTGAAAATATGATGTTTGCCCTCCACCACTTTTCTTATCGCGTTTGTCCCGATAAAACTCTCAAGCACGGTACCAATCATCCCCTGCCTGGCGACGCCGAATATCACCATATTCTTTGTCGGAGGTTCCTTGGTCACTTCCGCGGCCGCGATCATCCTCAGTTTGAACTGTATCTCTGTCTTGGTATAGTAATCTACGGGATGCTGGAGTTCCCTGATCATGTAATCGTTTATCCCTCCCGGTTTACCAGTCTCAGTGACAAGCACGACATCACTGTACGATCCGGCAGGCGGGAAATTCGATTTTCCCGTGCATGAAACGAGAATCAAAGTGGCGAGAGCCAGAAATCTGACAGATTGTTTCATAGAGACCTCCTGATTGAAAAATAGATATTATGACCGCTTCTTTCAAGGAAAAAGGATGGCCAACTGAATGGCCATCCTTTTCGTCTGTTCCACGGGTCCAGGTTATGATCTCTTTTATTACCGGCTCATCGATCGTTATTCTGCTCCACGATGATCCTTTTAAGCTTTATGTTCTCTGTCTTGTAATATTCGATATATTCTCTCAGCATCTTGTTCTCCTTCGCGAGATATTCGATCCGTCTTTCCGATTCCATGCTGAACGGCTGCTGTTTCCTGTAGGAATCTCCGCCGGAGTTTCCGTAGAAATCATCTGATACCATCCTTATACCGGCCGGATAACCTGTCGAAGTATAATTGATATTCCTTCCGCCGCGAGCGGGAGAAACAGTCTTCTCGTTGATCCTGGCGGCCTGATCAGTCCCGGATGAATCTGATGATCCGTCGCCGATAACCAGCCATGCCCCCGCGAGCACGATTAGCAGGACGGCTGCGGCGCTTGTCACAAACTTCCGGCCCCAGGCCGGGTTGGTGAAGACCGATCCGGCTCTTTCTCTCATTACACGGGATTTTTCCAGTGCAATCATACGTTTTACGTTCCAATCGAAACTCTCCGGCAGTTCCATCTCAGGAACTGAATCGAGAATCGACAGGCAATCGTCCATTTCCCTGCAATATTGAGCGCATTCCGGGCATTCCTCGATATGATGCTGTAACTTGATCTTTTCCATTTCGTCCAGCATATTGTCCCGGCTCGCGAGGTAATACTCCTGTGCTGTCCTGCATCGCATCAGTCAATCTCCTTGAACCTGTTGTCATCACCGAGAAGGGGTGTCACTGCTTTCTTGAAATGCATCCTTCCCCGGTTGATCCTCGAGCGTACCGTTCCGAGTTTCAAACCGGTAGAGGCCGCTATCTCTTCATAACTCAGACCATTGATCTCCCTGAGAACAAACGAGGGCCTGTATTTCGCTGGAATCTTATCTATCGCTATCTGTATCAATTCGTTCAATCTCTTTCTGTCCATCGTCTCTTCGGGATCGGGACTCTCATCTCTTATCTCAAGCCAGCGCCCATCATCGCTGCTTCTTTCGTCTGACCACATACTGATCGTCTTTGGACGTCTTTTTATATTCCTTATCCTGTTTCGTACCAGATTTGTCGCAATCGTATAGAGCCATGTCGAGAATTTGGCGATCGTCTTGTATTTATCCGCGTGCATGTACGCCCTTACAAAAGCTTCCTGGGCATACTCCTCCGCTTCGCTTTCATTACCGAGTAGCCGGAAGAGATATGCGTAAAGCCTGTTTTTGTACCTTCCGACCAGGATATCGAAAGCCTGGTTATTACCCTGCTGAACAAGAAGTATCAGTTCCTCGTCACTCAGGGTGGCGCTGGCGGCGCGCGCGCCGTGATATTGCTGCTGCAGATTCAAACTTTCATCTCCGGTCTCATCATCTTTCATTGTCTGATACCCCTTCACAGACGAATTGTTCCAGATTTAATCGATCCCCCGCAAGTTTTTTATCAATTCCCTTTTACCGGCTGTGACTCGATCTCGACGCTGTTGATCGTCAAAGAGAATCTTTCCGATCCGTATTTTCTCTCAAATACTATTTTGTCTGGATACCAGCCGACGCCGGGCCATTCCCTGTATCTGTATCTTGCTATGTAACAAGGAGTCCCGCCATTTCCGCAGAGGACGGTCTCGACGGGTCCCTTTCCACTTTCGATCCTGACTGCCGATTCCCTGCCAAGCCATTTCCCTTTGATCGTTCTTCCCCATTCCTCGATGATAACCTTCCGTTCAACGATATCGGGTTCCTCAAAAAGAAGAAGCGCGATTATATCTGCCGGATAGATATCGAGGCCAAAATGCTTCTGAAGCGATCTCATCGTCTCCTGGCTTTGCCAGATCACATCTCTTTCCCGATCGTCGATCGTGATCTGATCGCGATCGATATACAGCGTCGCATCTTCCCTGTAGGAACCAAACAGGCTTGAATGCAGAAAATCGACCTGCAGATCACCATTTCCTCCATGGAAGATCATGCAACTTCCCTTCACTCTGTATTCAGGAAGTTCGAATCTGACCTTTCCCGTAATGACAAGATCTTTTCCGGTCGCCGCGGAGGAGATGATGCCGGAAGATCCGACAGAGGGATCGACCGGGATACCCGCGGGAGGCACAGACGCGCATGATCCAAAAAACAGGAGACAAGCGAAAATATTAGTTATCCGCCTGAACAATTATTTCTCCACGCGCAGAAGCGTTTCGTTGATCTCAGTGAGTTTCTGGAGGACTTCTTCTTTCTCTGAATCTATATCTATTGATCTTGTATAGGCATCCCTGGCCCTGTCGAACATCTCAAGCTTCGAGTAAATATCGCCAAGATGCTCCCAGATGACAGGGTCATCACCTACTATCTCGATCGCTTCCATCAAAATCTTCAGCGCGTTCTGATAATCACCCTGCCTGTATTTGATCCATCCCATGCTGTCGAGAAAATATCCGTTTCGCGGTTCCGAATTCAGGGCCTGAGAGAGAAGTTCTTCAGCGAAATCGAGCCGGTCTCCCTTTTCCGCGAGAAGATACCCGTAAAAATTCAGAATGGAAGGATCACCGGGGCTTATCTCGTGAAGGTGACTGATCCTCTTTATCGCTTCGTCATATTTTTTATACTGTTGAAAAAGAACGGCCAGTTCCATCAACGTCCTGTGATCATCAGGCCTGATCTGTTCCGACCTGAGAAGATATCCGCCGGCCCTGTCGTAATCCTCAAGTTTCCTGTATATCGTACCTAAGAGATAGTTATCCCCCGCGGAATCCGCGTCATGAAGCCTTTCAGCCTCTACGAGATATCTTTTTCCGTCTTCCAGTGAAAGATCGGATGCTTCGTCAGGGCTCGAAGGTTCTCCGGCAAAATCGAACGCTACGAGAAGCAGACCGATATAATTCGTGAAGTTTTCCGGTTCGAGCCTGATCAGCCTTTTTATGTACGAGCAACCTGATCTGAAATTTCCTTTTTCAAGCTCTATCTCTGATATGATCCTCAGGATCGAAGGATTCTCTCCCGATGATTCGAGTATATTCGTAAATATGGCAAGTGCCATGTCGTATTTTTCGCTCCGGTAATAGAACCTCCCCAGACTGATCTTGCCTGCCTGGTCGAGATCCTTTTCGAGATAAAGCGGTTCGAGAAGAGATATGCCTTCCTCGATCTGGTCATCCTCGTAGTAAAGATCGGCGAGGTCCCTGATCGCGTTCCTGTTGCCCGGTTCAAGTTCGATCGCTCTATTGAAAGATCTTTTCGCCTCTTCCCTTTCTCCCTTGTGAAGAAGCATCGAACCGAGAGCGAGATGAGCGCTGGCCAGTCCCGGATTCGATCCGATCGCTCCGCGGAAGGCTTCGATCGCCTTGTCGATCTCGTTCTCCTCGGCATATATAAATCCCAGCCTGTAATTTGTGAATAGATCCGACGGGTCGATCGCGCGGGCCTCCTCGAGGACCTGTCTTGCTTTCTCTTCGTCTTTCATCTCAATATAGACCCTTGCGAGAAATTTCCTTACTTCCAGTTGAGGGACTCCGGGAGAATCCTTTATCTCTTCAAAGATGGTGACCGCCTTTTCCCGGTTCCCCTCCCTGAATTCGACTTCAGCGAGTATCAGTTTCGCTTCACCATCCTTCTTTCCAAGTTCTATCATCCGCTGGGCGTACCTGCGCGTCTCGTCGTATTTTTCCATATCGAATGTCACCCTGGCCAGGGCGAAAAGTATGACCTCGTTGTCTTTCTGGTACCTGTCCGCGTAGATGTAGTAAGTATAGGCGTGCATAAGATCGTTTCGAGCTTCAAAAAACGACCCCTTCATATAATAAAGCATTCCCTGGCCGTCTATCTCTCCGCCTGACAACGGCGCCTGCTGAAGCAATGCGAATGTCAAAATAATAAAAAACAGCTTTTTCATTTCCAGTTTCCTTCCCGGCTTCCTCTTCTATTATACGTTAACATCGATTCGCAGGCAAATGCTCCTGTCGACGTCATTGAATTTTTATCGTCACGGCGCCACATCCATCTTTAGCCTTTAATGGCAATGGAGTGGCGCAACGGCCGGCATAGTTAGATTGACTTTGCATCAGCCGTGCCATATAATCCACTTGGCGTTTCTCAACAGGAAAGGGGCGGATCATGAATAATAAATATTTCAAAGATCGTATTTTCGGGGTGATCCTTCTGATATCAGTGATAATACCAGCCGCCGCGCACTCACAGGTCATAGGACTGCTTACACTTGAAAGACTTTCCCTGCTGGATACTTACAGGACTGGAGCAAGACCGATGGCTCTCGGGACCGCTTACACCGCGGTAAGCGATGACGCATTCGCGCTTCTGTATAATCCCGCCGGGCTTACGCAGATAGAAAAGAATGAGATCATCTTCGGAGTACAGCATTTCAACCTCGATATCGACAACGAATACGAAACGTGGAATACGGCGACGTCGAATTCCTACACGTCGTTCGGACATATAGCGATGGCTACGCCTGTCGGTTCGTATGGAAATAATATCGTCCTCGGTTTCGGAATATTCAGGGTCGGTAATTCCGACGCGGAATATATCAGGAAGGGGCTCAGGCCCGATCTCGATGGGATGCTTGAGAATGTTTTCCTCCAGTCAGGTTCGATATTCCAGTACAGATTCGGAATAGGTATTGAATTGATGGAGAATATCTCGGCCGGAGCTACCCTTGTCCTCTGGGATGAATCCGTAACGTATACCGAGACGATCAGGTTCAACCAGAGCGGAAGCGACTCGAGTTATAACTATATAAACGACTCCGGTTCCGAACTGGACGGTATCAGCGTCGATTTTGGACTGATGATGTGGCTTAACCAGTATATGCGCGCCGGCGTAACCTTCTCCTCTCCCGTCGCCCTCAGCTATGTCGGCAACGGGACCGACTATTACGACGGCACGAATCCTGACGGCTCGACATGGGAGACCGATTCGGAATCTCTGTACAGTGAAGATGATCTGACCCTTCCGATGAGATTCGCTGGAGGCGTCTCGTTCCTCTCGGGCCCGCTCCTGCTCGCTGCCGATCTGTCATACTGCGATTATTCACAGACGAAATACAACGGGTTAAGGCTTACAGGCGATGAAGGACCAGGCAGGCAGCTCCTCGGTGAAGCCCTTGATTTCAGTATCGGCGGAGAGTTTGTTTTCCCGTCGATGCCCCTGACTGTCAGGGCGGGGTATTCTTATATGCCTCTTAAGCTGAAGGCGATGGATGAATTGACCTATGTCACCGATACGGTAGATGAATGGGGACTCGTCACAGAGTACGATTTTATTGATGTGAACGTACAGAGGCGGTTTTTCACTTTCGGCATCGGTGGTATCATCGAGGATATGCTGGCGATCGACTTCGCTCTCGCGATCGGAAGCTTTGAGAGAGAGACAAGATACTTGAAAGAAAACCGCGACATCTTGGAACTGGTCGTCACGGCGGGGTATTCTTTCTGATCAGTCGGTTTTTCTGCTGATCCCCCTGAGAAGCGACAGATAGGCATCGTCAAGTCTTGACAGCATCTCTTCTGAGAGTCCGCCCCCGCTTTCCAGGATCTGGGTGTAATACTGTTCAATGTAGCGGCAAAGGTAGACTCCCTGCCTGTCTATCTCATTTTGTATCAAATCGAACACATCCTTGCGATTCTTGAGGAAAGCCTCGTCTTCTTCTTTTCCGTCCCTGTTGTGAAAATAATCATTCAGAAGATTTAACCAGTACGCGTCGTGTTTCCCTCCGTTATCAAACACGCATCCCGGCACGTCGACGAGAAAACAGTATCCGTAGACGAAATAACTGCAGTTAAGCAACCCTAAAAGAAAATGCCGCCTGTGACAGTCGACCGGCATTTCGTCGAGATTGCAGGGAAGCTGGCATTCCTCACATATCACCTCCGGATCGCATCCGAAGGTGAAGGGAAATCTCTTTGCTTTGCCGGGATCGCCCATTATTCACCTCAATGGATCTTTCTCAACTTGTTAAGGGCTTCCTTGGCAGCCATCTGCTCGGCGTCTTTCTTGCTTTTGCCTCGTCCGCGGCCTGTTATTCCTTCAGCCGCTTTGACTTCGATCAGAAACAACTTGTCGTGTTCCGGACCGGTAGTCGATTTGATCCTGTACTTTGGATAACCCTTGAATTTTTTCTGGGTCCATTCCTGGAGATGGCTCTTGTAGTTTATATGATCGGTATGTTCAATTATCTCGTCAATATCGTCGAGCACGAGATTTTCGACTATTTTTCTCGAAGGTTCCAGTCCGCCATCCATATAGACGGCACCAATGACCGCTTCGAAAACGGCAGTCTGTATCGAATCCTGGCCATGAACGCCTCCCCTGAAAGCATTGTCGCTTAGAATAACGTGATCTTTCAATCCTATCAGATCTGCCTTTTTGGAGAGTACATTCTTGCTTACCAGCAGGGATTTCTTCTGTGTCAGCTGTCCTTCATTCTCGTCGGGGAAATTCCTCATCAGGAATTCGGTAGTTATAAGGGCAAGGACCGAGTCCCCCAGAAACTCGAGTCTTTCGTATGTAATCCCTTCCTCGCCTGGCTTTAATTCTCCAAGTGTCGAACGGTGAGTGAGAGCTTCTATAAGAAATTCCCTTTTTTCGAACCTGTAATCTATCTTTTCTTCCAGCGACGAAAGATTTACAGGCACTTCCACCGGATCGGGGCTGAAGAGCCTCCTGATCCAACCGAACAACCTTTGCATAGACAGATCGTTCCCCTCTAGCCTTCGAATTTTGAAAGCAGAAGACTTACGTTATGTCCTCCAAATCCGAACGAATTGCTGATGACGTATTTCAATTCTTTTTCCACAGCATTTCGCGGGACATGATTAAGCGGACATTCCGGATCTATATTGTCGAGATTCGCCGTCGGAGGAATCGTCTGTTCCAACAGAGCTTTGACGCTGACAATGAATTCAATCCCCGCGGCGGCACCAAGCAGATGCCCTGTAGAGGATTTTGTCGAACTCACGCGCAGGGAATCCCTGGTTCCGAAAAGACCTGTTATAGCTTCTGATTCAGCTCTGTCATTATACAAAGTGGAAGTACCGTGAGCGTTTATATAATCGATATCGTCCGGTTCAAGCCCCGCGTCCAGCAGGGCCATCTTCATGGCCTTGACCGCCCCCGCTCCTCCCGGGACGGGGGATGTCATATGATAAGCGTCGCCAGACATCCCCACTCCTGATAATTCCGCCAGGATCTCCGCTCCCCTTGCTCTCGCGTGAGAGAGTTCCTCAAGAAGAACCAGGCCAGCCCCCTCTGACATGACAAAACCGTCCCTGTCGACGTCGAAGGGTCTGCTGGCTGCGGATGGGTCATCGTTGCGCGTCGAGAGGGCTTTCATTGAACAGAATCCTCCCAGAGCCATCGGAGAGATCGTCCCTTCAGCACCGCCTGTGAGAGCAGCTTCCGAATAACCCTGCTTGATAAGCATAAATGCCGTCGCTATAGCGTTACCGCCTGATGCGCATGCCGATACGGTGCAGTAATTCGGTCCTTTCAATCCATACCTGATCGAGACAAGGCCTGAAGCCATGTCGGAGATCATCATCGGGATATAAAAGGGACTTATCTTCCCGGGGCCTTTTTCGATAAGATTATGATGCTGAGTCTCGAACGTGATTATGCCCCCGATACCTGAACCGATTATCGTCGCGATATTCTCCCCGTCAATATCGCAGCCTTCGAAACTGCGCATAGCTTCAACCGAAGCGGCCATCGCGAGATGAACGAAACGATCCATCCTCCTAGCGTCTTTTTTGTCGATATAATCGAGTGGATCGAAGTTCCTGACCTCTCCGCCGATCCTGCTGGAATATCCGGTCGTATCAAAAGCCTGTATCAGGCCTATGCCTGAATTCCCCGCCTTGATGTTCAACCAGCTTTCATCGACAGTATTCCCGCATGGAGTCACCGCTCCCAGTCCAGTGACCACGACTCTTCTGCCATTATCGAACACGTTTTCCCCCTCGCAGGTCCGTTTTCGTTAAAATGCGCGCATCAGTTAAGGGAGTTATTCTGTTATATGCGCCTTGATATACTCGATAGCGGCTCCGACCTTCGTGATCTTTTCCGCTTCATCGTCAGGGATCTCGACGCCGAATTCTTCCTCGAGAGCCATGACCAGTTCAACCGTGTCGAGCGAATCCGCTCCAAGGTCATCGATAAAAGATGCCTCGGGAATGATCTGGTCCTGGTTAACTGAAAGCTGATCTTCTACTACTTTCTTGACTCTTTCTTCTACTGATGCCATCGTTCTTCGACCTCCTGTAAGCTCTGTCTTTTATTTTAAGACATTATCATCCCACCGTCACAGTTTATCACCTGTCCCGTGACGTAACTTCCCAGCTCAGAAACCAGGAAGAGAACGATGCTTGCGACATCATCCCCTGTCCCGAATTTTCCGAGAGGGATCATGCGGCGCATTCCTTCCTTTACTTCCTTGGGAAGCACGGAAGTCATCGCCGTCTCGATGAAACCGGGAGCGATCGCGTTTACCGTCACGTTCCTTGGCGCAAACTCTCTCGCGACCGATTTCGAGAACCCGATTATACCTGCCTTGCTGGCCGCGTAATTGCTCTGGCCGGCGTTACCCATCTGCCCGATCACCGATGCTATGCTGACTATTCGACCGAAGCGCTTTTTGAACATATGCTTCGATACGACCTTCGTCATGTTGAATGTCCCGGTGAGATTTACGTCGATGACGCTTTTCCACTCATCCTCACTCATCCTCAGAAGCAGGTTATCTCTCGTTATACCGGCATTGTTGATCAGGAAATGTATCTGGTCCCTCCACGCGAGGGTTTCCTTCACGCATTCCTGGACTCCGGCGTAGTCGGCGACATTGCACTTCAGGGCCATGCCTCTGCCACCTGCTTCTTCAAGCAGGTCGACAGTCTCCCTGGCAGTATCGATATTCATGTCGATGACCGCCACGTCTGCCCCGTTTCTCCCCAGTGCAAGAGCGATGTCGCGCCCTATACCCTGTCCGGCGCCGGTGACTAAAGCTGTCTTTTCTTTCAGGTCAATCATAACGCAGTCCTGTATATCAAAAACTCTCTTTCACGTAAAGCAGAACTTTATTTAAATTACACTTCTCTTTCAAGAAACTTCTGCAGATCTTCGACCGAGCCTGCCGGTTCGACCTGCCTGCTCCTGTCTATTCTCTTCATCAACCCGGCCAGGACCTTTCCCGGACCGGCTTCAATGACCGGGCCGTCCCATTCGCCAAGCAGCAACCTCATAGATTCAGCCCATAGAACCGGGCTTGTAAGCTGCCTTGAAAGGGCGTCGATTATTTCTTCCCTTGATCTTATCAGCCTCGCGTCGGCGTTGCATATTACTCCCGTATCAGCGTCTTCGATCGTGAAACTCTTTATATATGCCACCAGGTCATCCTGGGCCGGCGCCACCAGGGGGGAATGAAACGCTCCACTGACGTTAAGCCTTACTACTTTTTTTGCTCCCGAGGCGTCAGCGATCTTCATCGCTGTTTCCACCGCTTCGATATTTCCAGAGATTACGATCTGACCGGGGGAATTGATATTCGCTATGACGACGGTCTGGCCCCCGGTCGAAGCTTCCCTGCAGGCGGCGGCCACTTCTTCCTCTTCCAGTCCGATGACGGCAGCCATCGTTCCCGGACGTTCGAGGCCAGCATTGAACATAAGTTCGCCTCTCCTGCGCACGATCCTCAGTGCGTCCATTCCGTCGAGCACCCCTGAAGCGACGAGCGCGGAATATTCTCCAAGACTGTGGCCAGCCGTCATCGCCGGTTCGACCCCGGCTTCCTCCCGCAGGATCCTCAGCGCGATTATACTGTGAAGGAGGATCGCCGGCTGCGCGTTCCTCGTTTCGGTAAGTTCATCCGGATCTCCATCGAAACAGAGTCTCGAAAGGGAAAAGCCGAGGACATCGTCCGCTTCACTGAACATCTCCCGGGCGACGGGAAATGTTTCTGCCAGATCCTTCCCCATACCCACGTACTGCGATCCCTGTCCTGGAAAAAGCATTGCGGCTTTCATCAATTGATCTCCTTGTCATCAGACCCGGCACCGGCCCCTGAACAGAAGAAGCCTATATGATCCCTATCTCTTGAAAAGGACCGCACCCCATGTCAGTCCTCCGCCGAAAGCTACCATTATTACCAGATCATCTTTTTTAAGGACTCCGCTTTCATTTATCTCGCCAAGCGCGATCGGAATGCTTGCCGACGAGGTGTTCCCGATCCTGTCAATATTTACTACGACCTGTTCCCTGTCGAGTTTGAGTCTTTTTCTGACACCTTCGATTATCCTGATATTGGCCTGGTGCGGAATGAGAAACGACACATCGTCAGTCGTCAGGCCTGCTTCCACAAGAGTCCTTTGTGCCGCGTCAACCATGGATCTGACTGCGTATTTAAAGAGCCCGTCCCCTTTCATCTTCACGTACTGCAGGCGCTCATCGAGATTTTCGGCCGTGATCGGATTCCTTGACCCTCCTCCGGGGAGAAAGAGCAGTTCTCCGAGTGATCCGTCACTCTGCATGAATGTACCGAGTATCCCCTCTCCCTGCGGACAGCTCTCAAGTACCACTGCTCCCGCTCCATCGCCGAACAGGACGCAAGTCTTTCGGTCTTCCCAGTCTATTATCTTTGACAGCACCTCTACGCCGACGACAAGGGCTTTCTTCACGTGTCCCATGCCGATCATAGACTGGGCGACTGTTACTGCGTAGATAAAGCCTGAACATGCCGCGCTGATGTCGAACGCGGCTGCTCGCTTTGCTCCAAGCTTGTCCTGGATGATGCATCCCGTCGCGGGAAGGGCCATATCGGCAGTCACTGTAGCTACGATGATCAGATCGAGGTCTTCAGCATCTACACCGGCGTCTTTCAGGGCAGCCTTCGCCGCCTCGAGCGAAAGATCGCTCGCCGCCTGCTCGGGAGTAGCTATCCTTCTTTCCCTTATGCCGCTTCGAGTGACGATCCACTCATCCGTCGTATCGACCATCGTTTCAAGCTCGGCGTTCGTCAGGATTCGATCAGGTATGTAATATCCTATACCTGTGATCTTCGCGCTCATTTTTTCGCTTGTGGAAATCACTGACCGTCTGCCTCCATTCTGTCCCTGAGCTTCTTGTTCATACCGCTTACGTAGAAAGCCTCTGCCGCGAAAAGAGCGTTTTTGACAGCCTTGGCGTTGGAGCCTCCATGACCGATAAGCGTGATCCCTTCGACTCCGAGGAGCGGCATCCCTCCATATTCTGAATAATCCAGGGTCCTCTTTACCCTGGCAAAAGCGGGCTTCATGAGAAAAGCCCCGAGTTTGGCGATCCTGTGCTCGGCGACCCCTTCCTTGATCAGGCTGTTCATGTAGTCTATTATAGATTCGGTGAACTTCAGAACGACATTCCCCGTAAATCCATCGGTGACGACGACGTCGACAGTATCGAGAAAAATATCATGACCCTCGACATTTCCGACAAAATTTACGCTGCTTTTTTCGAGAAGCTTGTGCGTCTCCCGGGCAAGTTCGTTACCTTTTGAGGATTCCTCCCCGATACTGAGAAGCCCTACCCTGGGATTATTCCTTTTCAGTACTATTTCAGCGTAGATCGATCCCATCAGGGCGAACTGCTCCAGATGTTTCGGGATGCAGTCGGAATTGGCTCCTCCGTCGAGAAATATCGTTCCGCCTGTCTTGGTGGGAAAGTGTATGGCGATCGCCGGTCTTGAGACCCCGGGAATCCTGCCGTACGAAAAAAGAGAGGATGCCACCGCGGCACCTGTATTTCCAGCGCTCAGAACCGCTTCGGCGAGACCGTCACGGACCAGGCCGGTAGCGACGGCGATCGAGGAACTCCTCTTCCTCCTCAGCGCCGTAGCGGGGGATTCCGACATCCCTATAACTTCGGGGGCGTGGACTATCTCAACATGATCGACCAGCCCTCCCTGTTCGGCAAAGAATTCTTCTATCAGAGACTGGTCACCGACCAGGATGACATCAAATCTGCCTGAAGCCTCTTTGACGGCTTCGATTGCTCCCTTGATGATTTCCTCCGGCGCGTTGTCGCCGCCCATTGCATCCAAAGCTATTTTCATCATCACTCCGGAATAAATGCCGGCAACAGGCGTGGCACAGCCGCTGTCGACAGGGAATCCAGGTCGTTAAAGAAAAAGTCCGGGAGGATCAACTCTCGTCTTTTTCAGAGGGCTTGATAACTTCGCGTCCGCCATAATACCCGCAATTCGGACAGACTACATGGGGTTGCTTCGGCTGATGACAATGCGAACATGTCGCCAGGGCAGGAGATTCTGCCTTCCAGTGAGTCCTGCGGCTGTGCTTTTTCGCTTTCGAAGTCCTTCTTTTTGGTACTGCCATTATCACTCCTCCCGCTTCAGGGGATCTTGATTATCGTCAATTTCTACCTTGATCCGATCAAGTGCGGCCCATCTGGGGTCGACTTCTTCCTTACTGCATTCGCATCTTCCAGTATTAAGATCGGTTCCGCAGGAGGCGCATATCCCGGCGCACTCTTCCCTGCAGAGATATTTAATAGGAAGCTCCAGCAGGATCGCTTCCCTTACCCGCGGAAAGATATCATAGGAGAAGGTATCGCCCAGTGAAAGAAAAACAAAATCATCTTCATCCTCTATCCCGGGCAGTACTGATCTCTCTCCGCGTTGAAAGACTATCTCGAATTCAGTACTCACAAAGTGATCGAAGGGTATCCCGCAGCGGCTGCATTCTGTCGATAAAACGCAATCGACCTTCGCTTCGAGCAGGTAACGAATGCCTGTCTTCGTAACCCTCGCTTCGACAACCGCCCTGCAGTCATTCTCACCGCCGTCGAAAGAGGGCAGTTCGAACCCTTCGCTGAAGGAAAAGGACTCCCGGTCCTCAACATGACCCAGGTCCAGTTCCATTTTATGAAAATCCTTCTCCATAAAGCGTTTATATTAATCTTCAGAAAACACGATAGCAAGCTCTTTTTCTGCTGATTCCGGTGAATCTGAAGCATGTACGGCATTTGTCTGGAGACTCGCGCCATATATATATCGGATCGTACCTGGCCGCGCGTCGGCAGGATCGGTCGCGCCGACAAGCTCGCGAACCATCTTGACGGCATTTTCCTTTTCCAGTTCGAGTCCGATAACGTCACCAGATGTAATATATTCTATCAGATCCTTAAAGAAAGGTTTTTCGGCATGGATCCCGTAAAAATCCTCAGCCCTGTCGACTTCGAAGCTGAATTGCTTCATCCGCAGTATATTGAGACCGTTCTTTAGAATAAAATCGATAATCTCTCCCTGTTTTCTGGCCTTTACCATCTCCGGTTTGATCATCAGGTAAGTCTTTTCCACGAATGCCTCCATCATTGAAAAACCCTGACAGGCAGATCGACAGTATTACCTGCCCCATTGGAAATATCCACCCGCTTTCGCCAGTTTCAGTTCTGCCCGATCAATCCCGCTACGATACCGGCTATCATCGCAGGAGTCTCCGCCACATCAACGCCGGCCTCAGCGAAAGCCGCCACCTTTTCCGCTGCTGTCCCAGTCCCGCCTGTCACTATAGCTCCGGCGTGTCCCATCCGTTTTCCGGGGGGCGCGGTCCTTCCGGCAATGAACGCGGCAACCTTTTTCGGATATCCGTCCTTGATCATCATTGCGGCTTTTTCCTCGTCATTTCCGCCGATCTCGCCTATGAGCACGACCACTTCGGTCTCGTCATCTTCAGCAAAAAGATCCATCGCGTCGAGCAGGTTGGTACCGATTACAGGATCTCCTCCGATACCGAGACATGTCGACTGGCCAAAACCGTTTTTTGAAAGATGATATACGATCTCATAAGTCAAGGTACCACTTCGTGATACAACCCCCACATTACCTTCTTTGTGAATATTGCCCGGCATGATCCCGACCTTGGACTTCCCCGGCGATATCACACCCGGACTGTTGGGGCCGATCACCCTCGTACCTCTTTCGCGCGTATATGGAAGGACTTTCAGCATATCCCTTACCGGCAGACCTTCGGATATACAGACGACCAGCGATATTCCGGCATCCGACGCCTCAAATATCGCATCGGCGGCAAACGGGGCCGGTACGTAGATCACGCTTGTGTTCGCCCCGGTCTCTCTGACTGCTTCTTCCATACTGTTGAAGACCGGGACTCCATCCTCTGTCTTCATTCCGCCCTTGCCAGGCGTGACTCCTCCAACGACATTCGTCCCGTAAGCCACCATCTGGCTGGCATGGAACCCGCCATCTCGTCCAGTGATCCCCTGGACAATCAACCTGGTATTTTTATCGATAAGAATACTCAAGACCAGCTCCCTTTCCAGTGATCACGAACCCGCGATCTCGATTGCTTTCTTAACTCCCTCATCCATCGTGGCGGCGCTTTCCAGTTCGGTATCTTCAAGAAGCTCTCTCGCTTCCTTCTCGTTCGTGCCGGTCAGCCTGACTACCAGCGGTACATCGATTCCGAGTTTCTCCCTGGCTTCAAGAAGCCCTCTCGCCACATCGTCGCACCTCGTTATTCCGCCGAAAATATTTATAAGGATAGCTTTTACCTTTTCGTCCCGGAGAATGATCTTCATCGCGGAAAGCACCTTTTCCGGGTTTGAAGAACCTCCTATATCGAGAAAATTCGCCGGTTCAGCCCCGTAGTACTTGATCATGTCCATAGTCGCCATCGCGAGACCCGCACCGTTGACTATGCACCCGATATTTCCATCCAGCTTGACGAATGAAAGATCAGCCTCTCTCGCCTCGACCTCTCCGGCATCCTCAGCCGAATCATCCCTGAGCGCCTCGATCTCCTTGTGCCTGTAAAGGCTGTTGTCATCGATATTGATCTTCGCGTCGATCGCCCAGACCTTTCCATCGGGACTTACGACAAGCGGGTTGATCTCTGCAAGTGACGAATCGATCTCCATGAACGCTTCGTAGAGCGACCTGAAGACAGGAGAGAGCTGTTTAGCCACATCCTTGTCGCTGGTCAGGAAAGAGGCCATCTTTCTTGTCTGGAATGGAAGAAGCCCCGTCACCGGGTCTATGACTACCTTGAGTATCTTCTCCGGAGTCGACCTCGCTACTTCCTCGATGTCAATCCCGCCGGCAGGCGATATCATCATAAGAGGTTTCCGCGTCACGCGATCGACGACCATTCCGACATAGAATTCCTCCGAAATATCGACCGCTTTCGCGATGAGGATCTTTTCAACTTTCAAGCCCTTGATATCCATCCCCAGGATCGCTTTGGCTTTCTCGACTGCTTCAGCGGGACTTGAAGCGAGTTTGACTCCTCCAGCTTTCCCCCTGCCACCGACGAGGACCTGGGCCTTTACGACGACCGGGCAACCGAGATCCTCAGCCGCAGGGCCTGCGTCTTCAGCTTCTGTTACAAAACAGCTTGGTGGTACGGGAAGACCGAACCTGGTAAATATCCCCCTCGCGTCACCTTCATGGATCTTCAATTCTGACCTCCACTCCTGAATTATATATGTCAAACTCCCTACTTCAGGTAATCTTTCAGGACATCCCTTAGGTTCGGATGGCCGATCTCGCAGAGATCATACTTCACCCGGGCGCATGGCTGGGAGATCTTGACTACCCTGCTGAGATCGATCGGTGTCCCGATGATGACCGTGTCACATTCGACTTTGGCTATCGTCGCCTCCAGGTCCCTGATCTGCTCATCTCCATATCCCATCGCCGGCAGAAGTGTGCCGACATCGGGATATCTCGAGAATGTCCTGGCGATCTTGCCGGTCGCCCAGGGTCTTGGATCGACGAGTTCGCTGGCACCGAACTTCAGGGCGGCCATTATGCCGGCTCCGTACTTCATGCCGCCGTGCGTGAGAGTCGGCCCGTCCTCGACGCAAAGGACTTTCTTGCCCCTGATAAGTTCAGGCTTGTCAACGCTTAAAGGTGAAGCGGCATCGACGACGATCGCGCCTGGATTAAACTGGTCGATATTTTCCCTGACCTCCTCTATCCCCTCTAGATCGGCCGTATCGATCTTATTGATCACTATGACATCAGCCATGAGAAGATTGGCAAAACCTGGATAGTAGTCGAGTTCATGCGAAGGCCTGTGGGGATCGACTACCACGATGCTCAGGTCCGGTCTGTAGAAAGGCATATCATTGTTTCCGCCGTCCCAGAGGATCACATCGGCTTCCTTCTCCGCTTCCCTGAGGATAGCTTCATAGTCGACGCCGGCGTATATGATGATGCCATTGACGATATGAGGTTCGTATTCTTCCATCTCCTCGATTGTGCACTTGTGTTTTTTAAGGTCATCCAGACTTGCGAATCTCTGCACCTTCTGTTCTACAAGATTCCCGTAAGGCATCGGGTGCCTGATCGCCGCGACCTTTTTGCCCGCTTCGAGAAGAAGTTTCGCCACTGTCCTGGTCGTCTGGCTCTTTCCGCATCCGGTACGGGTCGCGCAGACCGAGATAAGAGGCTTTGTGCTTTTTATCATCGTGGGATCAGCGCCGGCAATCGTGAAATGAGCTCCGAGGGCATTGACAAGCTGTCCTTTCTGCATCACATACTGGCTCGTGACGTCACTGTAAGCGAATAAGACCTCTTCTATCTTTTCGTTTTCTATCAGTTCCACGAGTTTTTCTTCAGGATAGATAGGTATCCCATCTGGATAAAGGCTTCCGGCCAGTTCGGCGGGATATTTACGGTCATCGATATCGGGGATCTGCGTCGCGGTAAAGGCGACTACCTCGACCGTTTCATCATCCCGGTAAAGGGTGTTAAAGTTGTGAAAATCCCTTCCTGCCGCGCCCATGATAAGCATTCTTCTTCTACTCATATCTGTCTCTACCTCCATCGATCGTCATTGACAAATAAAAAACATCAAACCGGCATAAAACAGAATCTTTCCAGTGTCGTCTAAGAACCCTCCCTCATTTTATCTATCAGTCTGCTGGTCGAAAGACCTTCCACCATTTTTATCCTTTCAACTTTCCCGCCTCTCTTCTCCATGAAATCGGCTCCCACAATATCCCCGATCGGATATTCATCACCCTTGACCAGGATATCGGGACTTAGAGCCTCTATAGTCTCGAGAGGCGTATCTTCATCGAATATTGTGACATAATCGACGGCGCGAAGGCTGAGAAGCATGAAGACCCTGTCTTTTTCCTCAACGACTGGCCGGTCCTTTCCTTTGCCGAGACGCCTGATCGACCTGTCGCTGTTCACGCCGACTACAAGGATGTCACCCATCTCCCGGGCTTTTTCGAGCAAGGTCACGTGCCCCCGGTGGAGAATATCAAAACAGCCATTGGTAAAGACTATCCGGCGCGCCGAGTTTTCTTTTCTGAACCGCGCGAGCCTGCCGCGTACGATGACTCTCTCCTGTTCACTGATCATACCGTTATACGGGAAAGGATCCCGCCAGTTCCTTTCTGCTGACTGTCGCCGTACCCAGCTCTCTTACAACGATACCGGCGGCGGCGTTTGCCATTTCAATCGCGTCATATACGTGCGCCTTCGCCGCTAGCCCTGCAGCGAGTACGCTGATCACCGTATCACCGGCTCCCGTGACATCATATACCTCACTCGCCATCGTCGGGAAATGTCTCGGATCCTTCCCTCTTTCGTAAAGGGTCATCCCCTGCTCTCCCCTTGTAATCAGAACGACCGTCGCTCCAAGGTCCTCGAGGAGTGATCTTCCCACCATATCGAGTTCTTCATCAGTCTGGATCCTTATATTGTAAAAACCTCCGGCTTCCATCAGGTTCGGTGTAAGCCCCCAGGCTTTCCTGTAAAGTTCAAAATGCCCTTCCTTCGGATCGATAAGAAGAGGTATATCCTCTTCTTCACATATCCCCCTGACAGTATCCATCACATCCATCGATACCACGCCTTTTCCGTAGTCCGATACGATCACCGCTCCCGATGAGCTTACCGCCTTTCGCACCGCGGAACGTATCTTCCCGACGACCCTCGCCGACAGCGGCTCGCCTGATTCGAAATCGGCCCTGACGACCTGCTGATGATGAGCTACTATCCTGATTTTTTCGGTAGTGACTCTTCCGGGATCGGAGACTACAAATTCTGTCGATATTCCCTGCGTGGCGAGAAGCCTTCTGATCTCGCCGGCCTGGGGATCCCTTCCCAGGATGGCGACGAGCCTCGGAGTGCATCCCAGAGAAACAAGGTTCCACGCCACGTTTGCCGCTCCTCCCGGGCGTACGTCGGTCTTTTCGACGTTTACCACGGGTACTGGTGCTTCCGGACTAATCCGGTCGACCATCCCCCAGAAATATCTGTCGAGCATTATATCGCCGATCACAGCTACCGAGGATTTTTCAATTGAGGAACAGATCTGATTGACTCTTCGACGATTCATTTGAATTACCGCCAACTGATCCCGGATATCCGGGTGGATGACCGACACCTCTACAACTTCAACGGGATAGACCCGGATTTTTTTCATCGCGTGTGAATTGATTACAGCCTGACAATGACTATACAACGCACTTTCGGGAATATACCCCGAAGATTTCTATTATTCAAGAAGATATATCTGAATTCCCCCCGTATCTTTAATCATCACCGCATTGAAATGTATTCGTCATCTTCCAGGGGAGGGGATCCCACTCTCCTGAACCTGACCGTATCACAGAATTGATTATATAGTAATATTTTCCGCATTCGAACCCGATGGCGCGAAAAGGCGGACTTTCTCCGCCAGGCGAGGCCCAGGTCCCGTCGACGACGATCGCCTGCCGGCCTTTGAAGACGATTTTCTTATAACTTTCGATCTCTGTCTCTATCCCGAACGCCCCGGCGGAGGTCTCCCCGACAAGAACCACGAACTCCCGCACTGCGACCTTGCCACCGGTCGACATCCTGTAGAGAAGGACTGAACTCGTCTCCTTTCCCTTGATTTCCAGGGCAAGGTCATCCCTCTCCCGGGTAAACTCCTTTCCCCTGTGCAGCACGTCGAATCCGCGCGGGGTCCTGATAGAAAAACCGTCGAAGATCACCTTTTCCGGAAGAAGCTCAAGGGTCACCGAATCTATCAGTCCGCTCCTTAGATCCTCGATATTCATCGTTTCTTTGCTCTTTTCGCATCCTGGCGCGAAGATAGCGGACGAAAGAATGATAGAGAAGGCGAGAAGGACGAGCCTGGCATCCTGAGTTCTTAAGGCTTTCCCACCATCAGTATTCGTTATATCGGATAATCGTTGAAAGAAGGATTTCACTGCGTCTTCTCCCTCGCGGCGCCGGCGCCCGCGTTCTGCTGCTTTCCCGCGGGTAAGGAAAGGGTAGTAACTACCGCCGTAAGACTGGCGACGGCAAAGGTCATCACGCGGGCGGTAATGACCTTGTCCATTCCCGAAGCGATCCATATGATCGTAAATACCATACCTGTCACGATCGTCACGAGAGCCGCCCTGCCGTGGAACCTTTTCCAGAAAAGAGAGAGGAGTATCACGACCGAAAAATTACTCCCTATCCCCGCCCAGACATATCCTACCAGCCTGTGTATCAGCGCGCGTGGAAACGACCATGCCACACCGAGGGCTACCACAGCGATCATCGCGGTCACGAATCTCGAGACTAAAAGATCGTTTCTTTTTGCCTTTTCGGCTTTTCTCCGGTTGAGCGGTTTTATGATATTCTCATGCAACTCCGTCGCCGAAAGGATCAACAGGGAATCAGCGGTCGAAATCATCGCCGCTATCGCTCCGGTGATCAGTACTGCGGCGATCGCCGGATGGAATATCCTGAGCATCACCGCCGGCATGACATATTCCGGATCATCGAGTCCGCCCGGCCCGAAAAGTGCCAGTCCTATCCAGCCGATAGAGAGAGCTCCCATGTACGCGAGGATCGTCCAGGCGATCCCGATGTTTCTTGCCATCTTCCCATTTTTGGCGTCCCTGATCGCCATAAACCGCATCGAGAGTTGGGGCTGGCCGCCGAGATAACCGAAAAACCATGAAAAGCCGCCGGTAATGATGACTCCCGCGGCGAAACCACCTGTAGCCCCGGTGAACGAACTGTACGAATCTCCAGCCTTCGATAGTGCCTGCGGTATCGTTGAAGCGAAGATCCCGGGAGCGTTTGCTATCGTGATGATCCCGACGACAGGACCTGCGATAAGAGCGGTTATCATCACGATCGCCTGCACGGCGTCCGTGTAGACGACGCTCCTGAACCCTCCATATACCGTGTAGGGAATGATTATCAGGGCTGTAAGGATCATCCCTGATCGCGGATCGATCCCGAACATCGCGTGGAGAGTCTTTCCTCCTCCAAGAAATTGCGCGCCGATATAAAAGAAAAAGAAGAATACGATAGTCAGGCTCCCGACAGTCCGGATAGACTTTCCAAAATCGTTGTGCTTAAGGGAGATGTACTCTATGAATGAATTGACCCTGTATTTCTCGGCCTCGCTCCTCAGGCGCCACGCGATAGCGACCCAGGCTGTGAGTATTCCCGCTACGCATCCTATGGCTGTCCAGACCTCCATCAATCCGGTCGCGTATGCCGCTCCGGGAAGTCCTAGAAGAGCCCAGGACGATTCACCCGTCGCCCTTTCGGAAAGAGCCGCTATCCAGCCTGGAAGATCACGTCCGGCAATCATGAAATCTGAATCTGATTTTACCTTACGGCCTTGATAAATACCCCATGCCACAAGGAAGAAAAGATACCCTGCCATCACCGCGAGTATCTGGGAATTCTCTCTCAAGTATGACTCCTTCCGACAATATCGCGATCCCCAACGGTCAGACCGTCCCCGATCGCGGACGCGGCCTCACGGCGGACCGGAGGTATGACTTTATGCCAGACTGGCGTCGACCGGCAAGTAATAAAAAGTTATCAGGAACAACTTGCCTGCCACCGCCTCTTGATCGAGCGTTGTTGACTGATGGTCGATTATCTGTTAATCATATCATTGACAGTTACCACAGTTACGGCGAAAGGAAATACAATGGAAAAAAAACCGCAGCAGCAACAGATCCAGCTTGAACTCGATCCGAAAACAGCTGAAGGGATCTATTCGAACTTTGTCCTTACCGGATCGACCCCATCCGAATTCATCCTTGATTTCGCAAGGATGCTTCCAGGCCTCCAGAAAGCCAAGGTCCTTTCAAGGATCATAATGACGCCTCAATCAGCCAAATCCCTTCTTTCGGTGCTGACAAGGACGGTTGAGCAGTACGAGAAGAATTTCGGCGAGATCAAGATGAAGGGAATAAAGGGAGCCCCGACGATAGGTTTTCAGTCAACGGTCATAGACGAAACGGACAAAAAAAACTGAATCTCAGGACGGATCTTTCCCTGGATCGGGACTGGTCTTCCATCTTTTATGAGCCCAGAAATAGTGGTCGGGATATTTTCTTACGCAATCCTCAAGCGCTTTGACGTGCGCCGCGGTCAGCCTCAGGATCTCTTTATCGACCGGGGCGCTTCTGTCTACTTCGATCGGCGGCATAAAGACAGTCTCGTGGGTCTCATCAGCCTTTCTTACTATATAACAGAATATGATCGGGCAACCTGTCCTGCAGGCAAACTGGGCAGCGCCGGGATATGTCGAAGCGGGAATACCGAAAAAATCGACGAATATGCCATGTTTCCTGGCATCCTGGTCGGAAAGGAGGGCGACAAGCCTCTTCTTTTTCAGAGACCTGAATATGCCGCGTGCCGCGACGCCCCTGGAGATAATACCTATTCCCGCACCGCGTCGAAGATCGTTCATAAGGGCGTCGACCATCCTGTTCCCCTGCCGTCCGACGAGAAAATCGACTTCGAATCCATGCGCGACAGCGGCAGCTCCAAGAAATTCCCACGAGCCGAAATGACCGGTTACGACGACGACACCCGCTCCTTTGTCCAGCGCGTCATCGACATATTGGCGTCCGGTCAACCTGACCAGTTCTATCAGCCTCTTTTTTCGCTGCTTCTTCAGAGACGCGAACTCTATCATCGATTTCGCGAAATTGATATATGACCGTCTCGCTATCTTTCTTCGTTCTTTCGGCGTATATCGATCTCCGAAAGCTCTGCGAAGATTCTCGATACTCACATCCCTTCTTATTCTTACTATATCAAATGCTATTATGCCCAGAATCGAGGCAAGCCTGACTGAAAGCCGCAGGGGAAGCAGCGAAGGAAGCCAGACCATGATCCTTACTCCGATGAGTTCCAGTCTATGCCTTATTCTTTTGATCCGGTCGATCTTGCCCTCCTCCACTTCAATGGACCATGCCACTCATCCGGTGACCACGTCCCGTGTGAGCTTATAAAAACAATCGCGCGAGAAGAGAGAACCTGATATCTATAGCGTCCTCCGGACAGAGTTCGTGGCAGCACATGCACTGTATGCATCCCTTCTGATCAATAACGAAACTCTCTCTCTCTTTTCTTATCGTCTGGACGGGACAACTTTTCGCGCATTGCCCGCATAGGATGCATCTTCCGGTCGCTATCTCGAGCTTGAGCCACACGAGCGGAGCGACCATTCTCGCCAGAGGCCGTGGTATCATCCTCAGTTTTCTGTTTGAGGGAAGGATGAAATTGTCAGGCCTGGTGACCTCCCTGGCTCCTATCACGCCGATATTCTCAAAACGGCCGTTCCCCACTCCTCTCTCATCAGCTATCCTCGTGGTATCGATCTGTCCTTCCCTGAAACCGACAATGTCGGCTATCACCGCGTCAACGGCTACGGCATCGCCCCCCGCCGCGAGGAGATCGAGTTTTTTCGCTCTCCCCGAACTGGGCCCGTTCCCTTCCATCGACAGTATTCCATCTATTATAGTAAGTGAGGGAGAAATCAGCCTGTACAACTCAACGAGCATTTCGGCAAATTCTCCAGGCTTCGGAAAAAGCTTGTGCAGTTCAGATTTTCTGAAACCCGGTATCACGCCGAAGAGGTTCTTTACGCCTCCCGTCAGCAGCGTAAGGGTATGTGTCTTCAATTTCGCGATGTTTATTACAAGGTCGGCCTCCAGGACGGCTTTCGAGATATAGAACCTGTAGTTCCCTCTGACGATCTCCTCCAGTCCCGAAGTCTCGAAATTGACCAGGTCGATACCTGATTCCAGAGCCATATTTGTCATCCCGGTATTGTCCCAGACTCTCTTTACGCCTCTGATCGCCCCTCCTGGACTGTCCCCGATAAAGACTTCTCCCCCTGCTTCCCTTACCATTGCCGTGACGACCCGGACAACGTCCGGATGAGTAGTGATAGCCCTTTCAGGAGATTTTGCCGAAAGCAGGTTAGGTTTGACAAGAACCCTCTGGCCCGGCTGGACAAAAGAAGCGATACCTCCGAGCGGTTCGAGAAGCTTCTCCATAGCGGACCTCAACTTCTCCGGTTCATAGGAACCGCATCTGACCAGGGATACTATGCTCTTTTCAGTTTTTCGATCCATAGCGGTTTTTTCAGATATTTCTAATCATCATTGATCGATACCGGGGCTGCGTGGATCCAGAGCTTCGTTTCCGGCCCTGGATGACAGTCTTTTCGACGCCGCAGCGAATCTTCCACCTCCGCAGGCTTCCACGAGACCCTTCATCTCGAGGTTGAGAAGGATCGGCAGGATGGAATTCGCTGAAATATGACAGATTCGTATGAGTTCATCAACATGTTTCGGGTCGACTCCGATGAAGGAAAGGACAGTCTTTTCATCACCCGTCAGGGAAGGCATTACTTCGCACAGGCATTCTCCGGTATTGTTCGATCGATCCACCGAACGATCGAAAGGCAGTATTGCATTGCGTGGAATCGCGGCGAGTATATCATCTATCGATTCGACAAGGCACGCGCCATCCCTTATCAGTCTGTGCGGACCTTCGCTACCATCTTCGCCCGCCGGACCTGGAACGGCGAAGACTTCCCTGCCCTGACCCGCCGCCCAGCGGGCCGTGTTCATCGCGCCGCTTCTGATCCTGCCTTCAACTACGAGTATCCCGACAGAGATCCCGCTCATGATCCTGTTTCGCCTGGGAAAATTAAATTTCAGAGGAGGAGTGCCGGGAAGAAATTCGGAAATAATGATCCCGTTCGAGATGATCTCGATCGAAAGAGAGAGGTTTTCCGGCGGGTAAGGAACATCGATTCCGCATCCGATAACACCGCATGTCTTTCCCCCGCTTTCGAGCGCTCCCGAATGAACCATACTGTCGATCCCCCTTGCCATTCCGGAGACGACGGTAAAACCTCTTCTTCCGAGTTCAAAAGCGATATTCTCTGCAAAAAGAAGTCCCCTTCTCGAAGCATTTCTCGAACCGACAACGCAGAACGCGGGAATATCAAGAGATCCCGGATCTCCCGCGTAAAACAGCACGGGAGGAGGATCCGCTATCTCCCTGAGAAGGGAAGGGTATCTTCTGTCCGAGACCGTGATGATCCCGCAGTTGTCCTTTCGCGCGAAACGGAGCTGACGCTCGGCCAAGCTTCGATCTGGGGGAGTCACTTTTCTGCCGAGAAGACGGGATAGCTCTTTGCGGCCCGGCGTACTTCTCAGCATCGATACGATTCGCCTGGCCGGCAATGACCTGTTGAGCCTGGACCATTTAAGGCTGCTGATACCTTTTACGGATAATATCTCGACCCAGGAGAGAAGGTCGTCGGAACCTGTTATCATAGTCACCTCCACATCATCATCACAACCCCGGGATCCGGCCGGAAAGGAACCGTGCGGCGCATTCCAGCCGTCGACCACAACAGATTATTACCATTTTCAGCGGGAAAATACCATCTGAATCTTGCGCTGGATATTTATAAGTGAGTCGATCTCAATGATCAGACAGGCCCGATGGACGACCGGCCCGAATCGATCGGGTGCAGGCCGATCGTGCCGGGCCGGTTTCATATGAGGCCATGACCGGCTTTATTCGATTGAAAATCCCAAATCCCATCCGGGAACGCCCCGATAGCCGGTCACGGTCTCTTAAGAGCCTCCTGTCAGATCTTCTCTTTCTTCATCTCCATCTTCTTCTGGATCTTCTGGAGTACCATCTGTCCGTTCTTGTTCTCGGGATTGATCTGAAGTGATTTCTGGTAATATTTCTTCGCCTTTTCAATATTTCCGGAAGCAAGATACGCTTCTCCGAGAGAATCATAAGTATTCCAGGAATCAGGATATTCTTCCACATTCAGCTTGAATACCCCTATCGCTTCGTCCGGTTTCTCGTGATAGAGGAAGACATAGCCGAGAGTATTGAACTCGCCTTCCTTGAAATAGATGTTTTCCTGCCCATCGGACTTGAGTTTCTGGAAGACCTTTATCCCGTTTTCGAGGCCTTTTTTCTTGATAGCCTTGCCTACGATGGCGGCGGCGGAGTTTTCATCGGCGGATATCTTCTCCCAGGTGCCCATGATCTTTTCCCTCTGGGCCTGCTTTTTCTGCTCCGCGTAGGCTTTTTTCTCTTCCTCGGTCATATTCTTCATCTTCTCCGCTTCGAGCATCTTTTTTTTCTTTTCGATCTCCAGTTTCTTTTCCTTCTCCATCTGTTCGGTCTTTTCTTTTTTCTCTTTTTCAGTCTGCGCGACCGCCTGAGAATTCCACAGGCCCGATGTCGAAAGGGGAACCGTTATCATCAGGACCAGGATAGCGGTGACCACAGCGACTCTGCGGCTACCTCTTTTCCTGTCGATCCTGGTATTGAGGATATTCATCAGCCTCTCCTTAAGGTTTGAGCTCTGGGATATAGTTGACAACTGCCACACCGGCCTTGCCTGGCCACTCAGATCGGAAGCTATTTCCATTAGAAGCTCGGCATAATCTGATGGTTTCGCGCCTGCGCAGAGGACAGCATCATCACAATCCCGTTCACGTTCTATCCTGAGCTGCCTTACCGCGAACAGGATGACCGGATTGAACCAGTAGATCACAGTCACTATCAGCGTAAAGATCTCGATCAGGGCATCCCATCGTTTCACATGGACAAGTTCATGGGAAAGGACAAGCCTGCGATGCGTTTCCGGCCAGTCCCCGGAATCGGCCGGCACTATCACTACGGGATTGAATATACCCGTTGTCATGGCGGCCTTTATCCTTTTTGACTCCAGCAGGCGTACGGTCCGGTTCAGGCCGATTCCTCCGGCGACATCACCGAGGATATCTTTCCAGCCATGGGAGGCTTCAGCGCAATTGAGGACAAAACGGCGCATCGCGACCCATGATACCAGGCACCAGCAGATGTGAATCACCACACCGGCCATCCATACGGCGAAAACCCAGATATACCAGGGAGTACCGGCAAAGATATTTTTCCCCGTGATGCTCTTCTCCGCTGTACCGGCTCCTGGTGTCACGACGGGAGGGCCGGCTGAAGCAGGACCTTCACGGTATTCAAAATCACCGAGGACCCGCGCTGAATTCCAACTGCCCGGTTCAGGCAGTAACGGGAGGTTCCAGACCGGTGTTATAAGTGAAAGAACCGGTAAAAGAACCAGTCCCAGCAGGACCGAGACCCATATCGCGTTTCTCACGAAAGCCGACGAACGACTCAGAACGAGCGTTGCTATCGCGGCTCCGGCACAGATGACCGTCCCCTTGAGCGTAACGTCGATAAACAGCCTCAGCACCTCAGCCCACTGAACCTGTCCCAGCTGGCCCATAATGGTATCGATCATCTTTACCTTCCCTCCTTTCTCGTATTCTTTATCAACTCCAGTATCATTTCTTTATCCGCATCAGTCAGCCTGGCATCAGACCTCTTCAATATCGAGATGACGGCGCTCGCTTCAGAACCTTCAAAAAACGAGTCCATAAGATGATCGAGTGCGTTTTTTCTCGCCTGGCCAAGGGGGATCGTCGGTTTGTAAATGAATTTTCCCTTTACCGTTTCGTGAAAGAGGTAGCCCTTTTCCTCAAGTACTCCGAGCATCGTCCTCACGGTCGCGTTGACGGCATTGCCCGGGAGAATGTCGACGATCTCGGAGGCGCTGGAACTTCCCAGTTTGTAGATGATTTCCATTATCTGTCTTTCTCTCTTAGTCAGCTCACTTATCTTCGGTCCATTCTTCATCCTGCCCTCCCTTTGTATTGTTAATACTCTAACATGTGTATAATTTAACATTATGTCAGGGATGTGTCAATATTTTTTTTGTAACTTCCTTCTTCCCCGCTTCGACGTTAATGGCAGAGACGAGTTCTTCTTTACAGCGAATAGTCATAAGGGAGGTTTCATATGAGGTTTATGTCGATTTTATCGGCGTTTTTAATACTGTTCACGTCGACTTTCGTCCTTGCCTCCGGTCAGGACGCGAGCAGACGGGCGATCGAGAGCGATTATTCAAAATTACTTGTCAGGGTAAAAAGTACCATAACCCTTACTCCCGATCAGGACGCGAATATAAGCGCTCTTTACAGAGAGTATAACAGTTCGAGAAAATCGATCATTGAAAAATACCCGGAGGAAAACGACAACGACAGATTATCCAGACAGATCGAGATCAGAAGACTGAACAGGGATATCGAAACCAGGTTGATCGAGATCCTTGATCCGGAGCAGCTTGAGACCTTCAACGGAATCCGGGAAGAGCATATCGGATCGGCGCGAAGGGAACACCGCGAAAAAATGCGTACCGATGAGATCGATCTGATCATCGAGCGTCTTGAATTGACTGGTGACCAGGAGGAAAAAGTCATCGAGATCCTTGAAAAACGATCGGAGAAGATAAACGCCCTGATGGAGGGAAGAAAGGACAGAGGCCGCGGTGGTTTCGCCGATATGCGAAAGAGGATGGAAATGATCGATTCCGAGATCGAAGAGAGCCTTCGCGCAATACTGAACGACGATCAGATGATCGAATACACTAAGATCCACGAGGAAAGACGGGAAAAAATGCGTTCGACGCGTCCCGGCCCCGGTGGATCAGGAGAGATGAATAAAGACGATGAAAGGAGATTCTGAAAGAAAGATCTGTCGTGAGCTTTAAAGCTTGTACGGCACACTGATATCTGGCATTAATTCAAACAAGAAAGAGGTAAGATAAAATGAATACCGACAACAGCATGAAAAGGAACCCGAAAAGATCCTCCCGCCTGGCCGGAAAGGTCTCCATCACCTTTCTGATCTCGCTTATCATCGCCGGCCTTGCCGGAAACCTGTACGCATCCAGGAGTGGCCGGCAAAGGCACACGATGGAAGAAAGGGAAACGATCCACAGTGAGCACGTCGCCCGTATAATAGAGAGACTCGATTTGACTGAGGATCAGAAAACAAGGATACTTCCTCTTCTTGAAGAAGGCATGGGAATGAGGATGGGAGAACGGTTCGAGCGCAGAGACGGATATCGCCTCTCTGGCAGGTCAGCCCATCGGAAGGTTCGGATGGACTTTCACCGGCACGAAGCTCGCCGGCATGAACTCATGGCGCTTCGTCATCATCGCCAGATGAGCGACCGATGCTGCCAGGACCACTCCATTGACCGTAATCGCGGGGCCGCGCGCAGACCTGATCGTTCTTATCATAACGGCAAAGTATGCGATTCCGGAAAAAACCTCCGTTTCAGGGATGATCGTGGCGTTCGCGGCGGCAATCATGGCCATATCGCCCGGATCGAGGAGATCCTGACCAAAGAGCAGATCGAAAGATTCCACGAGATCCGTATGGAACTTAGAAAAGAATTATTCGATAATGAAGAAAGTGAAGACAGATAGTATCCTGTAACGTGGACTCATTCAGCGCCTGGTGCTATACAGATGACCGACGAACAGTTAAAAGCCGCCGACGGGGATATCATCAGCCAGGTGCTGGGTGGGGACCATGACGCTTTCGGGAGATTGATAGACAGGTACAGTGAAGAGATCCTCAGGATCGTATCAAGAAGAATACCGGCGGAAGACGCCGGAGAGGTAGCTCATGAAGTTTTTATCAGGGCGTTCAGATCGCTTGCCGGATTCAGGGGAGAAAGCCCATTTGGCAACTGGCTCGCCAGGATCGCCGTCCGGAGTTGTCACGATTACTGGCGCGAAAGATACAGATCGAAAGAATCGCCGATGAATACTCTTGAAACCGAACAGAAGGAATGGCTTGACCGTTTCACTTCGGAAACCGCGAAAGATTCTTTCGACAGGGAAGAATCGAAGAAGACAGCCAGAGAGATCCTGATGTGGGCACTTGAAAAGATCGACCCGGACGACAGAGCTGTCCTCGAACTGGTTCATCTTGACGGTTTTTCCGTCAGTGAAGCAGCACTCACGCTTGGCTGGAGCAAAGGCAAAGTGAAGATACGAGCATTCAGATCGAGAAACAGATTAAGGAAATTGCTGGAGAAGGTCATCGATTGACAGGATTTGCAAGGAAGTATCCGATGAGATCCCGAAAAGAAATAATAGACGGAATAGAAAAAGAACTGGCTTCTTCCTGGAAGAGTGGAAAGACGGTCTCTGTCGATCCTCAGTGGAAAAACCGCATAATGAGAGAGATTAGGATATCCGCGGACGAGGCTGGACAGAGATCATTGTTTGAAACCCATGGAAGGTTGATCTGGCGTTTCTCCATGATCGCCACGGGATTGACCCTGTTTTTCCTGATATATGTTTTGTCGAGCGATGTTATGCCGTACAGGGATCTTGCCCTTCTTTTCCTGGAAGACCCCGCAGGTTTTATACTTTCTCCCCCGTTTGTATAGGCCGGAAAGGAAAGATGAGGAATATGAAAAATCTCAAGGTATGGTCGGCGATGGCGCTTATTTTCTTTTCAGGAGCTGTCATAGGGGTGGCTGTTTCCACGTTCGTCATAAAAAAACATGTCATGGGATTCATGGAAGGAGGGCCTCCGAGAGCAAACCGAAGGATCGTAATGGAAGTCACGAGGGACATAGACCTCTCCGACCTTCAGCGAGCGCGGATAGATTCGATCATGAACGATAACAATTCAAGGATCGAAACGATCGCCGGAGAGTTCCGCGAGACAATGGACCAGTTCTTCGAATCGCAGACTTCGCAGATCATGGCTCTTCTAACCGAGGAGCAGCAGAGGGAATTCGACAGAAGATATTCGGAAATCAGGAAGACTATTGAAAAAAGGATCCATCGGCATTCTCCAGCTCACAGGCCAGGAGACAGAAAGATACGCAAGCGGCATCATCCGCGGCAGCCGTCAGACAGCATCTGACGGCGGAATATGATCATCGACCAGTGTATTCCGGTGTCTATTGAAAAAACTCCATTTCAATTTCCCGCCGGCTTGATTATAATCTTTTATTGAATGAATCATCGGCATAATGAAAGGATCCGGTAAGTTCAAATTGACTGTGAAACTGATAATATATCTTCTTTTCATACTCATTACGGTCTCCTCGTGCGGAACCGGGCTTTTAAAACCTGGTATCGATAGCCATGCTTCCCGCCTCGTCGAGATCCCTTCAACCTATGAAGGATCATTGGCAGACAGTTCATCCCCGGCAGATTTTGACAAATGGTGGACCGTTTTTCAGGATCCGGATATCGATACTCTCGTAGAAGACCTGATCGAAAGAAACCTCGATATTCAGGTCGCCAGCGCGGTTATAAAGGAAATGCAGGCGAGATCGTCACAGACCCGCTCGGCGAGATTGCCTTCGGTCTCACTGAACGGAAGTTACCAGCGCCAGTTGACGCCGGAAATATCGACTCCGATGGGGATCTCGGGGGGAGAAGAAACTGACTCGTATAATCTATCCGCCGCGGCTTCGTTCGAACTCGATCTCTGGGGAAAATTATCGATGGCCGATGAAGCCGCCCGCTTCGACCTTCTTTCCTCGATCGAAAACAGAAATATTATTGTGCAGGGGATAATCTCCGAAGCGATATCGATCTATCTCCAGATCGAGGCTCTTGAAAGACGGATCGCCATATCAGAGGAGACTATCTCCAGATATAAGAATAACGTCGAAATAATGACCTATCGTTACAACAAGGGACTGGTATCGACTCTTGAACTTCAGCAGTCGAAGCGCAATCTCGCGAGTGCTGAATCGAACCTGCCACTTCTCAGGCAGGAACTCGGGATCAATCAGCAACGTCTCCGCATCATCACGGGAAAATATCCCGCGACCAGTCCACCGAAGAAACAACCTGAGGATTACTTCAGAACCCTCTCCCCCGTTCCCGAAGGCCTTCCCTCAGACCTTCTTGAGAACAGGCCCGACATCAGAAGCGCAGCGGCGAGGCTTGGAGCGGCTGCCGCCAGAGTAGGCGTCGCCAGGAGCAACCTTCTGCCCAGGATCACCTTCACCGGAAATTACGGTTACGCCAGCGACCAGCTCACAGACCTGACCGGGCCGGGGAACCTCCTCTGGAACATAATCGCTGGTATAACCCAGCCTGTCTTCAGTTCAGGAAGGCTTACCGCTGAAAAAAATGCCGCGTGGGCGAAATATCAGCAGGAATACGTCAGTTACGCTAAAGTGATCCTTAACGCTTTCTCGGAAGTGGAAGCCGCCCTTCTCACTCGGGAGCAGCAGATCAGGAGAAGGGAAAAGGTCATTGTCTTCCTGCGCCAGGCAAGAAGCACTCAGGAAATAGCCGAAAAAAGATATCAGAGAGGGCTCATAAGCTATCTGACCGTACTCGACGCGATGCAGGCAAGGTTCATCGCCGAACAGAGTCTTGTCCTTACCGACCTTGCGATAATGACCAACAGGGTCGCCCTGCATCGAGCACTCGGCGGCAGCTGGCTGGAAGAAAAGGAATGATGATAATGGGTGTTACGAAGAGACTCGGGGACCTCAGGAGATCAAGACCCCGGTTGTTTCAATTTCTCATCTCGATCGTGATCATCGCCGTGGGAGCTTTCATCGTCGTTGTCTTGATGGCCACAAAGACAGAGGTGATAAAACGTAAGTCCAGCATTCCTGTGCCTGTCGTGAACACACTCAGGATCGAACCGGCCGCCAGGAGGATAGTTCTTACGGGAGAAGGGACTGTAAGGCCCCTGAGAATCATAAACCTTGTGCCCCAGGTCAGCGGAAAGATAGTCTCGCTCGATGACAGGTTCGCCGATGGAGGAGAATTTGCCCGGGGAGAACAACTCCTTAAGATCGAGGACACCGATTACAGGCTTGCCGTCAAATCGGCCGAATCAAAGGTCATGGACCTTGAAAGCAGACTCCAGATGGCGATCGAGGAAGCGGCGGCGGCCAGGGAAGAATGGGCGATGAGTAATAATGGAGAGGAAAAACCTCCCCCCCTTGTCGCCAAGGAACCACAACTTGCCGCCTCCAGAGCGGCTCTTTCAGCGGCGGAAGCTGAATACGAAAGAGCAATGTTGAATCTGGAAAGGACATCGATAACCGCTCCTTTCGAGGGAAGAATAAGCGCCAAGAACGCCGACATCGGCCAGTTTGTCTCGCCCGGGCAGGTCCTCGCGACGATATATTCGATCGAGGCTGCCGAGATCACCGTCCCGATGAAAAATGATGATCTGTCATGGTTTTCAGTACCCGGATTCACTACGGAAAATGATCCGGGCAGTTGCGCTACCGTCATCGCCGAAATCGCCGGAATGGAACTTCAGTGGCCTGCCATGGTGATGCGCGCGGAAGGGTTCCTTGATTCGAGAACCAGGATGGTGAACGTGGTCGTCAGGGTCGACAAACCTTACCAGTCTACTCCGCCTCTGGCGATGGGCCTTTTTACGTCGGTAAGGATCGAAGGCAATCTTCTCGAAAATACAACGGTCATTCCCCGCTCGAGCGTACATGAGGACAACACGGTCTGGCTTGTCGATCCGGATGGAAGGCTTAGGTTCCGCAGGGTGGAGATAGCAAGATTCGAGGGAAACGACGCGTGGATAACCTCCGGACTCTCAGCCGGCGAACTCGTCGTGACCTCCGCCGTTAAAGCAGTCACGGACAGCATGAAAGTGAATCTCCGTCCGGTGAAAGGAAAAGACGGAAAATGAACGGACTTATCAGATGGTTCACTGAAAATCACGTCGCGTCCAATCTTCTGATGGTCTTTCTGCTTGTTGCCGGGTTCATGACGGCGCAGACGGTGAAAGTGGAGACTTTCCCCGATTTCTCTCTCGATATCATAAACATATCCGTTGAATATCCGGGAGCTTCCCCGGAAGAAATTGAAGAATCGATCGTCCAGAGGATCGAGGAACGGATCGCCGGACTCGCCGGGATAAAAGAGATTAACTCGACCGCGCAGGAAAGTTACGGATCGGTGAATATCGAGGTCGTCAACGGCTGGGACATAGAGAACCTTGTAAATGACGTCAAATCAGAAGTAGACCGTATCAGGACTTTTCCGGCTGAAGCTGAAAGGCCTGTCGTAAGGCAGATAGTAAGGACAAACCAGGTAATAAACCTCGCCGTGTTCGGCGACGCCGACGAGGCTACGATCAAACACCTGGCGGAAAAGATAAAGGACGATCTGACAGAACTGCCAGGAATCACCCTTGTCGATCTTTTCGGCGTAAAGAAGGGCGAGATCCATATAGATATTTCCGAAAAGGATCTTCGGCGATACCACCTCACTCTCGACCAGGTCGCTGACAGGGTGCGCAAGGCAAGTCTCGATCTGCCGGCGGGATCGATCAAGTCATCCGACGGTACGATAATGATCAGGACCAAGGGAAGACGCTACTACGCGAGTGATTACACTGATATAGCTGTTATTACCGATCCCGACGGCCACAAGGTGACTCTCGGCCAGATAGCTACTCTGACCGACGGGTTTGAGGATATCGATATCCACGTAAAGACAAAGGGAAAACCAGCGGCCTTTATTCAGGTCTACAGAGTCGCCGACCAGAGCGCGCTGAAGGTCGCGAACGAAGTAAAAGAGTACGTGAAGGAGATAGAGGAGGATCTTCCCGAAGGGATCGAGATCGTCTTCTTCGCCGACATGTCGGAGATCCTTAAAAGCAGATTGAACCTTCTGATCAGAAATATGGCCCTCGGTCTCATCCTCGTGATCATCCTTCTCAGCCTCTTCCTCAATCCGAAACTCGCGTTCTGGGTCACGCTGGGGATCCCGATATCTTTCGCCACGGCGTTGTGGCTTCTCCCCCTCTTTAACGTCTCGATCAACCTCATCTCCCTTTTCGCCTTTATACTGATCCTCGGGATAGTGGTCGATGACGCGATAGTGATAGGTGAGAATATCTACAGGAAAAGGGAAAACGGTATCGACGGGATCAAGGGCGCGGTAAGTGGAGCGGCCCAGGTATCTCGCCCCGTCATATTCGCCGTACTTACGACTATCGCGGCATTTTATCCACTACTGATGATACCGGGCGTCCGCGGCAATTTCATGCGGAATATTCCAATTGTCGTCATACTCGTTCTTCTCGGATCTCTCCTTGAATCTCTATTCATACTCCCCGGCCACCTTGCCAGAAGCAGATTCAAAGGTATAAATCATTCAGCCGGAGATAAAAGGACAAAATGGTCAGATCGAAAACTCAAGGAATTCATCAAGGGTCCATACTCACGGGCACTGCGATTCTCCCTGAAGTGGAGATACGCGGTAGTCGCCTCCGGGATCGCGCTGCTTCTCATCACCGCGGGGATATTTCAGAGTGGCAGAATAAAATTCAGCCTCTTTCCAAAGATCGACGCGGATAACCTCGTTTGTTCGGTAGTAATGCCGCCAAGCACCCCCGTGGAAAAGACCGAAGAGGTCCTGGCTCACATAGAGAGATCAGCGATCGAGATGGTCAGGGAGATCGATTCGAAAAGGCCGCCGAACTCGCCTTCGGTGATGGAAGAATATTTTTCACTTATCGGTGTGCATATGGGCGGAGGCGGACCGATGGGAACAAGCACTTCAGGCGGACATCTTGCCCAGGTTCATATACAACTCCTCGAAGGTGAAAAAAGGAAGATCAAAGCATCTCTGCTTGCCAACGAATGGAGGAAGAAGACCGGGCCGATCCCGGAAGCGAGGACTGTCAGTTTTGTCGGGCAGCTCCGCGCGATGGATTCCCCCGTCGAAGTGCACCTTTCATCGAACAATAACCAGAGCCTTCTTGAAGCTGTTGAGGCGATGAAAGACGAACTGAGCCAGTTTCCCGGCCTAATCGATATCAACGATAACTTCCTCCCCGGGAAAGATGAGCTCCAGATGAGGCTCAAACCCTCGGCAAGGGCGCTCGGCCTTTCTCTGAACGACCTTGCCAGGCAGGTGAGAGCCGCTTTTTACGGCTCCGAAGCGTTACGGATCCAGAGAGACAAGGACGAGGTCAAGATCCTGGTGAGATATCCTGATTCCGAGAGAAAGACGCTCGACAATATTGAAAACATGAGGATCAGGACGCCCGACGGTACGGAAATCCCCTTTGCCCAGATCGCCTCCGTGAACATGAAGCAGGGATATGCCGTCATACAGCGTTCCCAGCGAAAACGGGTGATCGCAGTCACCGCGGACGTCGAGGAGGAAATCGCCAACGCCTCGGAGATAAACGCCCGGCTCGAAGAGGAAACTCTTGACCAGCTTTCGAGACGTTTTCCCGATGTCCGGTTTATCATCGAGGGATCAGGAAAAGAGGACAAGGAGTTCATGAGTTCCATCGGGAGGTCTTTCCTTTTCGCTCTGTTTCTGATCTATGCTCTTCTTGCGATTCCCTTCAGGTCATTCTCACAGCCGATCATCGTCATGACGGCGATTCCATTTGGTATTGTTGGGGCGATCATGGGCCACATGCTGATGGGATTCGATATAAGCATGATGAGCATGTTCGGAATAGTCGGTCTTTCGGGAGTCGTGGTCAACGACTCCCTGGTACTTATCGAAGCGACCAACAGGATAAAGGATAGCGGAAAGTCGCACTTCGAAGCGATAACCTCGGCGGGAGCGCTCCGATTCAGGGCGATCATCCTTACATCGATAACGACTTTCGGCGGATTGACTCCCATGCTCATGGAACGCAGCCTCCAGGCAAAGTTCCTGATCCCGATGGCGGCCGGCCTGGGATACGGAGTCCTTTTCGCTACAGGTATAACGTTGATCCTGATACCGTGCCTTTATCTTATACTCGAAGACATCCATATTTTATGGAAGAATCTCAAATCGAGTCTCAGCTGATGAAAGTGAAGAATAACAGGTGATCAACTGGCATCTTAAATGGGCTCTGATATCGCTGATCGCTTCGATCGTGGCCGGGTTCCTTGTCCGGTTCGAATCCACGAGAAGGCTCAAAACCCTGTTCCTTCTATTATCGATCGTCATCCTCGGTTTTTACAACGGCGCCTGCCCCTGCCCGATCCAGAGCCTGATGAATGTGGTCCGGATATCGACAGGCAAAAACGTGAAGTGGCAGAATCTGGTCTTCTTCATCGGCCTGCTACCGGTGACGTGGTTTTTCGGCAGGATCTATTGCGGGTGGATCTGCCATATGGGAGCGCTCCAGGAATTCATATTTCTTCCTTCCCGGTTCAATCTTTTAAGATCATCGCGCGCCCAGAAAATACTCAGATACGCGCGATACGTTTTTCTCGCAGCCCTTGTCTCGTGGGTCGCGGTAAAAAAATTCGCCGTATGGTGTCTTTACGATCCTTTTCGCGTTGCCTTCAAACTGTCGTCTTATAATCTGACAGGCTGGATCCTTCTTGGTCTTCTCCTTCTCAGTTCCCTTTTCATATACCGGCCTTTCTGCAGAGGCTTCTGCCCCATAGGCCTGATCCTGGGGTGGGTGACGAAGATCCCCGGAGCCCGCGTGATCGGACAGAGCAAGGAATGTACGCTTTGTATGGCGTGCGCCAATAAATGCAGGATAGACGCTATCGTTCGAGATGGAAATAGTTTTGTAATGGATAACCAGGAATGCGTCGTCTGTGGAGACTGCCTCGACGCCTGCAGAATAAACGGGCTCGGTCTTTACAGGAAGGACAGGGAACACCCAGGTTCATTTTCCTGCTGAAAAACGGAATCCCTCAATCTTCCCCCATTATCAGGTAATCTCGCATATCGGCCTGGAGCATCCTCTCGATCTCGTCCCTGTTGCTATCATCGGTCTCTGAAAATGTAAATGCGAAGACAATGAATTTTTTAAAATCCGTCTTCCTCACTTCAAGAAGCTTTTTGAAATTGGATAGATATTCATCATATTTTATTCCCTTCACCGAAGAAGGATCAATATCAGCGGGGATCAATCCGATAACCAGGGGAAACACCTTATCCTCCCTTCCCTTGAATATGGCTGGCCAGTCCGGTGTCAGCTGCCTGAAATAATATTCGACCGTGTCTATTCCCCATGCGTGCCACGCTATATCGGTGGCGCACCATCCGGCGAACCTCATCGGATTCGCTTCTATCGGCAGGACTCTATCACCATCGACCCTGAATTCGATATGCATAGGCATATTTCTGAAATCGCCAAGGATGCCGATCTTTTCAAGATGAGGATAAAAGATCCTCGAATATTTCTTTATTATACGCATCGAAGTCAGATAGGTCCTGTCGGTGACATCGGTCTCGTCTATAAAAAGATGATGAAGGATATTGAGGATCACCGGACTGCCTCCCTCATCATAGTATAGATCGACCGCGAACTCGTCTCCGTCGATATGTTCTTCTATGATAAACCTGCCGGTGTCGAGGACTTCGCGGGGATAAAGGCCATCGACTTTCCGTATCTCCGCGCCTATTCGACTGAGAACGAGGGGCCATTGCGCGTCTGAGATCACTTTGTGGACGCCAAGGCTGAAAAACCCTACTACAGGTTTTACTATAAACGGTTTTTTCAGGCCCGATGTGTCAAGGGAAGCGAGAGCTTCAAATGTCAGTTCCCTGAAAAAGAAATCCCTGTACTCACCGGCCAGAAGCCTCCTGAATCTTCCCTTGTCCTTGCATATATCTATCCTCTCGGGGTAACCGGTAAATGCAAGATTGTCCTCGATCCACTTGATCGAATCCTCCGAGTTGGTATAAACGAGGGGGGCTTTCTCCAGTCGCAGTTTCTCGACGATCTGTTCGGTCTCTAGTATCCTGAGATCGTACTTTTCAGAAAGGGATATCGAAAGATCATTTGAAAGGACCGGCAGCTGCAGCCTCTCGGCCGTACCGGCAAGAAGGTCGGATACAAACGGTCTATCAAGAATAATCATAGCTCACCATTTCCGGTTTTCATCGCCTGAAATCATGGATAATATATTCAATTACCTGAAGATTGCGAGAAAAATCGCCCGGCGATAAAAGACTTCCCTGCCTCGCGCACGGGCGGGGCAGGGAAATCTGTCTGGCAAGAGATCGTTCATGGAGGTCAGGTTCTGGCGGCTCCCTGCAGCATATCTCTTATCCCACCTATTGAACTCAGAACGCCAGTCGCTTCGTATGGCAGATATATGACCTTATTGTCCTTGCCGGAGACCATCTCCCTGAGCGTCTCGATATATTTGACCGCTATCAGGTACGTGGATGGATCTCCTCCCGATTGCGCAATTGTCTGTGTTATCTTCCTTATCGCTTCAGCTTCAGCCTCGGCTACTTTCATTCTCGCTTCAGCTTCTCCCTCGGCAATAAGCACCTTTGCTTTTTTCTGGCCTTCAGCTTTGTTTATCTCCGACTCCCTGATCCCTTCGGCGTCGAGAATTCTCGCCCTTTTCATCCCTTCCGCCTCCAGAATGGCGGCACGCCTGTCTCTTTCCGCGCGCATCTGCTTTTCCATCGCTTCTTTGATATCTTTTGGGGGATTGATGTCCTGGAGTTCGACCCGGTTGACCTTCACTCCCCACTTGTCGGTAGCTTCGTCAAGAATATCCTGGAGCTTTCCGTTTATCGTATCTCTCGATGAAAGAGTCTCATCTAGATCGAGTTCTCCAATGACATTTCTCAAGGTCGTCTGGGTCAGTTTCTCGATGGCGTTTGGAAGATTCGATATCTCATAGACCGCCTTGACTGGATCTGTAATCTGAAAATAAAGGAGGGCATTGATCTCTATGACGACGTTATCCTTGGTAATCACGTTCTGCCGCGGAAAATCGTATACTGATTCGCGAAGATCGATCCTCTTGATCTTTCTTCTCCGGACGAGCATCGTTCCGTCGGAGCCTTCCTTTCTGTATACCCATTCTATTTCCCGGGGCTTTTCAAATATCGGCCAGATTATATTGATCCCAGAACCAAGAGTCCTGTGATATTTCCCGAGCCGTTCCACTACGATCGTCTCCGCCTGTTTGACTATCTTGAATCCTCTTGAAGCGAAGACCATCACGAAGACGGCAAGCAGGACCACAACGAACAAGACTTCCATGATTTATCCTCTCCTTCCTCTATCAGGCATTTCCAGCGGGTTTGTCACGATTTACCAGCAGTTTTGTTCCTTCGACCCTCTTGACCGTTATCCTTGTTCCTTTTTCGATCCGTGTGTCGTCAATTGAGACGCCCCGCCAGTTCTCTCCACCTACCAGTACTCTGCCAGTGCCCTTCACGGGATCGATCTTCTCGACGACCATGCCTGTCTTTCCGACAAGCGCGTCGACATTCGTCTTCAACCTGCTTCCGGATTTGTGCAGATATTTCAGCATCACCGGCCGTATACCGAAAAAAACAAGCAGGGTAGATACGGAGAATACGACTATCTGCGTCTTGATGCCGAAAGAAAGCGCGGCAAACAGACCTGTTGTAAGGCACGCGATGCCAAAACATGCAAACAAAAATCCCGGAGTAAGGACTTCTCCGATCAACAGGAGAATTCCCGCGATGACCCAGATGACCCATAAAGACATGACCTATCCTCCTCTTTCTTACCTAAAATACAGCCGCCGGTGTTTTTTTATTCATTTTCAGGATACGAAATCACTTTTTATTGTAAATGGAATATCAGAGCCCGAATTGCGGGTCCGCCCCCGGGTTGAAAAAAAGCCATTGAAAAGTCGCAGCATCGATCTACGATCTCTGTCCAATGGCTCTGAATTGTCCCGATCAGGATCCGATACCCGGTCACTTGCTTTCGAACTTGAACGAGATCTTCACCTTCGCCCTGTAGGCTTCCACCTTTCCATCCTTGATCTGCAGGTCGAGCTGGGATATCTCAGCTATTCTGAGATCCCTCAGCGTCTCGGAAGCTTTCGCTACCGCCGCCGCCGCCGCTTTTTCCCACGACTCGCTGCTGGTGCCTACCAGTTCAATGATCTTGTACACGCTTTCAGTCATTACAACCTCCTTTCTCATCTTTTCTTTCCACGCTCATCACGCGGTTATGTTTTGTTTAAACTACTCTCATCCTCTTCAACATATCCGTTTCTGTCCGAATTTCTTATGACGAATGTCTCCGCAAGCATGTCTCCAAGCCTCTGCCTTTTTTTTGAAAAATAGACTACAGTCGCGGCAGGTATTCCCCCGAGAAGGACTGGATTGAGCTCAGCCAGCCTCAGGAGTGTCCTCATAGAGGCTCTTCCTATCCCAGGAATATCTCCTCTGGAAGTGACCACCCTGAGCCCCGCGACCAGTTTCCCCAGCGTATATCCTTTCAACCCCTCGAGGAGGATATAATAGATCCCGGCGGTGACTATCGCGATATATATAGTATCCTGCAGCGAAAGTCCGGTAAAAACGACCCTGATAATCCCGATTAAAGCGCCGATCAGAACAGCGTCGCAGATGCTCGCCAGCCACCTCCAGATGATTATCTGGGGTCCATACTCTCTGACAATCTTTTCAACATCCATGAAAAATCCGGTTTCGAAACAGTTCCTTAATATTTTTCGGAATACATCCGTGATTCTATCTTCCGCCCCGGATTATTTCCAGAATTTTTTTATCGCTACTGGGGCCGCCGTCTCTCCGGCGGCGGCGCGGAGCTATCCGCTATCGGACCCGATGCCGGTACCCTTGAAGAAAAATAGAAGACTACCGCTCCCCCTATAAAAAGTATCGAGATCGAGGAAATGCTTATCCGGCTTGAAATGTCCGCGCTGAATCCCGATGCTCTGGCGAGAAGACCAACCGATCCGATAAGGAGAGGCCCTACCACGACGGCGAACTTACCCGTCATATTGTAGAAACCGAAATATTCCGCCGACTTGCCATCCGGTATCATCCTCGAATAATATGCCCTGCTCAGAGCCTGCACGCCTCCCTGGACGAGTCCTATTATCACGGCAAGGAGATAAAAATCCGATCTGCTCCTGATGAATGCTGCAAGGACCGATACGACAAGATAGACGCCTATCGCGATGAATATCGCTTTTTTCGCTCCGATCCTGCCTCCGGCTATTCCAAAGATGATCGCTGACGGAAACCCGATAAACTGCGTCATGAGAAGCGCCGTGATAAGATCCTTCTGATCGAGGCCGATCGACATCCCGTAGTCCACCGCCATCCTGACTACCGTATCGACTCCATCGATATATAACCAGTAGGCGATCAGAAAGAGTAAAAGATTCCTTCTCCTCCTTATCAAGCGGAATGTAGCGGCTAGTTCCACGGCCCCTTCTGAAATGATCTTTCGCAGATCCGATCGAGTTGTCGGATCATTTTCCCTGACATTTACGATAAGCGGAATCGTGAAGAGGGCCCACCATACTCCCGCTGTCAGGAATGAGAACCTGACAGCCTGCTCAGTTCCATCGAACCCGAACCTGCCGGGGTCGAGCGTCATCCATAGATTGATCGCGAAAAGGACACCCCCGCCGAGGTAACCCAGGGAATATCCAAGTGAAGAGACAAAGTCATATTCCCTCTCTCTCGCGACCGTCTTAAGTAAAGCATCGTAAAATACCAGGCTGCCGGAAAAACCAATTGACGCCAGCAGATAAATCATCACAGCCGCAACCCATTGCCCTCTCGAGACAAGATACAGGCCGGTAGTCATGACAGCCCCGAAACAGGCGAAAAATATCAGGAATCTTTTCTTCAGACCACCGCGGTCAGCGATCGCTCCCAGGAGCGGAGCGATCAAAGCGATCGAAAGTCCGGCCAGGGAGTTGCCCAGCCCCAGTCTTGCCGTCGTTATCGTGGTGTCGGCACCGGCGCTCCAGTAGCTGTTGAAGAATACGGGAAAGAATCCAGCGATCACAGTCGTGGCAAAGGCAGAGTTACCCCAGTCGTACATAGCCCAGGAAATTACCTCTTTACGATTCTCGATTCTCATACTATCCACTCTATACAAGTTCCCGGACCGTTTCAACCTGGGATCACCATTCTTTTCGCCAACCTGCATTATATAGCCGGTGTTCCCTTTCCAGCAGGCAGAAGGAATCAAAATTGCTTTCCTCGACTGGTGACGATCAGGTTCAGGTCGTGGAAATATCAATCATGCGTATAGTGTTATATTGCAGGATGTTACTAATTTTTCTCAAAGTCATTACTGAAGGATAGCCCTCGTAAAAAGAGGACTTTTGCACTATAGATTATGCATTTTTACAGAAATATCAAAACTGGAGACCGGATATGGATAATATAAAAATTAAGCGGATCGATGTTTTTACGACCAGTCCTTTCGGGGGTAATCCGGCCGGCGTCATAATAGACATGGAAAAAAGTGTCATGGGCGGGCTGCAGGATATCGCCGCCGAGATGAGGATGAATTTAATCGAACTGGCTTATATCTGTAGATCGGATTCTCCAAAGACCGATTTCAGGATCAGGTTCTATACGCCTGACAAGGAACTCGAGTTCAGCGGCCATGTCGCGAT
The DNA here is from genome assembly GCA_016932415.1 of Candidatus Krumholzibacteriota bacterium. Classification (NCBI taxonomy): domain Bacteria; phylum Candidatus Krumholzibacteriota; species Candidatus Krumholzibacteriota bacterium. The sequence goes on from JAFGCX010000020.1 coordinate 198,412, forward strand.
CGGAGCATGTTACGCCCTGATAGAGGAAGGAATGATAGAGCTCGCTGATGGTCTGACTACTGTTCTTTTTGAAACAAGGATCGGGAATGTTCCGATAGATATCTATTTTAATTCGGATGGCGGTGACTCTTTCGATGGCAAGGAAGGCATCAGAATAAAAAAAGGGGTCAATTCGAAAGGTATACTCTGGAAGATGATGATGCAGCAGCCTCTTTATCATTTCAGGGAAGCATCGGTCGACGCGGGCGAGATCGCGTCCGTACTCGGTATCGATCGGTCAGATATAACATCTACGGGACTTCCCGTAGTGACGGCATCTAACGAGATAGACTGGTTGATCATTCCAGTGAAGTCGAAAGAGACCTTGTTATCAATGCATCCCGATCTTATCAAACTCGGGATCATGAACAGGAAGTACGGCGTCTGGAGCAATCATATATTTACTCTTGATACTTTCGACCCCGGCTGCGTTACGTATTCACGTAATTTCAGCCCGTTGATGGGATTGTGGGAAGACCCCGCATCGGCAAACGGATCAGCGGGACTCGGCGCCTATCTCAGGCACTTCGGGATAACAGCGTCTGATTCGATCGTGATGCAGCAGGGAAACGAGATCGACAGCCTGGCCAGGATGCAGGTAGAGTTTACCATGGATGGCAGTTCGATAGGGGTCGTCAGAGTCGGAGGCCTTGCCGTCAATTCGATCGAGCGGTCGCTCGACGCGTCCGCTGCCGATCGTGTAGTATGATCCGAATTTGCCTGGAACCGCCGTTTTAGCGGCAGACAGAAGATCCTCTTTTCTATTCACCAAGATCAAAGGCTCTAACGCTGTTCCCGTAGTATGTCGGGATAACGACGATCCCCCTGCCTGGTACCAGGTCGAAGTCGGCGATCTTCTCTCCCCTGGCCCTTACGTCAAGGATCTTTGATATCTTGCCATTCCTGTCGATCCGGTAGAGTTTCCCTTCCCAGTGAGAGACGATCAGTTCTCCAGTTTCCAGCGATTTTATACCGTCGATCAGACCAGGCCCCATATCGGCTATCTTCCTTATCTCCCCGGTCCTGAGATCGGCCGCCTTGAGATAATCATCGCCACTGTTTCCAAAAAACAGCCTGCCATGATCGATGTGAAGTGAATTAGGGGAAGTTATCTCCCCGCCTTCAAGCCATCTTTCCCATTTATCATCCCTGTACCTGTAAATCACGTCTCCGCCGGAATCCGAGATATAGATCGTCCCGGAAAGGTCGATGGCGATATCGTTGAGAAAACTCCCGTTTTCAAATGGGTATCTTTCAATGACTTCACCCCTCTCCGGATCTATTCTTGCGACACCTGCTCTTTCGACTACGTAAAGATCATCTTTATAGAGCGCCATCCCTGTAGGATTAAGCAGGCCTTCGACCCATCGCAGGTCGATCAACCTTCCATCGAGTCCCATCCTGCTGATAAACTGTGTCACGCGTGGATTCCTGTTGTTCACCGCGTCGAAATTCGAAACGTACAATATATCTCTCTTACGGTCATATACTACCGATTCAGGAGTTTTCAATCCCCGCGATGTCTTCCATTTTTCATCCATCCCTTTCGCCCGGAATTCTGCCTCCGCGTCCTGGCATATGAATCCCCACCCGCCGAATGCTTCAGCGATCATAAGAACCAGTTCGTTTTCGCCTTTTTTCAAGGAAAGAAGAACGGCATCATTCAATCCAACGATTCCCAGAAAAGAAGGGTCCCGCTGCCTGTAGGCGCTGTTACCTGTGAACAGCAGGTCACCGTTCAGAAATATCCCGATATAATCACTGTAGCCGAACTTCAATTCTTTTCGTTCTCCTCCGGTAGAATGAATATGAGCCTTCGCGAACACAAGATCGGCTTCCCTCCCCGTCCTCGAATAGTACCGGGCGATGTCGACAAGACCTGTTTCATCAGCTTTGACATCGATCCAACCCATATCACCTTCCGTGATCTGTGACTCGTCGAACCGTTCATCGATATCCACTTCACTGATCTTGAACACCTTCGAAAGCTCCCATTTATCAATGAAACCCGGAGCCCTGTCGAACTCGCGTGGAGGATCGGGATCGAGATCAACTGCCTTTTTATAACTGAAAGCTGAAAAATACGCGGAACCGTCTACTGGACCCTGGATGCCTATCGCCCCTTTCACCTGGCCATGTTGAAGCTTCTCTATGACCAGATCCGGTTTTTCCGATCGATCGATGAAGACACTTGCCCTGGTCCCTGATACTTCCAGCCTGACATGGATCCACTTTCCCGAAGGCACATCGTAACTCGAAGAAAAACCGTTGCCTGAATAGAGCTGCCAGCTGGAGATCCCGTTCGTGACGGGAGCATACTGCAGATCATCTCCATACAACCCTTCCCTGTGCGGACGGATATAAAAATGTTCGTAATTATTCTGCCCCTCAACGTGGAAGACTATTCCAGGGTAGGACCTCCCTCCGGGCATCGCCACATCGACTTCGATCACGCCATCTTCAAACTCGACATCTTTAAGAATGGCGAAGCCCGATACGCATTCCCTGCCGAGATAGCTGCCCCTGACGATATTGACAAAGTTCCAGTTCGATTCATCGAAAGGGACCGTATCTTCCCCTTGAGCAACCGACTCTGAAATCAATACGATCGATAAAAGCAGCATTAATGGAAAGATCGCGGATGATCTGCTTCTGAACCGCACGGCATCCTCCTTTTTATTATCCCGCTCCTTATTTCTGGCTGGCCAGAAAAGGCCACGCTGGCCCCCGGCTGCTATGAAAAGACAGTTCCTCCCTGTTGATACGAATATTCCCGGCTAAAGTTCGCGGAAAATCGAAGCGGCGGATCCCAATGGTCAATTTTCGATGAAAAGACTGACGAACTTCAGGAAGATTGCTACATCCCTGAAATTTGATGCTATCCCGACGGATACTCTGACTGCTCCGGTGCTTTTACCGTCTATGCACTGCCTGAATTCCTCTATTGTCATCCTGCTGTCAGTCGTGCCCATGCAGGTTATCATTTCATTCTTTGACAGTCCCAGCGCCATCTCTCCAGCACCGGGATTGCAGAAACAACCGGTTCTGAGAGATATCTTCCAGAGATTTGCTTTCTGTTCTATCAATGTGTGGTCTATGACGGCCCCTTCCCTGTCATAGATATTGATCGTTACAGTTCCTCCTCTCCCGCCTTTTTCAACCGGTCCGTAGAGGCGGATCAAGGCCCTGCCGTTTCCGTGTTTCAATTCGATAAGCTCTTTGATCAACCAGTCCACCAGGCACTCCACCCTTTTATGTATCGTATCGATTCCGATGCTGTCTATGTAATCAAGCCCCCTGCCGACTGCGGGCAGGTTCGCGTAGTCGAGAGTCCCGTCTTCGAATCCCTCCGAGCCGGGAGCAAGATAGTGCTGATCTGCCTGGACAGAGGCGACAGTGATCGTTCCCCCGGCAAACCAGGGGCGATGTAGTTTTTCAAGCGCCTTCCTCCTTGCTATCAGGCAACCTATTCCTGTTGGAAACCCGAAGATCTTGTAGAACGATATCGCGACATAATCAGGTTTATGTACACTCAGATCGAGCCTGTTCGTCGGTACAAACGCCGCCGCGTCGAGAAGCACGTCCCAATCCCTCGCTTGAGCGAGCCCTATCCAGTCGAGAGGATGCTGAACTCCCGAGAAATTCGACTGGGCGGGATAGGCGAACAATCTGTTTTTTGATCCTGATCGATCTTCGAGATATTCTACAAGCACATCCCGCGAAATCGTCAGATCAGGCGGGATCACCGGGACATATTTCGTCGAAGCTCCCCTGGCACGATCGAATTCCCTTATGCCGAGGACCGAATTATGATTATCGAAACTCAGAAGAAGCTCGTCTCCCTTTTCAAAAGGATACGCTTCTCCGACAAGTTTCAAAGCATGGCTGGCGTTGGCCGTGAAGATCAGGACATATTCGTCAAGAGAAGCGTTGAAATAATTCAAGACCCTTTCCCGGCAGCTTTTTACCTTTTCAGTACAAAAGGCTGAAGTCGGATTCGATGAATGCGGATTACCAAGGACATTGTGGAGAAGAAAATCCATATGGTCTCTTATCTGTGAATCGCTGTACAGACCTCCCCCGGTGTAATCGAGATAGATATGCCCGCCGGTATCAAGCCTGGAGTACTCCGTATGTCGTAGCTGGTCGAGAATCGCTGTTTCCGCGTACTCGGGGTATTCTTCCAGAAATATGCCAAGGAGTTTTTCGATCTCGCTTTCATCTACATCTGGCTTTTCCCACATCTTCGATCTCCTGCTTCAAATATCATATCCGCCCCGATCCCCTTGTCCTTAACCGGTGTCTATTAAATAAAGAGCGAGAACTTTGATTCAGAAGCATCGCTGATAAATGTCGCTACTCCGCCGATCTCCACTCCATCTATCAGATCCTCCTTACCGATCTCCATTACCTGCATGCTCATCTCGCAAGCCACCATTTTTACTCCCTGGTCGAGAGCCTGTCTTACCAGTTCGGACAGCGGCATGGCATTCGCTTTCTTCATCATTTTTTTGAACATCCACCGGCCGATTCCACCGAAATTAAACCTCGAAGGACCGAGCCTGTCGACTCCGCCCCTGTTCATCACTCCGAGCATCTTACCGAAGAGACTACGGCCTGTCCTGTTACCCTTCTGAAGAGCCTTGAGCCCCCAGAAAGTGAAAAACATCGTCACTTCCATATCGAATGCTGCGGCGCCATTCGCTATTATGAACGCGCCCATCACCTTGTCCATATCTCCACTAAGAACTACTATGCTTGCTTTCTCCACTGCTGATGTTTCCGTCATTTTCCACCTCGGCTGAAATCATCAAAATAAATGCCGGCCGTAAAAGCGATCATAAAACGTCCAAGATCGGACGCTTTTTAAATAGCGGGATTAAAACCGGCTTTCTGTCTTTTCACATACACTCGGCCCGTGTCATTCTTCATCGACCGGTTTATATATGAACTCCTGGCTTGCTATTTTCCTTCCATCTTCGAGAACGATATCGACTCTCCAGACACCGGACCAGCTATCGGCAATCCTTTTTGAACTCCACGTCCTCCAGTCGCTAGACTCTACTCTCAGTTCGACTTTTGCCATCTCCTTTTCGCCAAAATACCATTGATGATAAATGCTGATATCTCCTGTAACCCCGGTAATCCTTGTGTAACAAAAGATACGATCCGCACTGTTGAAAAATTGACTGTTGACTCCGGTAGGTTCTCTTTCTTCGATCCCGGTACAGAATTTGAATTCTTTTACTTCGACGCCGGGTTTTTCTTTCTGTGCCCGGGCTGATATAGCCATGAGGATAAAAAGGACCGAAAGAATCGCTCTTGCTTTTCTCATAATATCCCTCCCTGGATATCGTATCCTGAACAAGATGAATTCTAATCATTAGCGCCTTCAATGTCAAATGATTGGAGCCTGGAAGGGGGATATGCACGCTGAAGCTGCAACGTCGATCGTCTTCTCAGTGCGATGGCGGACCGCCTGTTCGGGCTGGACGCAAAAACGCCGAGATTATTGTTGGTGGACTTCGCAATCTTATCCGCCCGGATAAGCCTTAAAATCTTTGCCAGGGCGCGGAAATAAAATCAACGATCCAATTCCCGCGTTCTGAGCGTGCGCGCCAGGAGCAGGGCCTTCCCGTGTGAGGATCAGACCTCACACCCCGTTCCCGATTCGATGAACACGGCCTGAACCCCGCTTCTGGCCGGTCATCTCAAGTCACACCAACATTAATCCTCGGCATAAATCAAAAAAAACATAATGATTCGACAGATATGTAATACAAGAATGGTTCCAATTTCGTGGAATTCGCCATTCTATTCTTCATCTACCTGCCGAACGTATTCGCGCACCCATATTTTATTGATATAATTGAAATTACAGTATTGGGACTCTGGCCGATATCGGCGATATCGCGATCGGCACGCGCGAATTTGCGCCAGTCGATCGAGTTTCCGAAAAATCACTATGATACACAATCGACTGATGGAAAATTGTAACGCATTTTACGACCGTGTATTATACTCATCGTCAACTTGACACACTTTGATACAATTTGAACATATCAGCCTCGATCCTATCGATATCGATGATTTCCTCTATCCGTGCTTATTGACATTTTGTTCATTTGCTGTATAATCGTCACAGTCAAACGTAATGTGGAGGTCTCAATGTTGATTTCGAGACAGTGCATTTCCCGAATCTCAGCAGTATTACTGCTTCTTATCGCTTTTACTGCCTCTCCCGCGAGCTCCGGAGTGAGAGAGATATCCCTTTTTAAGGAAGAAGTAATACCGGTAATAGCTTACCAGTATGAGTTCGGCGAACCGGGACATGATCCATTCTCGCGGGGCGGACCGACAGGGAATACCTGGCGGAAAGAGAACTTCAATCATGAAGAAACAGAGTTGGAGATCCCCGATATTAATGGAAACGGATCGAACGGTTCGGGTGGAGTCAATTCGATGATCGATCTTATCGAATCATGCTGCAGAGGCCTGATCGGATCATTCAGGTCTTTTTAAGCCATAACCGCGCTGTTTTTATGACGAAGGGAAAGGAAGATATTCGGGAAAACCGTTTTCCGGCTATCTGATACCGGGTCTGACATGACTATGGAACCCGAAATATTATTAAAAAAGATAGATGCCCAGATTGAAGCTGAGGATTATATCAAAGCCCTGGAGATCGTAAAATCCTCGGGGCCCCTGGATGAATTAGTCTCCATCCCTTCCGATATCCATCGGGACCTCTCGGTGCTATTCGCCAAGGTCCATTATTATAACCATGATTACAGGCAGGCGGGATTATACCTTTCAGGCCTTACCCCTCTGTATAAGAACCTTTCATGCCATAGAGATTATATATTTGTAAGATCTCAACTCTATCTGATGGAAGGGGAACCGGAAAAAGCTCTACGACAGATCGATGAGGCACTCTGCCATGAAGAGGCCGGATGGTCACGGAATGATGAATTCTTCCTAAAGTTCTGCCTGGGAAAATCTCACTTCTGGAAGGGAGATTACCTCAACGCCAATCTCCATTTCCAAGCCTGCTATCAGTTCTATGGTACAGGCAACCACCAGATGATGCTCGGCAATGTGCTGTATATGCTCGGCTACACGGCGTTCCAGCGATGCTTCTTCGATCAGGCTGATTCTTTCTATAGAAAAGCGATCGGAGCATTCAGGTCAGCAGGCAGCAACTCCCAGCTTGCCGCCACTTTTCACATGATAGGCATATTGTCATACCGAACCGGGAAATATTCGATCGCGGAGGAATATCTCCTTCAATCAAGAAAATATTTTAAAAAGGTGAAGAGTAATCCTGGTATCATAGAATCATACATCGCCCAGGGCCGCGTAAAGATGTTCCGAAACGATCTTTCACAGGCCTTTTCCCTGATAAGCAGGGCGCGCGAAAGAGCCGGAGAAAGCGGATATAAACGCGGTACAGCGCTTGCTCTCGAGTTTATGGGGGAGATCGAACATCGCAGGAACAATTATGACAGGTCCCTGTTTTATCTTGTCGAGGCGGAAAAACTCGCTCTTGAGATAGCTCCCAACGGAGATATCGCGGTCGAGGTCTTCAGACGCCTCGGAGAACTGTACACATCGATGGGCAGGCTGAAAGAAGCTACCGAAATACTCGGAAAGGCACTTGAACTATCGAAATATCTCCATGACGATTACGAGCTTGCCTGTATTCTACGCACGTATGCCCTCGTTGAATCGAAGATGAATAACCCCGAACTTTCCCGTTCCTATTTCAGCGAAGCGATATCGCTGTTCAGCATCATAAAGGAGCGCAACGAACTTGCCAGCACGTATATCACGGCGGCAAAAATATACATCGATTATGTCACTTCGTCGGGACAGGAGATAAAAGACACAAGGATATTCCTCGATGAAGCGAGAGAATTCTCAACCGAAGCCGCGCACCTTTATGACGCCCTTGAACTGCCCGAACCTTGCGCCTTGTGCGAAGAATTCTCCAACAGATTAATGAACGATTTCTATCAGAAAAAAGAGCTGTCCGGCTACGAAGAGATATCGTTCAAACCGTCCTGGTTGTATGACGGTTTTGTTGTGGCCAGGTCCGATCATATGAGGAAAATAGTCAAAAAAGCATCCTCTTTCGCTCCAAGCACGATGCCAGTCCTTATAACCGGTGAGACAGGCACGGGCAAGGAGATCATCGCGAAACTTCTACATCAGAAAAGCACGCGCGAATCGGGACCTTTTGTCGCGGTCAATTGCGCTTCGATCCCGGGATCGGTATTCGAAAGCGAGATGTTCGGTCACAGAAAAGGAGCCTTTACCGGAGCTGACAGGGATCATATAGGTCTGATAGAGATGGCCTCAGGCGGAACGTTGTTTCTTGATGAAATATCGGAACTCACGCTTTCCCAGCAAGCCAAGCTTCTCAGGGTATTTCAGGAGCAGAAGATAAGACGGATCGGGGAATCGATAGAACGGACGATAGACGTACGTCTTGTCTCTGCTTCGAACCAGAATATGGAACTGCTTCTGCGCGACGGCTCGTTGAGACAGGATTTTTACTACCGCGTTTTGACCGCCAACATCGAAATAGAGCCTTTAAGAAGAAGAAAAAACGATATTGAAGCCCTGTTCGCCTATTACATGCTCGAAAGCGGCTGCGAGTCGAAGATCGAGGAAGGTGTTACAGATCTTCTGAAGAGCTATTACTGGCCGGGGAATGTCAGACAGCTGATCAGCGTGGTGAGAGTGCTCGCCCTGATCGGAAACAGCCGGAGTTGTATCTGCAAAAATGATCTTCCGTTGAAGATAAGGAACTATCCTATATTCGGGGCGGGCCACACGGCGAGCGAGTCGGCCAATATACTTAAAACGAAGGATATCCCCTCCATCGGTCTTACGAGAAACCGCGACGATATCAAGCAACTGATCATATCGAGCCTTCTTAAGTATAACGGGAACAAATCCGCTACAGCAAGAGGCCTCGGCATATCAAGAAGCACGTTGTACAGGACTCTCAAGGATATAGGGATATCCTGACGTCAATCCTTATCCTCCTGCCCGCCGGGCCTGGGATAATCTCCCGTCCAGCAGTAAAGGCAAAGGTCCTCTTTCGGCAGTCCTATCGCCTCGACCATATCGTCGATCGTCTGATATCTCAGAGTCGTCACTTCGAGATCATCAGCGATCCAATCGATCATCCGTCTGTATTTTTCCGATGTATGGTCAATATATTCCGAGATGTCGGAAATATCCCTGCCTTCCAGGGCTTTTATCGCTCTTCTCGCGGCGAGCTCATCGATATCCCTGGTCGACAGGTTGAATCTGCAGGGAAACATGAGAGGTGGGCACGCCGGCCGGGCATGTATCTCTTTCGCTCCCCCTTCCCACAGTTTTTTTGTCGTGAAATTTTTCAGCTGTGTTCCACGGACTATCGAATCTTCGCAGATCACGACCCTGTTGCCGTCGATGATCTCCTTTACGGGAACAAGTTTCATCCTCGCTATGTGATCGCGCGTTGCCTGCGACGGAGGAGTGTAGCTCCTTCCGTACCCCGGAGTGTACTTGACCAGCGGGCGCCGGTAAGGCTTACCTGATTCCATGGCGTATCCGATGGCATGAGCAGTGCCTGAATCCGGGATACCGGCGACAAGATCGGCTTCTATATCCTTGTCTCTTCTCGCCAGGCATCTCCCGCATCTCTCCCTGACCGCTTCAGTGTTGACACCCTCATAATCGGAGGCGGGAAAACCGGTATATATCCATAGAAACGCGCATATCTGGTTTTTACTCTTTCCCTTTTTTTTCTGGACCAGGCCATCCCTGCCTATCAGCACGATCTCGCCAGGATCAAGTGATTTGACGGTCTGTAGATGGTTGTTCGGAAAGGCCACAGTCTCAGAAGCAACAGCCCACGCGTCATCCCTTTTTCCTATTGTCAGCGATGAATATCCAAACCTGTCCCTGGCGGCGTAGATCCCATCATTGTGAAGCAATAAAAGCGAACATGAACCGTCAATCGCATCAAACATCTTTTCGATACCATCTACCAGATCTTCCCCGCGGGTAATGAGTTTCGCCACCAGCTCGGTAAAATTGACCGATCCGCTCCCCACCTCGCTGAATGTCACGCCATCTTCGAGAAGTTCTTCGGCAAGCTTGTTGGCGTTATCTATGAATCCGTCGGTTATTATGCAGAATGATCCGAATTTTGAATGCAGATACACGGGTTGTTCGTCGAAAGCGCTGATCACTCCTATTCCCATGGTTCCGCGCGCGTTGAAAATATCCTCGAAAAATTTGGATTTGAACTGGCTCTGGCTGATGTTATGGATCTGCCTGTAAAAATCTTCTCCCAGAAGCGCTATTCCACCGAATTGTGTTCCGAGATGAGAATGATAATCGGTCCCGTACAACAACAGTTCGTTGCAACTTTTTTCTGAAACGACTCCGAACAATCCGCTCATTATCTCCTCCGGCTGTATGATTTTTAAAGGACGATTCCCGATCGGGGCCCCGTCTGATGGAAAAAGGGATATTACTCCCGATATGGCATTGATTCAATATTTTTTTCGAGGAGATGCTCTGTCGCGCGGAATACGACCGGAGGCATTACGCCTGATCCGGCAAAATGGCATATTAAAAGACCGGAGCGAGGTTCATTCATCCCTTCCGGTCTCTTCAGCCGGATTAAATGTGAAGCTTTCTTCTTTCTCGGCCTGGAGTTCTTCGAAGACCTTCTGATACAGAAACTTCACAAGCTCATCGATCCCCTCTCCCGATACGGCCGATATCCTGAAAACTTTTTCTTTCCCCGGGGGTTCGAACAGATCCTCGCGACTGCCTTCCGGCAAAATATCTATCTTGTTCAACGCGACAAACCTTGGAAGATCGAGCAGTTTTGCGCTGTAAGCACCAAGTTCTTCCATCAACTGCCTGTAGGCCTCTCCGGGAGGTACTCCCCCTCCTATATCGATCACGAGCAGCAATAATCTGCACCTCTCAACATGCTGCAGAAACTGCAGTCCCAATCCTTTACCGGTATGGGCTCCCTCGATCAGGCCGGGGATATCCACCATGCAGAAAGAGGCCGATCTGTCTATCTGTACGATCCCCAGGTTGGGACTGAGAGTCGAAAAAGGATATTCCGCTATCAGGGGACGGGCTTCACTGACCGAACTGAGCAGCGTCGATTTACCGGCATTAGGAAGGCCGACCAGTCCGACATCGGCGATCAGCTTCAGGGTCAGTCGGAGATTTCTCTCACTTCCCGGCTTTCCCGGGGTAGCTTTTCTGGGAGCCTGGTTCCTCGCGCTTCTGAAGACAAAATTTCCTTTACCACCACGGCCACCTTCGGCGACCATTATCGTTTCCGAGTCTGCCGTAAGATCGGCAACGACTTCACCTCTGTCGATATCCTCCACGAGAGTTCCCGGCGGAACCTTTATTACTACGGGATCAGCGCTTTTGCCGGTTTTTCTCGATCCTTCACCCTGTGAACCGTTCCTGGCCTTGTAATCTCTTTTGTACCGCAGATCCAGAAGGGTCCTCATCTGCGATTCCACGGCGATCATAACGTCACCACCGCGGCCCCCGTCACCCCCATCGGGCCCTCCTCTGGGAACGTGTTTCTCTCTCCGGAAACTGACGCATCCATCGCCGCCCCTGCCGGCTCTTACATAGATCTCCACCCTGTCTATAAATATCATGATGAAAAATACTTCCCCGGGTTAAGTGTTCCTCCGTTATCGAAAATATTCTTGATCTGTTTCTGCAGCCTCAGTTCATCCTGGCTGAAGAGCATTTCGAGATACCTGTTTTTTGTGATCCCTATTCCATGTTCGCCGCTCAACGTTCCGCGCAGTTCGACGACTTTCGAGAATAATCTCTCCACGAAAACCTCTGTCCGTCTCATCTCATCTGCGCGCCGCCTGTCGGTCATGATATTCACGTGAAGATTCCCATCACCGCAATGACCGAACAGATAACAATCCAGTCTGAGTTCCGAGGCTAAAGTTTCGATGAATCCGATGATGTCCTTCAGTTTCCCCAGTGGAAGAGAAATATCTTCATTAACTTTTGTTATTCCCCGTCTCGCCAGGCTGGGACTGATCGATCTTCTTAACTCCCATAGAATCTCTCTTTCTTTTTCGTTTTCAGCGGTGAGTATCTCATATCCTTTATCCGAGATGAACGAATCGAGTATCTTCTGCTGATCCATGACCTCGCCGTGGCTGCCATCGATCTCAAAAAAGAGGTAGCTTCCCCTGCTGTCGAAAAGTTCAACCTCCTGGTAACCTGATACGCACTCCATCGTCTTCGCGTCGATAAACTCCAGGACGCCTGGGCATAATCCGGTCGAAAGCAGCTCCGAGGCTGTTTCCATAGCTTCGATATCCCCGGGCACCTTCACTATGGATGCCTTGTACGAGACCGGTAAGGGAACGATCGACAGTACTGCCGAATAGAGCACGCCAAGAGTGCCTTCCGATCCCGGTATCAGGGCCGCCGGGCCCTCGAGAGGAGATTCGATCACCTCTCCATCGGTGGTTATCCAGGTCAATGACCGGATATAACGCCTCGTCACTCCATATTTATACGCCCGTGGGCCACCGGCATTCTCGGCAATATTCCCTCCGATAGTCGAAACGTTCATACTCGCGGGATCGGGAGGATAGAACCACCCCCGGGGCGCAAGGAAATCCTGCAATTTTCTGTTAACCAGCCCGGCCTCCACTTCGACCCGCGCGCTGTCGATCTCAAGTCTGAGTATTTTTCTGATCTTCTCAGTTGAAATGACGATCCCGCCGCCCTGTGGTACTGAGCCTCCGGAGAATCCCGTTCCGGCACCCCGCACGAAAGATGGTATCGATAGCCGGGAAGCTTCACGCAGGATCGAGACCAGATCGGTGAGACCACGCGGAAATACAACGGCATCGCAATCACCATGCCTGCCGGTAGCATCGTAATTATACGCGTATCGGTAGTAAGCTTCGGTCCTTATATCCAGGCTGCCGATCCTTCGGGCGAGTTCTTCAATCCTGTCTTTCATCGCCGGGACCGCTTTCCAAGAGGGACAGATCTGTCAGATCGCCGCTGCCAGGGATTATACTTTATCGAACTCCGTTTCCATATCAGTATCACTTGCTATAGTCGGCAATAAAGCTCTCAAACCTGTCCAGCGCCATGTTCAGCTGATCGATGCCGGCCGCGAACGAAAACCTGATCATATTATCGCAACCGAACGGACCGCCCGGAATAACGAGCAGTCCTTTCTCCTTTAGCAGCTTCTCGCAAAAATCTCCGCTTCCCTTTACCCCACAGGCTTTATAATATGATGAAACATCCGTTAAAAAATAGAACGCTCCATCAGGATCGGGATAACTGATTCCGGGGATCCTTGAAAGCCGCTCGCCGAACATATCTTTTCTTTTTTCAAACTCGGCTCTCATCCGGTCCCGATCATCATTACCCTTTTCCACGGCCTCGAGCGCCGCCCATTGCGATATCGCGTTTGGACACCCTGTCGCGTGAGCCTGGTACGCTCCCATCCTGAAAGCGGTATTATCGGCGGCTAGAGCGAATCCAATCCGCCATCCCGTCATAGCGTAGCTTTTTGAGACTCCCGTGATCACCACGCTCTGATCCTTCAATTCCGGAATGAGACTGACCGGAGACTTATGCTTCGCGTCGCCATAAACGAGAAATTCATAAATCTCGTCGCTTATCAGGGCTATTCCCTCATCCAGCAGAAACCGGCCTATATCTTCGAGTTCCCCCGGAGTGTAGACTATTCCCGCCGGGTTGTTGGGCGAATTAAGAAGGATAGCCTTCGGCCTGGAAGTTTCCATCTGCTTTTTCAGATGATCGACGGTGAGTCTATAGCCAGTCTCTTCACCAAGCTCTATGATCCTGGGCTCCGCGCCTACGAGCTTGATCATCTCCGGATAACTGACCCAGTAAGGAGTAGTGATCAACACCTCGTCACCCGGATCGGTAAGGACAAAAAGGGCGTTGAAGATCGAATGTTTCGCTCCATGCGAAATGACTACTTCTTTCCAGCCATATTCAACTCCAAGGAGCCTGGAATACTCTCCGGCGACAGCCTCCCTGAGCTGTTTTATACCGGCGGCCGGAGTATACCTGGTCTTTCCCTCCTCTATTGCCCTGATCCCGGCAGCCTTGATTATATCCGGCGTCTGAAAATCAGGTTCCCCCGCGGCGAGTCCGACTACGTCTTCTCCCGCTTCCTTCAGCGCGTTCGCTTTTGTATTCAGGCTGAGTGTTATCGAAGGTTCTATCAATCTTGCTCTTTTGCTGACTATTCCCGCCACGTGGCTTCCTCCTTTATTACCTTGACCGCCTGTCGCTGACAGGGCCTTTTACTTTTACCTTGGATTCCATTGACTGAGCCTGTCGACGACGACATCGGGTACAAGGCACTTGATATCGCCGCCCAACCTGTAGATCTCTTTCACGAGCGAACTGTGAAGATATATATACCTCTCGTCGGGCATGAGGAATACCGTCTCGAAATCCGGGTTTAGTTTCCTGTTCATAAGAGCGATCATCAGTTCATACTCAAAATCCGACACCGCTCTCAAACCTCTTATTACGACATTCACCTCACGTTCCCTGAACTCGTCGACCAACAACCCGTCGAAAGTGACTACCTCGACCCTCTCCATACCGGAAAGGGATTCCCTGACAAGCTGATATCTCTGTTCCAGATCGAGAAGTGGAGATTTGTGCACTCCCGCCGCCACGGCGACCGTGACTTTATCGAATATCCTCGAGATACGTTTGACCAGGTCGACATGACCGTTGGTGATCGGATCGAATGTTCCGGGATAAAGCGCTGTCTTTTCTTTCAAGACCCTACACCTCCTTACTCTGGATCGCGATCCTCAATATCTTTAAACCTTAAATAGGTTATTACCGTCTGGCCGAATTTTCTTGTCCTGATCTTTTCCAGTGAACCTTTCTCGTCCATATCGAATTCCTGGCCAGTCTCGACTATAAAATATCTGCAGACGGGCTTATTCGAGATACTGATCATATCGGCGAGTTTTTTCCCCAGCTGCGAAGCGTAGGGAGGGTCGGCTAATATGATATCGTAGTTATCCCCCGACTTGATAGCTTTTTCAAGAAATTTCACCGCGTCGGCGTTTCTTACTTCCGCCGCGGCAGGTTCTATCCGGCACCTCTCGATATTCGTCCTGAGAGCCCTGATCGCTGTGCTGTCCTGCTCTATGAAGCGGACTCTGGAAGCTCCTCTGCTGAGCGCTTCGATACCGAGTGAACCTGATCCGGCGAAAAGATCAAGTATGACTGCTCCCTGCACTTCGGAATACAGCGAATCAAAGATAGATCCCTTGACTACCTGTGCTGTAGGCCTGAACTGAGGTCCTTTACCTCCCCTGAGGGCCACTCCCCTGAATTTTCCAGCGATCACTCTCATCTATTTCTCCCTGTATCATCCTGCGATCGGAACACCGAGACATTTCAGGATATAGAAGATAAATCGCCGTAGCAAGCGAAAACGGACGGCAGGCGGAGTACAGGTCTTTTTACTTTGTTGAATTGAAATAAAAAGCCCCCGGAAGTCAGGGAAAACTCCCGGGGGCACGACGGTCAGTGGAGGGGGCAAGGTTATTCCACTATCGTCGGAGTTACAAAAATGACCAGTTCTGTCTTCTTGTCTATTTTTGATTTCGACGAGAAAAGCCTTCCAAGGTATGGGATATCTTTCAGGTAGGGAACGCCACTGACCAGTTCAGTCTCGACCTTCTTTATAAGACCACCGATAACGGCTGTTTCCCCATCACTTACAACCACTCTTGTGTCAGCTTCGGCCATCGCGATTATTACTCCGCCCTGGGCGGTCGCTTCCGACTGAAGCTCGCTGACCTCGGGATGAAGATCAAGGGTGATCGTCCTGTCGGCGTTGACATGAGGTATTACCCTGAGAATAATACCGATCTTGGTAAGCTCGGTAACAGGATTGCCTGCCTCATCGGCGACGATCAAAGGGATCTCCTTACCGACAAGGATGCTCGCTTCCCTGTTGTCCATCGTCGTGATCCTGGGATTGGAGATGATATTCGCCCTGTTCGTCTTTTCGAGGGTTTGGATCATCGCGTTAAGTTCACCCCATGACCTGACCATACCGAATTTCATGTTCGCCGCTGAGACCGGGATCGAAGAAGTGACTTCCGCGCTTCCAGTCGCACCAAAACCAGCTTTGTGCAGATTGAGAAGTCCCCAGTTTATTCCGAGCTCCTGCGACGCTTCGACATCTATCTCGACAAGTTTGGCGTTGATATCGACCTGGAATGTCTTCATATCAAGCTTCTTCACCATTTCCGAGATCTGCTCGACATTCTTCTCTATATCGACGACGATCAGCGAATTGCTTCCCGGATCGACATTGATGCTTCCTCTCTGGCTTACCATCTGCGCCAGAGCGCTGCTGAGTTCTTCAGCGTTCGAATCATTGACATACATTATCCTCGTTACGAGGGGAAGCAGATCATCCTGCTTCTTCGCGGCAGTCTGGACTTCGAGTTCTTCCTTGAGAAGAGTGGAAAGCTCGGCTACCCTTATCATTCCGTATTCTTCCCTGTACCCGTAACCATGAGCCTTGAGTATGACATCGAGGGCTTCCTGCCATGGACAATCTTTTATGTGAACATGGACCTCTCCCTCAACGCCTTTTCCGGCGACTATATTGATGCCGGCAAATTCCGAGATAGTCCTCAGCACGGTCTTTATATCAGCCGCCTGGGCATCCAGGGTTATCTTTTTCGAACCCATTCCGAACCCGCCACCTTCAGGAGCGGCTCCACGGACATACGATTCAGACCATGGGACAGTCTCATTGTTGACGGGAGTCCCCACGACCGGAGCCGGAACTTTTACTTCATTTGCTGAATTGTTCCTGTTGTCCGAAGCGACCCATGGGGAGTCGGCCTTCTGCTGGACTCTGGTTTCTTTTACCTTTTCCTCGACCGGCGCCTCCTGCCATCCACTGTCGAGACCCGTATCGACCGGTTTGATCATCGGAAGGACGGGGCCCACTGACGCGGCCGAAAGCACCTTCGGTTTTTCAACCGGAGTATCGTTCTTGACCACTGGAGTATAGGATGCGAATCCAGCATTCTCTTTTCCGGTCAGTTCCACGACCTGGATCTCTCCATCTTCGTACATCCTGTAGTCGACCTGTTTTTTCAGATCAACCACTATCCTGCTTATACGGACCGGATCAATCTGGAACTGGCTCGTCCGGATCATCGATACTATATCGTTCGGCTGTTTGTTATCGATCTCCCGAAGGTCATATTTCGCTCCGATGCAATCGACGACCAGCCTTTCAGGATCGGACATCCTGAATACTTTGAACTCCATATCGCCGGACTTGCTGATCTCGATCCTAACCTTCCCGTCGCCAGGAATGACTTTGAGGTCGTTGACCTCGGAATCACGATCGCCGGCGGAAAGGCTCAGGCATGGCAACAACAGGCCAGCGAGAACAACCAGAGCAACTTTACGTACACTCAGCATCTTATTCTCCTTTTCCCTCTTTGCCCTCCAGCCGGAGGGTTACACTGTTAGTCTGTCCAAACATCGTTAATCTGGCGACAAGAGTCTGTTCTCCTACCGAAATGATACTCCCATGCCTGATCGGATCACCAGCTTTGATGATGTATCCAAATCCGTTCTTATCTTCAAGCATCGCGTATTTTTCCAGTCCCCCGGAAAGAATACCGACCAGTTTCACGTTGTAGATATCGACAAGTTCATATTCATTTTCCTCGAATTCGCCCGATACCAGGCTCCTGAACGGATCTCTTCTGTTAAACGCCTGGTAGTAATAGCGTTTCTCTCTAAAATTGCCCTGATCAGACGCCTTTTCCTCGGCAAGCGCGCGCAGCGGCAGCACTGCCAGGATCAGAAGAATGGAGGGCGCTACGGAACAGAGCAGTTTTTTCCAGACTGCTTTAAGATTTCTTCTTTGTGATATCATCAGCTACCGCACCACCTTCCTGAAGCGTGTAGGCGATCATAGTCATTTCAGCTTCTATGGTATGATCTCTTCCCACCTTGTTCTTGTCTGAAGAGTTCGCCTTGACATTTTTTATGTGAAGCCCTGTCACGTTGATGATCCTGTCGAGATTAGCCACTTTCGAAAGAAAGATCCCAATATCATGGTACTGGCCCTGGACAATTATCTTTACCGGATTCTCAGTGACAAACTCCTGCCTTACCTGCGGCTGCGGCTGAAAAAGCGAGAATTCCACGCCAGCCTGGTTTCCGGCTCTTGTTATCTTGCGCAACAGCTTGGCTACTTCTTTCTCCTGAGGGAGCAGACTCTGTGCCGCTACCCATTTTGTGTGAAGCCTGTTGTATTCACTTTCCAGTTTTGCCAGGTTTCCCACTGTTTGTCTTGCCTTCTCGAGCTCAGCGCTCATCTTCTCATATTCCCCAGTGAGCGTATTTATTTTCGCTTTTTGAGGCGAGAAGAAGAACGGCATGAAAGCCGTGAAGAAGTACACATAGCCGAATATCAGGATCAATATCCCGACTATCATCGACTTCTGCACCTGTGGATCTTTGAAATCCATTTTTAAGACCTCTCTTCCCTACTGGGGCATTGCATTGGCGTTTAAGCTGAATTTCATGACTTCTCTCTTATTTATCTCCCCTTTTTCCGCGACCTTGAGGTCGATATGGGTAAAGACCTGAGAAGCTTCGAGATTAGATATCATGTCAGCGATCGTGTAGTTTGAAAACGCGATCCCTTCGATTGAAAAATTATTGGGAGTCGCTTCCTTTATATCGGTCAACCAGCAATTGTCCGGCACCTTCAACCCGATATCGTTGAGAAGTTTCACCCTGAAATACCTGTTCCTGTCGAGAGAAGTGATCAGGCTGAGTCTACGATCGACCTCTTCGCGTTCCTTGGTGATCTGTTTGATCTTCGCCAGCTGTGGGGCGAGTTTCTTCGACTCTTCCGTCGCGATATCCATCTTTTTCTGCAGGCTCCTTACCTTTCCTGCCTGGACCGTTCCGATGACAGCGATTGAAAGGAAGAACACGACGACTGTCGCGACAAGATATACCGTCGACATCTCGGGAAGATTTATCTCTCGTTTTCTTTTCCTGTCTTCCTGTGGAAGAAGATTGATTCTTATCATTATTTTCCCGCCTTTCTCAAAGCGAGCCCTATTCCGACGGTCAGCAATGGAGCGATATGTTCCAGATTCTCCTCGTATTCTCCAAATACTCCCTCGTCGTAATCGATCCCTTCCAGGGGATTCAGGACCATGAATTCGATCCCGTGTCTCTCTGAAAGGATCTCCTTGAGGAAAGGTATCTGCGCTCCACCCCCACTCAGAACGACCTCGTCGATCCTGTCAGCATCTCCGGCAGCCTTCAGAAAAGAGATGCTTCGTTCGATCCCGAGTATCAGATCGTCGGATGCCCCTTTTATTACCTCTCTGACCTTGCCGCTGTCCAATTCGCCCAGATCACCGGATATGATATTCTGAGCCGTTTCATAATCTATGTTCATCTCTTTCTGAAGAAGTTCGATGAAATTGTTCGAGCCGACGCTGATATCCCTTGTAAAATGAGGGCTCGAACCCTGTATAATATTTATGTTGGTGACATCGCTGCCGATATTTATAAGTCCGATGACCTTTTCTTCCCTCTCCTCATGTGACCCGTCTTTCGAATCAGAACGGCCGTTGACGACACCAAGGTTTGTCTCGAAGCAGTTCTGAACGGCGAAAGAATCGACATCCACGATGCTCGGAGTAAGGTCGGCATCGGTTATGATAGCTGAATGGTTATTGACCATATCTTTTTTAGCGGCTACCAGAAGGACTTCCATCTGGTTTGCGCCTATGTCTTCCCTGAGTATCTGGAAATCAAGGCAGACATCATCGATATCAAAAGGAACATGCTGCTCTGCTTCCCAGAAAATCGCCTCTTTCGCGTCCTCGGGAGCCATCTTGTCCATGACGACCTTTTTAACGATGACAGCACGACCCGAGACCGCCGATACTACGTCAGTCGAAGTTATCCCCGCCTGTAACATGCACTCCTTGATTCCTTCGATCACCAGGTTACGATCCATGATCTCGCCCTCGACAATCGCCTCAGGCAGCAACCTGTTCATCCCGAATCGGACTATTCGCGGGGTATCCCCCGAATGTTCGATCTCAATCGCCTTGATAAGACTTGAACCGATATCAAGTCCAACGGTCGAAGTCTTTTTTCTGAATGGTAGGGAGATCATTCTCGCACCAGCCTTTTCGATTTGCTGCTAAAAAAGCATCCGTTCTTCAGACCCGTGGCCGAAAAACGCTCAATTAACATCCATTCCACTGATAAATCTCTTAGTTTTTTTCCTCGAAAGGCAGAACACGCAACAAATGTGCCAAAGACCTTTCTCCTGTCGCCGTTATATAAGCATATTTAACAAGCTGTTACAGTTCAACCTCTCACCCAGTCCAAAGAGCCTTTTCACCTATTGCACTGAAGCTATGCAAAGTGCCAAAAAACGCGGCATGGGTCTATATACCCATTTTGATCCACTCGACAGATATGCTTGTTGAAGATGATTTTTTCTTTGTGGAGAAAAGATTCCTCGATATTTTTTTAGAATCTCGTGAAATACCAGCCAAGCAGCTGATTCCCGAAGAAAATACAGATCCCCGCCGATGGAGCAAGGAAGGATCCAAACGCTACAGCTGTCCCTGCTTCTCCCCCTTTTGCCCGAAGAAGGTATATTCCATAGATCGATCCGAAGAAGGAGGCGAGGACGATCACCGGAAGAACAAGCTGGACACCGAGAAAGGCTCCGATCATTCCCATAAGTTTTATATCTCCTCCACCCATCCCTTCCTGTTTCCTCGCCAGCTTGTAGAGCGCTCCGACAAGCCATAGCGAACCTCCACCGACAATGGCTCCCAGGATGGAACTGAGGAAGGATAGACCGGGATTGAAAAAGCTCCAGACAATGCCGACAACGATGAATGACAGGCTAATCTCGTCTGGTATGATCCTGTGGTCCCAGTCTATCAGCATAACTGCGAGCAACGCCATCAGGAAGGCAAATGCCAGTATCGCTTCGATTGAATACCCCCATCTCCAGACCACCGCGGCGGCAATGAGGACTCCGGCTGATTCGACCGCCGGATACCTGGCCGATATCCTATCTCCACAATCCGCGCATCTGCCCCGGAGTAGAAGATAGCTCAAAACAGGAATGTTCTCGTACCAGCGTATCACGTGAGCGCAATTTCTGCATGCTGACCTGGGTTTTATTACCGATATGCCCAGGGGCAGCCTGTAAATTACTACATTGAGGAATGAACCGAACAGCGCCCCGATGATCAGGGCCGGGACATAAAGGGTAAAAAGCATAATGATAATTCTTTCCGGCGCGATCAGCGCCCCGCGTATCTCATGTGCCGTTGACTGGTCCTTTGGAAGATTCTCCTTCCACGATCCTCTTCTCGAGTTTGTCTATATATCGCTCGGCCAGTTCACGGATATATTTGTTCTCGGAATTCTCGGCAAGTTCTTTCCACAGGGCGATCCCGTCTTCATAATTTCCACCCTTCGATGCCGCCGCTGCTGCGAACCTGGCAGCTCGTTCATCCGCCGTGGGGAGGGCCGCGGCGATCTCGAACCATTTCTGAGCCTCCTTGTAATCTTTGCCCTGCAGATAATGTACAAATCCGAGTTCGTAAGTCAGCCAGAAGTCTTCCGGATTGTTCTTTACTCCCTTTTCGAGAAGCTTGACACCTTCGTGATACTGGTCGAGGTCCTCAGTGATTATCAGGGCGCTCAGTTTATATGCTCCGATGAAATTCGGATCAAGATCGGTTATCAGTTCAACAAGATGGGAAAATAGCCTGATCCCGTTCTGGGCAAGGATATATCCTCCGTAATACTGTACGGCCTTGAACCACAGAAGATCCGAAGAAAGGTTCCTATAACCGAGAGAGATCATCTTCATACAATCGGTGGAAGGAAGGTACATCACTTCCATCGCCGTCTTTTCCTGGGTCAGGTACTCGACGCTGTCGGTGGCTTTGACCAGTATAAAGATCGCCATGACCGCTATAAGTATTCTTATGATCGTGTATCTCAATATCTTCACCTTCACTCGGCTCGACTGCTGTTAATACTGCTGATACAGGTTATCAGGTGAATTCTCTTCTTCGAAATATCAGATAGGCGAAATAGAGTATCACCGCGCAATAGACGACGGCGTACAAGGTCGTCAACCAGATATCAAAATAACTGAACCTGAGGTCATGGACCGCTTCATGCCTGAGGTTGAATACCTTGAAATTGGGAAGCAGGTAATAGAACCCCTGCATCATATATCTCATGGCGGTTCCACCGTAACGGTTCGCGAATTCTCTCAGATCACTGCTCAACGAACCTGTCACGAAAAAACAGAGAGAAAAGAAAGAAGTAAGGATCGGCGTCGTGAAGGTACTGAAAAATATTATTACGGCGCTCATCACGACTACTTCAAGGATGGACAGATAGGCAGCGGTCAGTATCGCCAGAGTCACATTTCCCCTTCCGATGATTATCATCAGCGACATTACGGCAGCCATCGATATCATAAGTACGGCAAGCGAAAGAACGATCCCGGAAAATTTTCCCAGTATGTATTCATGCCTGGAAACAGGTCTCGTTATGACCATATAGATGGCTTTCTTGTCGATCTCCTTGTGTACCAGTGAACTTCCCACGACTATCGCCGTCAGTACCCCGAATATCGATATGGCGGCAAGTCCAATATCAGTTATTATCTTTCCTCTCGCCGCACCGACTGAAAGAGGCGAAAGCACGAATGTGCTGAGCAGAAGAATGCCGACATATATCACCACGAGGACGAGCAGTTTCTGGCGGAATGTCTCTCGGAAGGTGTTCAGGGCGACACTTCTTATCCTTCTCATGACACCCCCTCCTTTTCCCTGACTGCCGCCGGAACGTTTCTACCTGCCATATTTCCGTTTCCCGAAAGATCTTCCCGCAGTACGTTCATAAATATCTCTTCAAGAGACGGGTGCTGATTGACCACCTTCAATATCTCGCCTCCTGAATTGTATATCTGCTGTATCACAGTCCTTATATATTCCTGTTTTTTGACAAAGATAAATGTCTCACCGGCAGTGACATTCGCTGATTCTATATAATCCCGGATGCTCTCGATCGTTTCCTTTTCACAGCCTCTCGCGGTTATCTCGACCCTGTTTTCTCCCATCCGGAATATCTCGTCAAGCCCCGCGCTTTTCGTGATTACACCGTCTTTTATTATTACTGTCCTGTCACATAGAGCTTCCATATCGGGCAGGATATGGGAAGAGAAGAATATCGTCTTTCCTTCTTTCCTGAGATCGAGGATTATATCGCGTACCAACTTCCTGCCGATCGGATCGAGTCCGGAAAACGGTTCGTCGAGTATCAACAGATCCGGATTGTGAAGAATCGCCTGGGCCAGCCCCGCTCTCTGAAGCATTCCCTTGGAAAATGACCTGACCTTCTGTTTTCGATGCCCGCCAAGCCCGACTAGGGTGATTACTTCATCGCACCTCGATCTCATGCTCTTTCCTGAAAGCCCGCTCATCTTCGCGCAGAACTCCATGAATTCCCGGAGGGAAAGATGGGGGTAAAAATACGGATTCTCGGGAAGGTATCCCACTCTCTCCAGGGAACGCCTGTCTCCGGCCTTCCTGTCGAAAATCCAGACATTTCCCTCGTCCGGTCTGATTAGACCGAGGATGATCTTTATCGTTGTAGTCTTTCCAGCGCCATTCGGGCCAAGAAACCCGAGTATCTCACCTTTCCTGGCGAAGAAAGAGACGTCGTGCAATATTTTCTTCGACGAAAACATCATATCAGACCTGAAAGATTTTTTTACTTTCTCCACATTGAGTACTTCCATCTTTTTTCCTGTCCTGATAATGGTTCCTGTCACTATTTATCCGGTCATATGGATATATTTTCACCAATAACTGGCTGATTTGCGGGCGTTAACAGCCTGATAACGCCTCATTCCCCGAATATGTGCAGATTTTGTGCCTGAATCACCGATCTGGCCCTCCGGGTACGGGGAGCCGATATGACTGCCAAAAAAAAGGGCGGCCTTGCGGGCCGCCCTAGAGTAAGCATCTGTCAGATCCCTACTGACCACTGGTCAGAGTAATAACAGCCGTACCTGCGGTCTTGCCTACGCCATCGATCGTATAACCGATGTTGACGCCGTTAAGCGCTACTACGACATAACCTGTCTGTCCAGGTGTAGCAGCCGCGGCAAACTGCGGTTCCGAGGCGACCTTTGTGAAAGGGTTCTCCATAAGGTTTCCGCCGGGGAGCAGATCCTGCAGGACCTCTCCACTGGGAGTAGCGTCAGCAGCCGCACCAGCGTATACTCCATCGTTCTGTACGGCAAAATCTTCAGCAGCAAGCTGGACCGTGTGGCAGTTTGATTTTACTGAAGCCTCTTTGGCTCTTGCCTGCATATTGATAAAGTTAGGGATCGCTATGGCAGCGAGGATACCGATAATGACCACTACGATCATAAGCTCGATAAGAGTGAAACCCTTGTTATTCATCTTGCACCTCCCTGGTACAATTTTTCAAGGCTTTCTGCCTTGATACCGATGTTATCGGTTCTTGTGGAACCGTGAATCGCTCAATAATCCCGGTCTCTATGTCAACCGGGTTCAACTGCATAACCGCAAGTTCTATGCCAACAGAATCGCCCCTATGCCATGCAGTAATATCTTGCCAATATGGCCTTTATACCGATACCTCCCTTCGGGCCTTCAAAACATTGATTGTAAAATGCCTGTAAATCATTCGCTTTTGCAACCCGGGCGTATCTTCGCCTCAGACAGTCGCTTTCTCTTCTTCCCTGTCCAGCTCATATCTCTGGATCTTCCTGTAAAGGGTCGAAGCATTGATTCCAAGGATCGAGCTTGCTTTTTTCTTCTGCCAGTTGGTCTCTTCCAGGACGGACAGGAGGTATTCCTTCTCCAGTTCTTCCAATGTCATCTGGGAATTATCCATGACAAGTTTTCTTCTGTCCTTCGAATGCAGCCTGACCTTGTCGGGAAGATCGCATATATCCACGACGTCTCCATCCTGCAGGATCACGGCTCTTTCTATGACATTCTCCAGCTCACGCACATTTCCCTGCCAGTCGTAATTTATCAGAAGGCACATCGCTTCTTTTGAAATGGTCTTTTCTTTCCCGGCTTTCTGTGAAGCGATCTGGAGAAAATGCTCGACGAGCAGGGGGATATCATCCCTTCTCTCCCTGAGAGGGGGAATATTTATCGGTATGACGTTAAGACGGTAATACAGGTCCGCCCGGAAAGCGCCGGCATGGACAGCTTCTTCGAGATCCGCGTTGGTTGCCGCGACAAGCCTCGCGTTGACCTTGATCGGTTGGGTCCCTCCGACGGGGATTATCTCTCTTTCCTGCAGCACGCGGAGAAGTTTGACCTGGATAGCCAGAGATGTCTCCCCCACTTCATCGAGGAAAAATGTTCCACCGCTCGCGACCTTGAACAGGCCATCCTTGTCCCTGATCGCGCCGGTAAAACTGCCTTTGACATGGCCGAAGAGTTCGCTTTCAAGAAGATTCTCGGGAAGGGCGCCGCAGTTTATCGATACGAATGGAGTATTCGATCTGTCGCTCTGGTAATGGATAGCCCTTGCGACAAGTTCCTTACCCGTACCGCTCTCTCCCGTCACCAGTATCGTCGAATCTGTATCCGCCACTTTGTCTATGAGATCGAAGACCTTATGTATCTCCTCGCTCTTTCCTATGATCTTTCTTGGTGAATCCTTCTTTTTCAGCTGCTTTTTCAGAAAGAGATTCTCGCTTTTCACTTTGTGCAGGTCAAGGGCGTTACGGACGACCATCTTGATCTCTTCGTTCTTGGCGGCCCTTTTTATCAGATAGTAAAAGGCTCCTTCATTCAACGCGTCGATCGCCGTCTTCTGAGAAGCGTACGCCGTCATGATTATCACCGGAAGAGTCGGATTGATCTCTTTGGCCTGTTTCAGCACTTCGATCCCGTCTATCCCCTCCATCCTTATATCAGTCATCAAGAGATCGAAATTCGAACCGGATATCTCCTTGACAGCCTTTTTTCCGTTATTGACCGTTTTAACGTCATACCCTTCCTTCTTCAACATTATGGCAAGGTACTGGCACATGCTTTTTTCATCGTCTACGATCAGGATCTTTTCATCCGCCATTAATAGAGACCCCCAGAATTAAATAACATCGACACTGCATAACTTCTCTGTTTCATGATTCTCTTCTTCTTTGATTGTCTCAGGGACCGAAACGGGAAGAATCACTGAAAAGACCGTCCCGGTATTTTCCCTGCTCTCTACCTTGATCAAGCCGGAGTGGCTTTCGACTATCCTCGCGGCGGTGGCAAGTCCCAGACCTGTCCCGCCATTCTTTGTCGTAAAAAACGGAACAAATATATTTGGAAGCACATCCTCCGGAATAACCGGACCGTCATTATGAAAATCGATTCGCACGCATTCCTCAGGATCCCGGTTCTCCCGCAACCTGGTCGTCACCTTGAATACTTTGATCTTCAAAGTCCCAATCGAATCAAGCATCTCACAGGCGTTGAGACCGATATTGAGAAATACCTGCCTGATCTGTTCATCATCTATATAGACAACTTCGTCGGAGATATTGTCATTCACGTCTATCAGGACTTTGTGGCTGAGATTAGGAGAATGTTTCAGCAAAAGAACAATATCACGGATCGATTTGACGATATCGGTACGAGTCATTTCGGGTTTACGCATTCTCGCGTATTCGAGAAAATCGGTTATTATCCTGTCAAGCCGGTCTGATTCGGTGATTATAAGATCCATAAGTTCTTCATTATCGCCGCTTACATCGAGTTCACCTTTCAGCATCTCGATCGATCCACATATCGAAGCGAGTGGCGCGCGTACTTCGTGAGCGATTGCCGCGGAAAGTTCACCGACGGCGGCGAGCTTGTCCGACTGACGAATCTTCTCGCGCATCTGGTCCACTTCCGTCAGATCCTGGAATATCGCTATGACTCCCTTTATCTCACCACCTTCATCCTTGAGAGTCGATGTGCTTATCCCGAGAGGTACGACAGAACCGTCAGTTCTCTGAACTTCGATCTCGTAGCGCTTTCGGTGAAGGCCACTGTCAATAGTAATAATGAACTCGTGCACGAGATGAGGCATATTCGAAAAGACCTTCTTCACGTTCTTACCCTTGTAATCGATGGCGCTTTTCATCCCGAGTATCTCGACCGCGGCATTGTTTATCGTAAGGATCATTCCATCGAGATCAGCCACAACGAGTCCACTGCTCATGTTCATCAGGATACTATCGGTATCGAACCTGATCTGGCGGATCTCATTCTCCTTATCTTCAAGTTCCATAGCCTTCTTATGAAGGTACTTTGAGGCGTATCCACTGACGAGCCCCGTGAGAACGAAGATAACCGAGTAAAGGTAACCCTGTACTATCAGGTTTGAGAATATCGTCCTCGAGTATGGTTGCATCCAGCTTCCGGCCGGAGAGACGATCTTGCCGCTGATCTCGAGCATGCTGAAAGTGAAGTAGACCGAAGCGGCCAGTATAGCGGTTATGAGGCCGCCTGAAACCTGAAAGAATTCACCACCGACAAGAATCGGAAGAATAAAAAGCATCGTAAAATAAGATGACGCACCGCCGCTGTAATAGGTCAGCATAGATAAGACACAGATGTCTATACCGATCAGGACACGTATGACTATGTCGACGGAGACTCCTTTTTTATACGCGAGATAAGCGGAACCGGTGCAGATATATACGATTCCCAGCAGACTGTACAGCCCGGCGACAGAGATCAACCTGCTGTTCAACTGCAGGATCATGATAGCAGCCCCTATAACCAGGGTCGACATGATGATCCTGAGAAAAGCAAGTCTTTTCAGTTTCCGTTCCTCTTCCAGAGGAAATGCACGCGGAACCAGTTCCATCCTTTTCTACCCCTATTTATTTTATCCCGCGACGACTGTCACGAGTTTGAACATCGGCAGATACATCGCGATCAACATCCCACCGACTATCGCTCCCATTACGACGATCATTATTGGCTCAATCGCCGCAGTCATCGATTCAACTGCCGAATCAACCTCGTCATCATAGAAATCCGCGACCTTGTCGAGCATCTCATCGAGAGCTCCGGTCTGCTCGCCGACTCCAATCATCTGAACTACCATCGGCGGGAATACGCCGCTTTTTTTCAACGGTTCGGCAATAGTGTTTCCTTCGCTGATACTCTGTTTTACTTCCATTACTGCCTTCTCAATGACCTTGTTTCCAGATGTACGCGCCGTTATCTCCAACCCGTTGAGGATCGGAACACCGCTTGAAATAAGCGTTCCCAGGGTCCTCGTAAATCTTGCCACCGATCCTTTTCGGACAACGTTACCTATAATGGGAAGACCGAGAAGGGTCTTGTCGACATTGTAATGCCCCTTTTCAGTCTTGTAATACCTCTTGAAAAAGAAAGCACCGCCGATCGTCCCTCCCAGGAGCAGGTACCAGTTCGCTCTTAAAAAATCACTGAGGAACATGACGATCTGTGTCGGCAGGGGCAGCGTCCCACCGAAATCTGTGAACATTTTCGCGAAAGTCGGGATGATCACCATCAGCATGAAGATAGTCGCTCCAAGCGCGACGCAGAGGACTATCGTCGGATAAGTCAACGCGCCCTTGATCTTTCGCCTTAACGCATCAGCTTTCTCAAGGTACTGAGCCAGCCTGTTGAGAATTATATCGAGAATACCGCCTGCCTCACCGGCATCGACCATGTTTACGAAAAGATCGCTGAAACATGAATGTTTATTCAGCGCTTCGGCAAGAGTCGATCCCGACTCGACGTCGCTCATCACTTCAGTGGCAATCTGCTTGAACCTCGGCTTCTCAAGCTGAGAAGAGAGAATGTCGAGGCACTGGACCATCGGAAGACCGGCATTGATCATCGTGGCGAACTGCCTGGTGAAGATCCCGAGATCTTTGACCGTGATCTTGTTCTTCGCGCCGAAATTGATCTGTATGTCTTTCGGTTTCTGTCTTATATGAGTTATTATGATCTTTCTCTTGCGCAGATGATTGATCAACTCATTCTTGTTCTCAGCGGCGTATTCCCCGGAAAGGACTTCTCCTGTCGGCGTCCTCCCCTTCCATATATAAGTAGTAGCCATTTTGATCCCCCTGATCGATATTTTCCTGCACGCAACAGCTGATTTAGTACTGCATACTTCCTGTTCCAGCCCTCTCACCCATCATCTGTTCGAGTTCGATAGGATCGGAGCTCCTTCGTAATGCTTCATCTCTCGCGACCTTTCGATCGCAGAACGCCTGGAAAAGCGCCTGATTCATCGTCTGCATCCCATATTTGTGTCCGGCCTGCATCAGGCCGTATATCTGGTGTATTTTATCGTCGCGGATGACCGCCCTGATCGCCGGTGTACATACCATGAGTTCGGCTACAAGAACCCTTCCTTTGCCGGAGATGTGAGGGATAAGCTGCTGCGTCAGCACTCCTTCGAGCACAAACGCCAACTGAGCCCTGATCTGCGACTGCTGGGTAGCGGGGAAGGTATCGACTATCCTGTTTATCGATTCAAAAGTCGAATTGGTGTGGAGAGTGGCCAGAGCGAGATGGCCTGTCTCGGCGATCGTAAGGGCCGCCTGCATCGTTTCGAGATCGCGCATCTCTCCGATCAGGATAACGTCCGGATCCTGCCTCAGGACATGCTTCAGTGCTGAAGCGAAAGTCTCCGTATCAGCTCTGACCTCCCTCTGGTTCACGATGCAGTTCCTGTGCTGATGAATATATTCGATGGGATCCTCGATCGTGATCACATGCGCTTTACGTTCATTATTGATCTTGTTTATAAGGCTCGCCAGGGTAGTCGATTTACCGCTTCCCGTCGGACCGGTCACGAGGATAAGGCCCTTCTGTTTTTCCGCGAAATTCTTTACTTCCTTCGGAAGGCCGAGTTTATTGTAGTCGAGAATCTCAAACGGGATCTGTCTTATCGCGAGGCTTGTCACTCCCCGCTGCTGAAAAACGTTAGCCCTGAATCTGGAGAGTCCCTGCACGCCGAATGAAAAATCGAGTTCTTTCTCGTTCTCAAACCGTTTCTGCTGTTCCTCCGTAAGGACGCTGTAGGCGATCTGTTTGCTGAGTTCGGGAGTTGTCACAGGGTGATTCGTTTTGTGTATCACGCCATCCACCCTCAACATCGGCGGAACACCGGCAGTTATATGCAGATCGCTGGCTTTCTTCTCGATCATTTCCTGTAGCAATTCTCTGAGGTTTAACATAAAAGCAACATCTCCCTGTCGTGTAAATCTGCCCTGCTACTTGTCAGTCGTCTCTCTTAGGACTTCCTCAAGGGAAGTTATTCCATCTTTTAGTTTCAGTATCCCGTCAGCCCTGAGCGTGAGCATACCCTCCTTTACCGCCTGTTCCTTGATCTCCATAGAGGAGCAACGGTTCAGGATCATCTCCCTGATCTCGCTCGAGATCGGCATGACCTCGTAAAGGCCAAGGCGACCCTTGTAACCTGTATTGCTGCACTTCGAGCATCCTTCGGGAGTATATATCTGGAATGCGGGTTCATTAGGTATTCCAAGTTCCCGAAGAGCTTCAGGATGTATCTCCACTGGCTTTTTACAGTTGTCGCACAGCCGGCGGATCAGGCGCTGGGCCTGTATAAGGTTGGTCGAACTGGACACAAGGAAAGGCTCGACACCCATATCTATCATTCTGTTTATCGTGCTTGGAGCATCATTTGTATGGAGAGTGCTTAGCACCAGGTGCCCGGTAAGCGCCGCCTTGACGGCGATAGAACCGGTCTCAAGATCACGTATCTCACCGACCATGACGATGTTGGGATCCTGCCTGAGAAAAGCTTTCAGGGCAGTCGCAAACGTCAGACCTATCTCCTCGTGTACGTTTACCTGGTTGATTCCCTCAAGGTTGTATTCCACGGGGTCTTCGGCTGTCATGATATTATGATGGGGAAGGTTTATTTTGCTCAGCGCCGAATACAGCGTCGTAGTTTTTCCGCTACCGGTAGGGCCGGTCACAAGGACCATTCCATATGGCGACTCGATCGCTTCATTCAGTTTGGCGAGCGCTTCCGGCTGGAATCCGAGTTTTGTAAGATCTATCTCGAGGTTGCTCTTGTCAAGGATTCGCATAACGATCTTTTCACCGAAAATGGTTGGAAGGGTGCTTACCCTGAGATCTATCTTCTTGCTTCCGATCCTGATCTTTATTCTTCCATCCTGGGGTATCCTCTTCTCGGCGATATCCAGTTCAGCCATGATCTTCAGTCTCGAGGTGATGGCGCCTCTCATCTTTACCGGAGGGGACATCATCTCATGCAGCTGACCGTCTATCCTGAACCTGACCCGCATGGAAGTCTCGAACGGTTCAATGTGGATATCGCTTGCTCCCTTGTTGACGGCGTCGGCGATAAGGGAGTTTACGAGTTTTACCACTGGCGCGTCTTCACTCTGCGCCTCGGCAAGGCCCATATCATCTTCGATATCTTCGACGATCTCGAAATCCTCTTCCATGTCCCGCATCACTTCGGCGAGTGAATCCGCGGAATCATAAAAACGATCGATCGCCCTTTTGATCGAGGTCTCAGTCGCGACCACGGGACTTACTTCGAGTCCCGTTATGAACTTTATGTCGTCTATTGCAAAAATATTGTCAGGATTGGCCATCGCAACGGTGAGTACGCGCCCCTCGCGTAAAACAGGCACGACCTGGAATTTCGTCGCTACTTCAGCGGGTATCAGTTCTACTGAATGTTCATCGGCTTCGAGTTCATCAAGATCGACGGCGGGTACCTGATACTCCTGCGAAAGGAATTCCGAAAATGCTTTTTCGGAAATCGCTCCTGTCTTGACAAGGTTGTACCCAAGGCTTCCGCCCGAATTCCCCTGCTCTATAAGAGCAAGATCGAGCTGATCCTTGCTGATAAGGCTCGATTCAACAAGCTGGTTTGCTATATTGTCTTTCAAGGATTTCCTCCGACCTTCTTCTATTCCCGGGAAAATACAAGCAATTTCCTGACCATTTGCTGAAATCCATCTATCATTCATTCGGCAATTTTTTCTATACATTGAACAAAAAATTCCCGACCGCAATAAATATGCCACGCTTCGGCTTTGAGGATAACAGATTGAAGTAAAATCGATTCTGGGAGAGGCGCTCGTGTCGAGTACGCGTCTTTCAAATGACAGGGCACCTGATCGCCAATGTGCTAACAAGTTGCGATTTTTACAATTCAGCCATTATTGAGAGATGTCCTGTCATCTACCCGGCGGCCTGATTTTGTGCAGGCTGCAAGATATTTCGCACTTTGCAAGATGGTCGGATATCGATTCGAGCCTTTCCAGTGGATAGGATTATGACTGTTCGCGTGGACCGTTATCAGCCATAGTGGTGGGAAAGAATCAGTCGAAGATCTTCCATATCACTCCGACGCGGAAATGCCGCTCGGGCATCAGGTACCCGGGCACCGTCTGGTATTGCGTATCAAAAAGGTTCCTCATCTCGATCTTTACAATGGCGGACATCACTGTCATCGAGAAGGAAGCGTTGAGAATGGTGTACCTTCCAAGCTCGATCCCGTCCCAGTCGCGAGGACCTACGATAGCTCCACCGAGCATCAGCATGAGGGTCTCCGTATCCTTGAAAAACCGTCTCTTGATCCTGATCTCTCCCGTTATACGATACTCGGGGATGCCGTACGTGAAATCGCTTCTCTTCCCAAAATATTCTCCTCCGGCCCTCGCCGCCAGATCGATGCCGAAAGCTTTCCCATCCCCGTTGATGCTGCTTCTGATACCGGTAACATCGGACCGGCCCGAGGATTGATATCTCGAGTTGTCCCTGGCCAGTAAGATCCTTTCTCTCTCACGTCTCGCGAAAAGGTCGACCGAGACTCTGCCGAGAAATCCGAACCCTGCCGAGATCTCATCGACCTGTTCCGGATCGAGTCCGATATTTCCCTCGCTGCCCAGAAAGATGCCGTCTACCGTATAGTCAAGTTGTGGCTGGAACAGTTCCTCGGAGACAGGCATCCTTATAGACCTTGAGATATTGATATTCTGATATGTCCCGTTTTCAGCTTCTCTCGATATTCCCGCCGCCCCGGCGATCCAGTTTCCCGCCGTACTATGATGTCCCGTGTTTATATTACTCCTGAATTTCAATGAAAGGAATCTTCCCGTGGCGGTGACTCCTCCCGAGACAACAGTATATTCAGGATGGAAATAGTCTCCCCATAACCTGTTCTCAAAGGTGGCCCTTTCGGCATTGAGAGAGGGATTCAGCGTCAGCAGGCCCAGATCGGCCTTCCACTTTAAAGATCCTTCAATTATCTGCCCGGAGGTCCATCCGCAGTAGCGTTTCATCTCGACGACTCTCTGCCTCAGAAGGACCGACAGGTCCTCTCTGGTGTACCTCATATGAGCGTCTATTCCGTAATAACTTATATCCTCACCGGTATTTCCCGATCCGGGAATTATCGGGATCAACCTTGTCCCCTTGTACGCGTCGTCGAACCTTTGAAGCCTGAAAAAGAGATGCTCCTTCCCCTCTCCCTTAAAAAGAAGTTCGGTAAGGATCGATCTCGATTTGTATGAACCGATGAAACTGCTTTCTCTCTCAACGAGAGACTTGGAGGGATCCTGCAGATATTCATCATAGGCGAATGTCAGGTTGACAGGTGAGTCAGGAGTAGAAAACCAGATCCTTCTCGATCTTCTCGACAGGCGGCCATTCGTAAAATCCGCGACGGCCATCGGACCTTTCCTTCCACCTTCCTCGATCACTATATTAATCGCCCCTCCCGGTGCCGGTATTCCCGAAGGAAGTACAATACTGCCATATACCACCTCGACCCTGAGCAATCTTGACAGAGGCACGAATCTCAACAATGGATCATTGTTATACGGATCGCTGTACGGAAGGCCGTTGATAAGAAAGATCATTCCACGTGGAAGGTCGCCGTCGACCGAGAAAGAGACTGCCGCTCCTTCCGGGCCCTTTCTCCAGAAAGCGACTCCCGGAACCATCTCAAGTATATCTTCCACTGTATTTATATTCCAGGCGGCCAGGTCTTCCGCCGTTATAACGTAGAACTCTCCCGTGAACAGCAGTGAATCGGAAAGAACGGATCCTTCGGGCGCACTTTCCCCGAGGACCGTGATGGAAGCATGAAGAAAAATGACCGCCAGCGAAGCGGTAAATAATATTTTATAAACGGAATCCTTCATTCGGACTGCCAGCGTAAGTCGTTAGAACATCAAACAGTGCGCTCACAGGGACTTTAAGACAGTGATTGCCGCTGGTCAAGTCAAATCATCTTTTTCAGATCTATGACCGACTGGTAAGTCACAGCGGTCCCCCCGATAGAGGCCTTCATAGCCTCATCGAAGTGATAATCCGATCCCCCGGTAGCGGCGAGATCGTGCTTTTCAGCGATGTCGCGGATCTCAATAGCCATTTCCCCGCTATGGTTGGGATGCCACGCCTCGATTCCGGACAATCCGGACCGTAGAAGAGAATCGATCAGATTTTTCCTCCTCACCAGCACGCCTGGATGGGCCCAGACAGCCACCCCACCGGCATCGCGGATGCGCGAGATAGCTTCAGAGGCGGTGAGGACCATCCTTGGCACGTAAGCGCTCCTGCCTTTTCCGAGATACTTGGAGAAGGCTTCCTGGATAGCTGTTATATACCCTTTTTCAAGGAGGACCCTGGCGATATGCAACCTTCCTATCGTTCCGCTGATTCCCGATATCCTCATGACTTCCTCGAATGATATTTCGAGTCCGGCTTTGTTCAGTTTTTCAGTCATAAGTTCAGCCCTGTCAGATCTGGCTTTTTCAAGCCTGGCCAGCAGAGTGGTCAGCCGTTTTTCATTACAGTCAAAAAGGTATCCCAGGATATGGATATCCTTGCCGTTTTCCTTCGCGCTGAATTCTACTCCGGTCAGTACCTCGACGGCTTTATCGGAAGAGGCAAGAAGAGCCTCCTCCTGGCCCGCGATTGTATCATGATCTGTAACGGAGATCGCGGCAAGACCCGCTTCCAGCGCCTTTGTGACCAGTTGAGCCGGAGTCATCCGACCATCTGAATAGCAGGAATGAAGATGAAGGTCGCATGGAGATCGAGGATCTTTCATCTTGGACCGTTTCAGGAGATAGTGCTGAATTTTTTCATTTTTTCGGAGATATCCCTGAATGTGACATCAACGATATATACTTCTTCGAAATGTTCACGGGCCTTATCCATCTCCCCCAGGGCCTCATGGGCAAGACCGAGATTGTAGTGGATCCCGAGATTATCCCCGTTGGCCATCCCGGTAAGTTCCAGCCCTCTCTGAAGCTGTTTGACGGCAAGACGCGGATTGTTTATCTCGATAAAACACTGTCCTATCATCTCGAGACTCTGGAGTTGCAGCTGTTCCGATCTTGACGAGATCTGGAGTTCCTTCAGCGCGTCGTCAAAGAGGCCCATTTCGATATAAGCCATTCCAAGATCATAGTGGCTTTTAAAATCGTCTTCTTCGACATCGCTGGTTATATCTTCAACAATATTCCTGACAGAAGCTTCGTTCTCGATCTCGGCGTCTTCCTGTTCAATGATATCAGAGAGATCTTCAGCAAGTGTCGCCGCTGACCGCCCACCGCCCTCTATATCTTCTTCCGATGATGGAATCTCCCATTCTTCGACTGGCCGCGAATCGATTGCTTCTTCCTCAACCGCCTCTTCACCACCCTCCGCGGCGATATCGCCGCTTTCGTGGCTCCCACCCTGGAGATCCTCTTTAAGATCGTCTTCCCCCATCTCATCCCCGGACTTCGGCAGAGGACCAGTGCTGACATCCGGCTCTTTCCCCGCCTCATCATGACCGGCCTGCCCGGCTCTCTCTACCGCTTCCGCTCCGGCGACAGAGTCATCATTATCCCGCGCGCTGGCGACAGCATTACCGGTAATATCTATTCCCGTGGTATCGACCCCCTGCGCCGTCACCGGCGGTGCCTGGCTGGGCGAGATGATCTCGTTGATCTTTTCGATCTCTTCGTGCTTTAGCGATTGCTTGATCAGATCAAGCCTGTTCCTGTAATAATTGAGCCTCTGCGGGTCGCCCTTAAGCGAATTTTTGGCGATCAGCTCCGCGAGAATGGTCGCTGCCTGGGATTTCAACCCCGATTCAGCATATACCTCAGCCGCTTTCGACCATATACCTTCACAATCAGGCGAGAGATCGAGAATGTTCTTCACCTTCTCCTCGATCTTTCCTCCCTTGGAATCGTTGCCGGCAACGATCAGGTCGAAATACTGCATAAAAAATGTCTCGGCCTCTCCCATGAATTTCTGTTTGGCTTTGATTTCTCCAAGTTTATATATCGTTTCAATCCTGTTCGGAACAGTTCTGAGGATTTTTTTACAGACAGCCACCGCGTTATTGTATAAAGCTACTTTTTCGTAATTCTCCGCCGCTTTCTCGAATGATGTGACGGCAAGGACCTTTTCTCCCGTCCTGAGATATATATCGCCGAGTTCGTTGTACAGGTTTGGATTGCGTGATTCGACCGTAAGAAGCTTCTTGTATTCCTCTATCGCCTTATCGACTTTTCCCTTCTTAAGAAAAGCCTGAGCCTTCTGCCTTAACTGAGTTGCCTTACTCACAGCCCGACCTCGCTCCTGATCCTGAAATCCTGGACCTGACGTACAACTTTCCCTTCCTTGATCACGACAACAGCATGATTCTGCCCAGCTCTGCTTGGTATTTCCCGATAATCCTCATTATCGTATATTACTATATCGGCTTTCTTCCCGATTTCTAAAGAACCAAGTTCATCTCCCATGCCGATCGCGAATGCTGCATTCCTCGTCGCCGCGACAATCGCTTCACCTGGAACGAGTCCCATCTGTGAGCAGGCGATCGAAACGGTCAGCGGCATCGAGCTCGACGGGGCGCTCCCCGGATTGTAATCGGTCGACAGGGCTATCGCCGCGCCTGCTTCTATAAGATCCCTCGCCGGGGCGAAGTGCTTCGAAGCGAGTCCGAAGGAAGTCCCCGGTAAAAGGACTCCGATAGTATCGCTTCCAGCGAGAGCCCTGATCCCGGCCGGAGTGATCTTCGTCAGATGTTCCACCGACACCGCACCGATCTCAACAGCAAGCTCTGTTCCACCTATCGCATATATCTCGTCTGAATGTACCTTGAGCCCGAATCGATGTTTCTTCCCCGCTTCAAGGATCCTGCGGGTCTGTTCGACGCTGAAGACTCCTTTTTCACAGAAGACATCGATGAATTTTGCCAGACCGGTACTTGCTACGTAAGGAATCATCTCATTTATGAGGAAATCGACATATTCATCCGAATCGCTGTATTCGGGGGGTACCTGGTGAGCACCCATGAAGGTCGCCACCACATCGAGGCACGTTTCTTTTCCCAGGCGTTCGATGACCCTGAGTTGTTTTATCTCGTTTTCCCTGTCGAGGCCGTAGCCGCTTTTTATCTCGAGGGTCGTGACTCCTTCTTCCAGCATCCGGCCTAGTCTTCGCCTGCTTATCTCGAAAAGCCTCTCCTCGTCCATCTCCCTCAGACCCCTGACAGAACGTTTTATCCCTCCGCCCTTCTTTTCGATATCGAGATAGCTCTCCCCCCTTATCCGGGATTCATACTCATCAGCCCTGTAACCGGCAAATACGGCGTGCGTGTGAGGATCGACCCAGCCCGGCATGATTACCCTGCCACCGGCGTCGATATTCTCCGATATCTCCGCGCCCTTGATCTGCGCGAGCACTTCTTCCTGATTTCCTATAGCTGAAATTCTTCCTCTACTGACAGCAATCGCACCACCCCTGACCACTCCCGGGTCAGAGAGATGTCCTCCACGCCACGGCCCGCTGCCGAATCCCGCGGATGTGACGATCTGTCCGGCGCCAAGAAGTAGCAAATCAATGGTCTCTGGCAAGCGCCTCTCCTTGCAGAATGATACCTTTAACCTGTTCAATCCAGGCATAATGCACACAATCAAATGCGCAAATCCGATTCCGGTTTGGAATCTTCGCCCGGCACAAAGGATGGAAAATATTTATTTTCACAACATCGGGATCTTAAGCCCTGCATCCTTGGCCTTTTTAATGGCTATCTCATAGCCCGCGTCGGCATGTCTTGCAACTCCCGTGCCAGGGTCATTATCGAGACAACGTGCTAGTTTTTCACGACCTTCCGACGTTCCATCAGCAACTACGGCGAGTCCGGCATGGATCGAAAGTCCCATGCCCACTCCACCTCCGTGATGGACCGATACCCATGCCGCTCCACTCGATACGTTGAGCATCGCGTTGAGGATCGGCCAGTCGGCGACGGCATCGCTACCGTCGATCATCCCCTCCGTCTCGCGATAGGGAGATGCGACAGATCCGCTGTCGAGGTGATCGCGTCCTATCACTATCGGAGCGCTTATTTCGCCCGAAGCGACAAGATCATGCATCGCGAGACCGAATTTCTGTCTTTCCCCGTGAGCCAGCCAGCAGATCCTCGACGGCAGACCCTGGAAAGCTACCTTTTCCCTGGCCAGCCTTATCCACCTGCAGAGCGATTCGTTCTCCGGGAAGAGTTCCAGAGCAAGATCGTCTGTCCTGTAAATATCCTCTTTCTTTCCCGACATGGCGATCCAGCGAAATGGTCCTTTTCCGACGCAGAACATCGGTCTGATAAAGGCTGGAACGAAACCGGGGAAGGAAAAAGCATTCTCAAGCCCTCCCTTTTCAGCCATTCCCCTGATGTTATTTCCATAGTCGAAGGCTACAGCCCCCTTTTCCTGCATATCTATCATAGCTTTCACGTGATCGACCATCGAGGATATAGCCTCGTCAATATACCGGTCCGGATCGCTTTTACGCAAACCGGCCGCTTCATCGAGAGTATACCCTTTGGGGACATACCCGTTAAGCGGATCATGAGCTGATGTCTGGTCTGTGACTACATCGGGGATCACTCCGCGTCTTACCAGTTCCGGATAGACATCCGCGCAGTTTCCCACCAGACCGATCGATAAAGGCTTTTTCGATCGCACCGCTTCTTCCACCTTTACCAGCGCCGCGTCGAGATCAGTCTCGAGAAGATCGCAGTAGTCGGTATCCAGACGCCTTTTTATCCTCTCCCGGTCGACTTCGACGATCAGGCATACACCTGCGTTCATCGTGACCGCGAGGGGTTGCGCGCCACTCATTCCTCCAAGCCCCCCTGAAAGTACAAACCTGCCTTCGAGAGTACCCCCGAAATGCTTCCTGGCGCATTCCGAAAAGGTCTCGTAAGTCCCCTGCAGGATCCCCTGCGTCCCTATATACATCCATGAACCGGCTGTCATCTGTCCGTACATCATCAGGCCCTTG
This sequence comes from Candidatus Krumholzibacteriota bacterium, assembly GCA_016932415.1. Taxonomy (NCBI): domain Bacteria; phylum Candidatus Krumholzibacteriota; species Candidatus Krumholzibacteriota bacterium. Next base: position 238,005 of record JAFGCX010000020.1, read on the forward strand.
GACTCAAGTTCCCAGAAATGTTCCCAGGTCGCCCATTTAGGGACGAGAAGCGAATTGGCAAGGAGGACTCTTGGCGCGCCTTCATGCGTCTTGAATATCCCGACAGGTTTTCCCGACTGCACCAGAAGCGTCTCGTCGTTCTCAAGTCGTCTTAGCGAATCGACTATCGCGTGATAACAATCCCAGTTTCTCGCAGCTTTGCCTTTACCGCCGTATACGACCAGTTCTTCAGGTTTTTCTGCGTTTTCAGGATCGAGATTGTTCATCAGCATCCTCAACGCCGCTTCCTGAAACCATCCCTTGCAACTGATCTCATTTCCTCTCGGGGACCTTATAATAGGGGAATCCATCTCCCTTACCTCCGAACCAGGTTTTACTTTGTTTTATAACACCCTTTGTTATTAGCCTGTTACAAATATTAAGAACAGGACTTAATCAATCACAGGATACATTATTTGTCCCCCCTGCCGCAACTCTTTTGCTGAAAAGAAACCGGTACCGGTCAAATACCTTACCGGGATTACAGATGCGCATCAGACTTATCCCGGGATTTCTTCACTCGTGCGGACCGGGTCTGCCGTTGAGTGCAGAAGGGGGGTCTTTCTCTTCAAACCAGGCGGCGGCGGCATCGACTGTCTCGCTATTATTTGTGGTTATAAGAGGTTCCACTGGAAGAGAGGAGATCACCCGTTTTGAATATGGCCTCGATTCGATCCTCGGATCTAGTATCACCGCCACACCCCTGTCAGTCGAACGCCTGATCACTCTTCCTATTCCCTGCCTCAGTCTCATTATCGCTTCAGGCAGATATAGCGAAGTAAAGGGCTCTTCACCGATGCTGCGAAGCCTGTCCGATCTCGCCTCTATGATCGGTTCCGTAGGTACTGGAAAGGGCAGTTTCGGTATCACCATTATCTCGAGCTGATCGCCCGGAAAATCGACCCCTTCCCAGAAACTCGCGACACCGAGCAGCACGCCATTCCGCGATGATTTGAACTGGCCGGCGAGTTCTTCCCTGCTTCCCGAAATACCCTGGATGAAAAGAGGGCCTGGAAGATCGAATCCGTCAAGATGCCTTGCGACAAGCCTGCACATCCGATGGGAAGTGAAAAGGACCATTATGCTCCGCCTTGTCTTTTCGGCAAGCTGGGATATTATCAACGCGGCATCCCCGGCATGGCTGCCGCTGTTCGGGTCGCCCATCCCCTTCTGGGTTATTATCAGGAAATTCTCCCTGTAATTGAACGGAGAAGGCACGACAAGCCCGTTCGTTTCAAGACCGGACAAGACAGTACCAAGCCTTCTGCCGATGGATGAAAATGACCCTTCCTCGGCCAGTGTCGCCGATGTAAAGACAGCCGAACTGCACTTTTCCTCCAGATAGTCGGAGAAACGACGGTCTATCGACAGTGGAGAACCGCAGATACCGTACGCCTTCCCCGCCGATGACCATTCGATCCAGAATACGCTTTCATCGTCTGAAGCCGAAAAGAGGTATTCGAGGGCCGCTGAAAGTTCGACAAGTTCCTCATCGATATACCTTAACTCCTGCTGAAAGATCGCCCCCGCCGAGGATGTCGGTATTTCAACAAATGGTTTAAGTACATCTTTTAATTCGTTGTATATATTGCGATAATGATTAATTTCATCCTGGACATCAGCAAAGACGACAGCTCCTTCCTGGTATCTTGTCCTCTGATTTCTGAAGTTGCCGCCAGGATCAAGACGCTCGGAAATAGCTGTAAAGATCGAATTGAAACCCTTCTTTAGCTGCTCGACTCTTGCCGAGAGATCGGCCACGGCCAACGATATCCTCTCCGACGCTTCTCTCCCCTCCACCTGGGAGATAAATAACTTCCATCTCGGCGAAGCGGCAGATATCGGAGAGACCTGCTGGAATATCGCCGGTATATCCCTGCTGAAGAGGCGTACGGAAAGGTTTTCCATAACGCAGTTCTCAAGGTGATGCGCTTCATCGAAGACGGCATTCTGATATTCTCCGAGAACGCTTCCCCCCTGCCTGTAATCAGTCAGTATCAGCGCGTGATTGACGAATACTATAGAGGCGTTCCTCGCTTTTTTCCTCGCTATAAGGAGCGGGCAGGTATCACTGTGGCTGCAGGCGTTCATCAGGCATCTCGCCGGAGCTGCCAGTTCTTCCCTGTCGACTTCTCCCCCGGATATAATAGATTCTACTCTCCCTGTCATCGTAAGAACGGCAGAGATAGCGAGGGAAAAGGCCCGGGAAGGATCATCACCGGCCAGTGCCGTGATAAAGGAGAGAAGTCTTCTCGAGCAGATATAATTCTCTCTTCCCATCAACCTCGCTACGTCGAGGTTGATCCCGAAAAGATCCCGCAGAAGCGGTATCTCTTTCGTCATCAATTGATTCTGAAGATTTCTCGTGTAAGTCGAGATGATTACGCGTTCCCCCGTGCGACGCGAATGGATTATCGAGGGAACAAGATAGCCGAGAGATTTGCCTGTACCCGTACCGGCTTCTATAAAAGCGATCTTACCCGACTCGAAGGAATCAAGGACCATCCGTGCCATTTCTACCTGGCCGCTTCTTTCCTCTCCCAGTAAATCGCTGACCCGGCCGAACACCTCTTCGACCGTCATATCACCGGGATGGATCGAGCCGTCCGAAGGTATTCCCGTAGAGATCCCGTCTTTTATCGTTTCACCATCTATCGGATAAACTGAAAGATCTCTCGATCGTTCTTCGGCAGTGAACAATCCGGCTCCCCGTTGAAGGTCGAAAAGCCCTGAAGAGAGGATCGGGGTGGTGATCGCTTCCAGGACCCGGTGGCCGTCGAAACCTGATTTCAGGGAAAGATCGAGCAGGATGGCCAGGGGCACCGGAGAAGCCGCGATCGCGGCGATAATATCTCCGGCGACCTGCTGATCGTCAAACGAAGCGATCTCTTCCGCCGGAATAAATGAGCTGAAAGAAGCGCATATATCGGTAGCCGACAGGATATCCCTCGATCGATCACCGCCCGTCCCGGCCTCTGCCGGCGTCTCCCCCTGGCGTCGCCTCAATTCCCGCTGCCTCTTCGACTACCGCGGATCGCGCAGAATTCTCCACACATCGTGCAGAGATCGTCGGAACCGCCGGAACTCGAATCGTACATCTCTTTGGCCCTTACCGGATCTATAGTCGCGTCGAGAGCTGCCTGCCAGTCGAGGCTAGCTCTCAGTCTCGACACCTTCCTGTCCCACTCGGCCGCGCCGGCGACTCCCTTTCCTATATCACCGGCATGCGCGGCGATCCTCGCTCCGATCACTCCATCCCGGACGTCATCTATCGATGGAAGCCTCAGATGTTCGGCTGGCGTGACATAGCAGAGAAAATCAGCACCGTGCCAGGCAGCTATGGCACCACCTATGGCTGCGGTAATATGATCATATCCCGGAGCGACATCTGTCACCAGTGGTCCAAGGACATAGAACGGGGCTCCCTTGCATATCTTCTTCTGAATAAGCATATTCGTCGCGATTTCGTTAATAGGTACATGCCCGGGACCTTCGACGAAGACGCTGACTCCTCTGTCTCTCGCCCTCTGAACAAGTTCACCGATAACGAGAAGCTCGCTTATCTGGGGCAGATCCGTCGAATCGGCTATCGCTCCTGGCCTGAGCCCGTCGCCCAGACTGAGGGCGATATCATATTCATGAGCAATATCAAGCAACCGGTCGTAATATTCATAGTACGGATTCTCGCGTTTGTTCCTTACGATCCACTGGAGAAGAAAGCTGCCTCCCCTGCTTACCACTCCGGCTGTCCTCGTTCCAGCCACCTGCTCGGCGATCCGTTTTACCAGGCCGCAATGTATCGTCATGAAATCGACGCCGTCTCTCGCCTGTTCCTCTACCACTGAAAAGAATTCGTCGACCGTCGTGTCGGTCAATTCCCTTCCCTGCCGCGTCACATCAACTACAGCCTGGTAGATCGGGACGGTGCCGACCGGGATCGTCGATCTTTCAAGGATAGTCCTTCGTATCGCGTTTATATCTCCGCCGGTCGAAAGATCCATCACGGCGTCTGCTCCCGCGTCGATCGTGACCCTGAGTTTTTCGAGTTCTATATCGGTATCATCATGATCGGGGCTTGTCCCGATGTTGGCATTGACCTTTGTCCTCAACCCTTCACCGATCCCTATGACCCTGGAATGTTTTCTTGCCATGCCGGTAAGGATAACTTTTCCCGCGGCGACAAGTTCGCGCAGCTTTTCCGGATCGACACGTTCCTCGCGCGCCACCGCCCCAAGGACTTCCGTTATCTCACCTGCTTTTGCCTTCTCATATTCAGTCAAGACCCAGGCCTCCTCTCGATTCAAAAGGTCTTTGATTATAATCAACTGGCGTATTCCTGTACAGACAAGAATACTCACGGGCCGATCGGATTCGGGAATATTGATAAAAAGCGATCAAAAGGGCAGGGGCGATCAGAATCTCTCGGTAAGCGAAATATGTATCCTGGTACTGCTTAAAGAAAGTTCCTCTCCTACACCGAAGCTCAGCTCGACTATGCCGAACTGCGAAAATGAGACGACGCCGAAACCACTCCCGTTTCTGATCTGCCAACCTTCCGAACGCCTGTAATACGCTCCTGTATCATTGAAGAAAAAAATCCTGCTTTCTTCTCCGAACCGGTACTCGAGACTGAGACAACCTGTCTTCTCACCCCGGAACTGGTTTTCGCGGTATCCGCGCAGGGATCTGGCCCCGCCAAGAAGAGACATCTCGGAAAGCGACAGGACGCCTCTGGAAAATACTCCCTCCGAGACGAGCCTCGTAAAGAACTCCTGCCCCGGGCGCAACGGAACCTCGATCGCTCCATCAAATTGGTACAGAAGTTGGTTCTCCACCTCTTTTGCTCCTACCTGATGGACCGAAGACCTTCTCGCGCCTTCAAGATAGATATTGAATCTGAGACCTCTTCCCCTGTTCCTGATCAATCCGAGCCTGTATCTCTGCCTTGAATTCCTGTCAACGGCACTCTGCCCTCCAAAAAGGGTCCTGTCAGCGAAAAAGCCCGTCGCAACTGAATAAACCGGACCGATCGGTATCCTCAGCGAGACTCCTCCCGAGGCAAGATCGTACAAAGTATCCTGCACCGTCTGTCTGAGCTCGCCGTCAAAATGGACAGGCATCGAGAAAAGGAAAGGTTCGGTAAATAGCAATCTTGTATTCGAGTACTTTTGTCCGTCGTTAAGCCAGTCGAGGGAGACATCGCGGCCCTTTCCGGCGATGTTGCGAAGATCGAGGCGAAGCGATCCGTTCAGCCTGTAATCCCCGTCATCCTTGCGCGAAAACCCGAATGCTCCGAGAAATGAGTTGCTGTTCTCCTTTTCAATTACCGGAACTACGAGCTCGACCTTTCCCATATCGCTTCTTATAACCCTGATCCTGCCGGTGGATCTGAAGAGCCCGGAACTTCCAAGGTATTCCTGAGATTTTTCAAGGTCTCTCTCGCTGAATCTTTTTCCCTTCCCGAGACGCGATGTCCTCAGCGCGACAGATGTGTCCGTCCTGGCTATCCCCTCGAATGTGACTCCTGAGATTATCGATATATCTCCGTTGTACTGCGAAAAGACGATGTCGACCGTATTGGCCTGCCGGTCGAATGAAAATCCAGTCATCCAGATCTGGGCAAAAGGATAACCTGAATCGACCTGTTCCCTGAGATAGACCTCCATAGATCTCCCGAGACGGCGTGGCTCGAAAGTTCTCCCTTCTTCGAGCCCGAGCCTTCCCGGCAGAGACCGGCGGTCATGATCTGATCCACCCGTGACCGTTATCTTCCCGACGAGCGCCTGCTCACCTTCGTACAGCTTCACGCCGACCGAGACTTTTCCTCCGGACAAAAGGGTATCTATCTCGATCTCGACACCGAGAAGACCATGGGAAAAATAGATGGAATCTATCCTCGCCAGTTCCATCTCGATCATTCTTTCCGTAAGGATCTCTCCACGCCGTAAAAAAGTCTCCGAAACGAGTTCGTTGGAAGCGACCAGGTCCGATCCCCGCCACTCGACCTTTCTGATCGCCTGACCGCGCGCCCCCCCTGCCGATATGAGGATCAGGAAGGTCATGCTAGAAAAAAGCACGGCACTCCATTTTAAGCGCATGGACCGTCTTCACCTCCCCGATATAGTCCTTTTCCCTTCGACCGGTATAGTTGATCCCCAGGCTGAGGTTTTTAGTCAGCCTGTACTGGCCGATAACCGCCCAATCCTGCCGAAGCCCCTCTTCGAGGAAAAAGAGAGGTTTGCCCGCATCTGACTGGACTGTGGTGTAGGTGAACTTTAGAAATGCCGACATATGCACCTTGCGGCCGATCGAAGAGTTTATCGACGGCGTTGCCGCGTATGACCTCTGCCCCGCTCCCGAGACGGCATCGTTCCTGTTTTCTACTCCCAGTTTGAAAGAGAGCCTGGTAGATATCCTGTACCGGTAACCGAGTACGCTGGCCAGGTTGATCGATTCGACCCTGTATCGCTGCTCGCCCGGTCCATCAGATCCGGTCGTTCGCAACTTTGTCCCTCCCTCGAGAGAAAGGCTGAATGCCTCCGACGGAAGAGACTCGATCCTTAACTGGGTCTCTCTCGTGTACCTTGAAGTAGAAAAATCTCCCGAACGGTTATCTTCTTCGTCTTCCCTGAAATAAACAAGCTTGATATCGAACCGGTTCACGTCGTTGAGGAAACTCCATTCCTGCCTCAGGCTGTTCTTTCCGTACAGGGTCAGATCGTCACGCTGCAGCAGTCCCGGGTCGAGAAGATAGAGCCTGATCGTCTCATCGGTCGACGATCGCTCCTGGACGGAAAAGAAATGGTCGACGGAGAGATTCTTTCTCACCATGCCAAGAAATGAGGAATCCCCGCCATCGGAACGGATGCCTCGTATTCCCCCGCCGATACTGGCTCTCCATGTCAATTCGACTGCCCTGACGACCTCCACATCCCCGCCGGGAAGATAGAGGACCATGTAATCTCCCCTCTTCTGCCCTACTTCTCTTCCCTCCTCATCGTAGTCTCCCTCGTTTTCCCCCACATAGATCACCGCTTTTTCAAGCCGCCTGTCTTCTCCTGAACTGATTTTATACCCTACGTCGGTCGTTACCCCGGCGCTTTCCCATGAATCCCTGAACCTTATTTTTGCCAGGTCCTGGCTGCTCTCTAAACCACTTGAGATATAACGCGTATTAACATGCATAATATACAGATCGATCATTTTTAAGTTGTCCCGATATCCTCCGTCCAACCGGATCTCATCGTTCTCTCTTTCCCCGGACCAATCTCCTCCGGAAGCTGACATTCGCTCGGTCCTCCGCCGACTGAATGAGAGATCGGCCCTGTATCTGCCTGTATCCCTTGATGCCAGTGAAAATCTGTTCTGATAATAATACCTGCCGGTGTCGGCCGCCGCTGGAACGAAGGAACGATACCTCTCCGTATCGAATTCGAATCGCGGGATTACCTTCCAGAGAGCGTAAGCTCCGGACAGGCTCGCAGACCTTCTGTCTTTTTCCCTTCCAGTACTCGTGTTAAAACCTTTCAAATCCAGGCCCCTCACCTGCGGATCTCCAAATCGCGCCGCGATATCTGTCATTTCTGCCGAAACGTCCCCCTTTCTTACAAGTCTTTTAGCGCTTGACGAGAAGGCCCAGAGGCTGTCTCCGCGCCATTCCAGGGTAGCTCCGGCGAGATCCTCCCTGCCCGAAAGGATTTCATCTTCAAGATTCCAGTTTCTGTAGTAATAAGGATCTCTCGGTTTATCGGGGGATTCAAATCTCGATTCAAGAACGGAATATTCTCCCTTTAATGAAAGGTGACTTGAAGCGATGCTCATATCCCTTATTCCCGCCTCGGCCTTCCACGCCCCTCCCATGTTGTCGCTGTCGTCTATCGAAGAAAGTATATTATTGTCCTTTTCACTCAGATCTCCTTCGGCATCAAGATAGAAGATCCCCTTTTCGGCCGACACTCCCAGAGCGAATACTCTCTTTCTCTGCGGCAGCGGAAGTCTGCGGCCTACGGAATAGCTGCCATTTCCTTCTCCCACGAACCTGTATCTGATCTCTCCGCGCCTGGTGAACCCGTCAGGTTCGTAATCTCCCTCTCCAGGCCCGGTCCTGAAGAATGAAAGCCTGAACGCTCCCCCCTCTTCGACAAAAAGATAGTGTTCGGGAATGGAATCGGCCGGAACCAGAATATAGCAGTCTTCGGCGTCATCGACCTCTTCGATCCCTGAAGCCATCGCTTCGCCGGCATCATCTCCCGCCGAGCGTATGATATCCTTCTCATCAGGTGTGATGAGCTGCCTGAGGGGATCGTCCGGATCGTCGCTCTCCTGGAAGAAAAAGGCATTGAGCCTTACTGCCCCGCGCGCAAGCGGCGCGTACCATTCTCCCGTCACCGTAGATCTTGTGAAATCGTCCTCCCCGGTCTGGTAATCGATGACGATCTCCGAATCAGCCGTTATCAGCGTCTTTTCAGTGAACGTCACCGCACCTCTGTTGTAATCGATCGTATAGTCCTTCTCGCCGCCCCTGGAGAGTCTTCTGCCATCGAGATAGACCGTCTCCGTCCCGGAAAGGATGACGACTCCATTGAACCTTCTGGCGTCAAGGAGTTCGTACGGTCCCTGGACTCCCTCGCGGCCTCTCATTGAAACTGTTTTGAATCTTCCTTTGGAGATCCCTCCTCCGGCGAGGAACTTCTGATCACCGATCTTCATTCCTACGCTCGCCCCCCGCAGCTCTCTTTTAAAAGATGAATAATCCGACCAGTCAAGACCGGTGCTGAAATCGCCGAGCCTTGCCTCGATATTTCTGCTTTTGACTTCTATATAGACCTTGTCGAGATGTTTCAGTTCCTCGGTATTTCCCTCAGGCTGCACCGGCAGGTTATCATCTGTCAGGTAGGCTTTCACCTCAAGGTCCCTTGCCAGTTTTCCAGCCATCGTGACCTTGAGCGACTGATCGATCCCCAGTCCCCTGTTCGACCCTATTGAAAAACCTATCGTTTTGCTTCCCGACAATCTCAGCCTGTACGGAGACCCCTGTTTTCTCTCTTCATCCCTTCCCGTGGATATCAATCCTGTCTTGAGATGAGGAAGCGGTTTCTCGCCAGGAAACCTGATCGCGGTAACAGGGGCGAAAGCGAAAGGATATTTCGACCACGAAGCTCTAAAGATCTCCGTACCGGATGGAGGATCTACCAGTATGATAAAACCGTTCAACGTATTGATCCTGTAATCGGCCTCCCTTATCAAAAGCTGTCCGTCGATGAAGACTGAATCGCTCCCCGGAATGATAAAGGCGTCCACGAGATCTATCCTTGTCTGCCCCTCCTGAAGCTTCAGATCGAAAGAGCTCCTGAACTTGTCCCTGACCGGTCCCTTTTGAAGATCGGCACAATTCGACTCCGTAGGGATCATCAGCATCGAGATCAGGAAAAGAGACTGAAGAAAAGGACTGAATCGCCTCATGATCATTTACCAGGATAAATCATTTTAAAGACAAGGATGGAATGGGAGCCGATATCGGCAATATAGAGATCGTCGTTCCAGCCTATCGTCACGGCCGCGGGTCGTATCTTTCTATCGAAAAAGGAATCGATCTTCTGGACGTACCTGCATTGAGAATCGAAGACGAAAACCGCGCCGGCTTCCGAATCGGCAATAAAAACATACCCTTCACCATCGGTGGCCAGGTACCTGGGAGATCTGTACGCTGATCCTCCCGGAAGGGTAAGAAGAGACTCAAACGCCCCTGACGGAGAGAAGACCTGTACCCTCCTGTTCGCTTGATCAGCGACAATGATTCGTTCATCAGGAAGCATCGCCGCCTTTACGGGCCGGTTGAAGCTCCCCTCACCCAATCCGAAATCATCCCACGAGATCTCTATGTCAAGAAAGGGACTCCACACGGCGACAGCATGGTTATCTGGATCAGCCGTGAGGAATCTTCCCCCGTTCCCCCCCGTCAGGGAGACCGGTTTCATTCCCTCGACACCTTCAAAAGAGATAAGGATATCGAGGTAGGAGCCTTTTCCATCGTATCTCAAAACGCGGTTCCTCGAATAATCAAGGATATAGACGAATGGCCCGTTCAGGGCCAGGTCGATCGGATAGAAAGAGGCGTTGCGGGGCGGATTCTCGAACTCGATATGACTCCCGTCCGGAGAGAACCTGAAGACCTTGCCTGTCATCGCGTCGGCTACGAAAAGAAACCGGTCAGGATCGGCGGCAAGCCCGAGGGGCTCCATCAGAACATCCTCTCCGAGACGTTCAATTTTTTGGTGGAGTATTATTGCCGGGGCTGATCCCTTCTCTTTCAGGGGATCTTCGGAAAATGCCGATTCCGGTGACAAAAAGAGAATGATCAGAAAAAGAACGAGGGTGCCGATATTTTCCGCTTTAAGAATACTGCCGCGAGACATTCCGCTCCCCTGCTAGAAGGACCGGGTCATCGTCATCCTGAATCCATCCGGCGCCGGATCGATATCTATCGATATCTGCCGCGACTGCTCCTGTGAGGAATAGTCGCCACCACCGGCGATCTTGAAAGCATCGACCATACTGACGACCCGTACGCCGAGCGCGAAGAAAAGTGTGTAGACGATTCTTTTCTTCGAGACATCATACCCCGAATAAAGGGAACTATACCTTCTGTAGACTCCTTCATTCTCCCATCGCCAGCTCATATCTCCGGTCAATATATTATCCTGATAGTAGTCCTCGATAGCGGCCATATCAGGATAGTACATGTCCCTGGCTTCCCTGAGAATATATTCGTTATACCCGCCGGGACCATCGTTGCTCATATAATTGGCGATAATCTTGTAATACGATTCTGAATGTCCCGTGCCCGACACGCCGGCGTACGCGACGGCGTAATCTTCAAACGCGTCCCTTCGGGCCACCGATTGCCAGTAAAAAGCCCCGGCGCTTATCCAGGCTATCCCTTCGAGGCTGAAATATATCTTTGATCTCACGGTACGCCCCATCCTGTGCTGCCCGAGTCCGGGGAGCAGGAAACTAAGCAATGCTTCTTTTTTTGCAGACCTTGCGGCAAGATCAGCCCCCGTGTATTCAACACCGGAAAAAGGCAAAGAGACAAGCCCGGTGCTATTTCCCTCGCCTCGTCGACTGGTCTCTTCGGGAAGGTTGAACCGCGGAGCGCCAGACCGGTCGAATAAACTCTCTTCCCGGTCCATCAGGATCATCGGGGAATCGGCACCTGTTCCAGCACAATCGGCCGGCATCGGCGAATATATGACGATTGCCATGATAAAAACAAACAAGAGATTTCTCACCGCGTTGCCCTCCTAGAAACGATAACTGATTCCCACGGTAGGGGTGACTGCATCCGGCGAAAGATCTATTGACCATCCACCGTCGTCCAGACTGTCATTATTCATTCGATGAGCCAGCCAGAGAGCGTCTATCATCGATACGACCCTGTTCACGATAAGCATCATCAAGTGCCTGTCAGCGCTTACGAGGAACTCGTCACTCACCGCGCGCATATCCCAGTAAGCCAACCTGTTGGGTGTCCACGGCTGGAAATTCTCGTATGTCCCGTCCCATGAATCTCCATCCCAGTCATCCCAGCCGAAAGCGAAAGCGTCATATTTCCCGCAATTCTCGTAATACTCTTCCCTGTCGAGATTCTTCGGTATATAGATAAAATAGAAATCCGCCATCTCGTCGGCATTGTCATTATAGACATGCCAGTCGCTGCATCCCCCGATCCCCTCGCAGTAGGGGTGCTGCAGAAGGAACCTCGCCTCGCTCCAGTGAGTGTCGCAGAACTCCTCGTATTCTTTTTTACTGTCCTTTCCCTTGTCATAATTATCCTTGTATCCATACCAGAGATAGGCGTCGATCCCGATAAAAGCAGGTACTCTGGCAAGGGTCGACCAGTCTGACCAATCGCCCCGGTCGACATAAAGATACAATTCTCCAAGCCCGGGCAGAAGGGCTGAGGCAAGTACCGATATAGCCATCTTCTTCTTCCCGCCCTGCCGGACCGTTGAAGGATAGCTGCCGCTCCTCATCAATCTCATATCCCTCGCTGATACAGAGGGAGATCCTATCCTGTCTCCCGATAATTTCAGGGTCTCGCTGACCTTGTACGATTTGAGATCGTAATCTCCCTCTTCTCTCGCGAAGACCGAGTTAGCCTTCCCCGCTTCAGATCCTGGATCTATTGTCCTGGAGAGCGAGATCGATTCTTTATCATCTGCCGCCCCGGCAGAGGCGGAAGAAGTAATCGCTGGCCCGGCTGTAAGACCGGCTATCAGGACCGTTAAAAGCGCGGTGTCCCTGGAAATCCGAAGCATCCTTTATCCTCCACGGTCAGTTTACAATAGCGAATTTCCTGTTGGCCTGGTATTTCCTTCCGCTGGAAACGATAACAAGCCTGCATAGATATATTCCCGAAGCCTTCCCCGACAGGGAGACTTCAAACTCGTCTTCTCCTCCTGAAAGATCCTTCTTCTCTTCGTAAACAAGCTCTCCGGCAAGGGTCATTATCTTCAGGAAAGCCTCCCCGGTCAAAGGCGCGTTAAAATGGAATCCGACCCGCTCGCCAGTGGAAGGATTAGGATAGATCACAAGATTATCGTCGATAGCCTTCCACTCGTCATCGGTCTCCGAGAATCCTCCCGTATTAGCCGCAAAAGCCGTTCTTCCAGGACCACCCCAGAGACTGGTCCAGGAATCATCCAGGCCGCCCGGATCAAACGGCGCGCTGCGCCATCTGATCTTTCCGATCCCGGGACGGAATTCAAAATAGGGATTGTACCCGATATTCCTGATAATGTCTGAATAGGAGAACAAAGCCTCATCACCCGATTTTACGATATCTACAGCATCCTTGAATGAAGATGCCATCTTTTTCGGATAACCGGGGACCAGTTTTCCGCGGTAGTCAAAGAGGAAGAAAAGACCCTTGGAAGTACCAGCCGCGATCCATCTTCCTGACCCGTTCTGCGCCGTTGTCAAAGGGCTTGATATCTTTACCGGGGCGGGAAGATCGAAGACCGCGTTTATATCTCTCGGCCAGCCGGATACGTTCGCTCCCGAAGAACTGATTACGAATATTTTCGATCCGTCGCTGCAGCAGATATCAATAAACCCGTCGCCGTTGATATCCTGGAGGGCGGGGACGGCTGTCAGGGATGCTCCCGTCTTCCTTTCGGAGATTACCCCGCTGCCCGTGCAGTAGAGGATCCTTCCCGACTGGAGCATCGAAAGATAGACTTCGCTTCCATCGCGCTCCGGATCGATATCTCCGCTGAGAAGAGCCGTTTCACCTGCCGCTTCCCCGGCTGATAGTGATATATCATATTGCCATAGCGCGTCAGACTGGAGGTCTCTCTCTCCGGTAAAGACCCAGTGGAGTATACGGGCTGTCTGCGCGCCGTCGACAGTCACCAGAGCAAAGATTCCCGAGGCGTATCCCTGCTGATCGGCTTCGATCGATATATTGCCTTTAAACCGCGTACCGGAGGGTGATGATAAGGCAGAGGCGACGGAGCCGTCAGAAGCGAGCAGCCTGAGACCACCGTCCGAATCGATCACAGCTATCAACGTCTCATCGGTTCTTCTCACTTCGACAGGATGGGTGACCAGCGCGCTGCCTGCGTCGAAAGGCCAGCCGCCATATTCGGTCCATTGACCGCCGCCCGTTCTGAAGGCGTGGACCTGTCCTCCGTAATCAGCGACGATCACGGCGTCTGAATGCGCCATGTGATCGAACAGCGAGGAATAGACGACCGGCGTCACTGCCGGACGTCCGAGCGAAAAGACCTTCTCATCCTCACCGGCAATAAGCCCGTTGCCGTATAGATCTATAACGAGATTCCTGAATCCTCCTGAAAGGGGCAAAAGTCCCCCATCGGCGATATCCGAGGGGAAGAAAAACCTGTCAGCCGCCCTGATATCCCTGTTCCCCGCGCCGAATGTCATCACCGTGTCGCGCCGCGTGATACCCTCTATCCTCACTCCGGTCGGCACGCCCCAGTTGCTCCAGGAAGAAGGAATAGTCGAATCGGAAAATTCCGACCTGTTCCCTTCGAAAAACGCGTCGTCAAACCACCCCATACGGAACCCTGAATAAGGGTTCCCCAGATCGGTCACTCCCGAACCCTCTACGACCCAAACGCCATAGGGCCAGCGGGAATTCACCTCATTGCTGTACCACCTGTCCTCTATGAAAGATTCGTCTACATGCCATATTAGAATACCCGGACCGGCATCGGTCTCGGGAATATCAGATTCGGTAGGCAGCAGGATGTCATAACCGTTTGTCAGTTCCCATTCGATCTCGTCGGGTATACCGCCCCCGCAGTTCATGCAGTTACCCGTCCCGATCACTACTCCCGTAAGCGGATCAGCGACAAATCCTGTCAATATCCCGTCGATCTCGACGGCGCGGTTTTCTATAAGAAAATATTCGTCGTTCGATATCTCCACCCGGACCAGTCTCGACGGGCATTTTTCCACGGCGGGAAGGTCTATCTGGTTATCAAAAGTATTTATGGTATCCGTTTCGGCCCACCCGAGAGCGTATCTCGACCAGGCGCCGAGCCCCGATGGAAGCATCCCCGTCACATAGACTATCTCGCCCCTGTCTTCGACATAAGCACCCAGAAGGGGCCCTGAATCCATCTGATCCCAGACTCCAACGATCGGCGACCCGTAATATACGTCATAAAGATCGGGCAATCCAAGGACATGACCGAACTCATGGCCGAGGACAGAAGCCATGCTCCCGTAACTGCCGTCCTGCGTCGCTGTCTCGGGGACTACTGATATCTCCCTGATTATCGTCGTCCCTCCCTCGATGGGGATCTCGTCACCATCGCCGAGTATGGCGAAAAATGATGGTATATCGTTCGGGGAATCACCCCTGTAATCACTCTGGATATCGGCGCCGGCATGTACAAGGATTATAGCATCGTAATCTGAAAGCCTCCTGGGATACCCCGCGCCGGAGAGTTCCTGATCAGCCAGGACGACCGCATCATAAAGGAAATCGGCCAGCTGATCGTTCGTCCATCCGACCGTGTATGACCCGGGACCATAATCGGCGACATCACTGAGCTTGTAGCTTCCATTTTCTTCAAGGGGAAGGATCTCCCAGTTCACTTCGAGTTTTCCGCATGATTGAAACCGCATATAATTCGCCAGGCCCTGCATATGGGCGTTGAAATATGTCCTGTTGTGGGGCGTTGGATCGACGATGGATGAATCGTATGGAGAGAGATCGAAATCGCCACCGGTCTTTATCGATGAAAGACCGCTCCTGCTGTTATCCTGGAAAGCGATCCTTATCATGACAACGTTAAGCTCGCCGTCGACCATTCCGGCACTTCCCGGGCTGGACAAAAATCCCTGCTCGAATTTTCCCGGCGGTGGCACTTTATATAAGAATGTCTTACGGTTGCCGGCGAGGTCGTCCGGAACAGCTCGCCGCTCCCCGGTACGTACCAGATCGCCAGATTCAGTCCGCCTGAAGACGGGGGCTTTATTCTCTCCCGCCAGAATAACTTGCGGCTTGCCCGTAAAAAGCAACAGCAATAGCGATACAAGGGTAATCTTGAAAGAACTTACCGAAGACAAACCAGGTTCACCTCTCTCAGGGGCAGATGCCTAGAAAGTCATGCCAAAGGACCAGCGGTGGACCCTTCCGAGATCTGACGCCTGAGGGACACTGGCATAATCGATCCTGAATTTATTGAAAAGGAATCCTATCCCGTACGTCATATCTTTGATATCTCCGTCATTGTCGTATACATAACCTCCACGGATCACAAGCAGGTTGGCATATATGCCCTCCGCTCCCATGTGGTAGGTGTTGGAACGGTTATAGTCATTGTCACTGAAATACTCAACGAGCGATTTATTGATGTCGGCGACAACGGTAAGGCCTGCCGATTCGCT
Organism: Candidatus Krumholzibacteriota bacterium; assembly: GCA_016932415.1. Lineage (NCBI taxonomy): Bacteria > Candidatus Krumholzibacteriota > Candidatus Krumholzibacteriota bacterium. The sequence continues at coordinate 253,971 of JAFGCX010000020.1, forward strand.
CATTACCGGTGTATACGCGAACCCGACTCTAAGGTTCCTCGGCAGAGGAGCAGCCTGCTCTCCCGGGTTAATGTATGTCAGTGCCGGTCCAAGATTCGACAGGGCAAGGCCAAGATTCAGACGGGAGATTTCATAACCCAGGACACTGAAGGTCGGGATCCTCCACAATCCTCCGAAATCGACCGCCACCGATGACCCCTGTCCCGCCTGTCCGTCCTGGGTCGCCCATTTCGGAGCGAGGTTCACATATACGAACTTCAGGTTCATCCCCACTGAAATATCATTTGTGATCTTTATCGCTCCACCTACCGTCGGGACCACTTCATATGAAGAGGCGGTACCAAGGAATTCCCCGACCTGTCCCGTCGCGTCCCAGTCACCGTAACTGAGGTACTGTATCGCCGCGCCTATGACGGCGAAACCTTTGATAGCATATACCCAGCCGGCATATTCATAGAACACGTCGGAGGCAAGATCAGGTACCAGCTGCGTATGCATCAGGTCGAAAGCCATTCTATCTATAAAGGCCATACCTGCCGGGTTCCACCAGAGACAGGTGGCATCATCGGCGATCGCGACGAAACTCTGCCCCATCGCGTTGGCCCTGGCACCCGGCGGTATTATCAAGCTGCTCGCGCCTGCTTCTCCCTGGGCCGACAGCGACCCTGAAAAAGCCAGGACAAGGACCAGAGAAACGGAAATCAGCCTAAGAGATCTAATCATATTTTGATACTCCTTCTTATCTAAACAACTGCCATATTAAAATTATGCTGCGCGACACTCCGGGTCAAGCATTTTGACGATCCGGACAGGGAAGCTCAGACTTCCCGAATCGCTGGTTTTTTAATGCCTTATCGAAGCAGGACCACCTTCCCGGTTACAGTTTCGCTACGGTTGTAAGAATTTCTGAATGAAACATCGATCATGTATATATAGGTGCCGTTGGCGGGGATATCCCCGGCACGGTCCCTACCGTCCCAGTAGATACTGTTATATCCCTCTCTTCCGTATATTTTGCTGCTCCATATCTCCCGGCCTGAGACATTGTAGAGACGCAGTATTACATCGGCGACACTGCTCAGCTGGAATATGAAATTAGTCGACACCCTTACAGGATTCGGCATATTGAATACATCGCTAATCGTGTAGAGACCGTCCTCTATCATCTCGAACTGAAGAGTGTCGTTCGCCTGGGCTCCAAGGTTGTCGAACGCCCTGACCACAACCGAATGGTCTCCCGGAGTGAACCCGGATGGGATCGGATATTCGACCTTACCCTTCGTGCTCGATCCGTGGTCATATTTGAAATAATCGGTGACAGCGCGGAAATACCCGCTTCTGTCGAATTCCAGGTAGATCGAACTCTGCGGATCCTTGCCAAGTATCGATATCCCGTCCGTATCGGAAATCTCGACATTGAGGATCGCGCCCTTTTTCACCTTGTCCGCCTGGCCTGCGAAATATATGTCGATATCGGGAGGGGATTGGTTATCCGGCGGATCGGGGTTGTTCATGATCAGCAGGTGGTCATCCGCTCCCACTCCATCGGCGTTGAGTGAACTTATATAGCTTCGTACCCGCGCTTTTGACCCTGTCCTGCATCTCAGCGGAACAACAAAGTCAGCGGTGAACCGCCCGCCGGTCACATCGACGCTCCCCCTGAAAAGGCTCTTGCCTGGAAGGTCGTATTTAATCGTCGCGAGAGGGATACAGGGATGCGGTTCGTTTACTTCCCTGCTCGACTCCTGGATTATGATATCGGCCTTTCCATTGAAGGACTCATAGACGGCTCCCCCCGACCGGACCGTTCCGTGGAAAGTGTATCTCTTCCCTGTAAGCATCGAATCGATCTCCGACCTTTCATGTTCGACCTGGTACGAAGGAAGCGCGATCTTTGTCGCGGGATCGCCTAGAATAAGGAACTGCGCGAGACTGAGCTGGTTTGAAGGAATGCTGCTGTACGGTTTGGCAAAGATCATAGCGTTGCCGAGGGTCTCTGTTCCCGTACTGTCTTCAGAGGTGAAAAGAGCCATCATGAACCTGTAATTTATAGTCTTGTTGGGATCGGCATATGTGCCGCCCGTTCCACCGATCACCGCTATCGCTCCGCCATCTCCGCTGAGAACAAGGTCCTGCCCGATACTTGTTTGGAAAGGGGATTCTATATTCGCCACCGAGCAGGAAAAAGCGAGAAAAAGCGGCCTTTTGTTTCCGTTTGTCAGCGCGGGGATATCGGCCTTCTCCATAACGACCTCATCAGCCATTACATTCGGAGCCCCATGGCCGATATAGTTGATTATCAAAGCGCCGTCGTTCCAGGCATCCCGCAGAGCCTGCCTCGCGCCAGGCTTGAAGTTTCCATCGAACGGATATTCATGGAGATAGATTTTGTTAAAATCGATAAAATCGGGGAAATAGGTATAATCGAGCGTCATATCCTCGGATGTATCGAGAAATCCGAAATCGCAATCGGTATGGGTCGAAAATTCATCATCAGCTACCAGGATCACTTCATCTCTCCATTCGCCCATATCGTCGCCGGATTCATATTCGATGATATCCCGCACCCACCTCTGCGCCTGTGCCGCAGTGAATACAGGCATCCTTCCAATCGCCACATCGATGAACCAGTCGTCTGAGTCGTCGAGCCTTACGAAATGGTCATCGTCCTCTACGACTTCGCGGCCGTAATCTTTCATGAAGAGTGGCAGATAATCGTTTCCCGTCCCGAGAATGTCCCGTGGATCGTTCGTACCGTTTCCCATAAGAACGAGATATCGTATTATGGGACCTTCCGCGTCGGAGAAGTTATCGTAGAGGAATTTCACGTAATTTCTTATCGCGATCGGGTCTTTCATCCCGTTGGAAAAATTGTCATATATATCATCGATATCGACAGCCCTGACTACGGGATCCACTGTTCCAGGAAGATTGGTCTCCCTGTAACCGGCCAGCATCGACGCGGCATCTTCGAATCGCCCGTTATGGACGATCAGCATATGGGGAGATACCGGATCGTCCCTGAGCGAGACGGGCGCTTCTCCCCGCGCCGATATCGCCTCGATGCCAGGCGTCAGAAGGACGTTCGAGGCCGCGGCAAGATAATGTCTTCTCGCCCCCCCGATCACATCCTCGAATTCGATTATCCCGCCGGTTATATCTTCCGTGGTAAGAAAGGCGGGAGATCCAAAGGATGTCACATCCAGGAGATATATCCCGCCTGACGGGAACCCGCTTATGGCGAATCCCGCCCTGCCGTCGAAACGCGGAGTGAAAAAGTCGATGGCCCCGTCAAGGGCGATAAGGTCTCTTTTATAGAAAATGTCATACCACATCATATACATGAAATCGCCGGTCTGGATGGAAACCTTGAACTGATTCGATGAATCCAGGAGATTATCAAGATCGACCATCAGAGTCTCGGGAACGAATTTTTCGTGCACCGACCGCCAGTCGAGCGATCCGACTTTCGTTCCGTTGATGAAAAAATCGGATATCACAAGTTCGAACGAATCGTAGGGAGAATAGGCGATCGACCGGAGCATTCCGCTTCCGTCAGTCACGTCTGACAGGGTGAAATTGTTCGTAAACAGGTTGTTGCCATATCCCAGAAGCCTCCAGTACCATCCATCGTCGGTATATTGAGGATCATACGCGTAATCCTGTTCATTATGAAGCCTGTGCTGATATGAATCGATGACGGTGTCGGGATCGGCGGGAAGATTTGAGACGTCCCGTTCGGCCATCCTTCTCGGTCCTGAAGGGAAAGACCCGCCCCACGTCAGCCAGTATATATTCTCTTTAGCGTAAGGGTGTTCATAAAATTCGAGGTCGAGATTATCCGGATCAATATGATCTTTCCACCCCCTGGTTCCCAGCCCGTGGAAAAGGATAGACTCACCCGGAGAGAAAGCGCCCAGGTCTGCGCCAATATAATGGATCGCGTGTTCCGTCATATGGTAATCTTCCTCGAAACTTCCTCCATCATCGAGCTCTTCGGGCTGCCGAAGTGGTCCCGAGGAAAAGATCCTCATAGTGGCCGGATCGATCAAAAGCGGATTTATACCCGCCGAATAGAGGTCGTTATAAGTGACCTGGTAGATACCTGAAGAACCGACTGTCAATCTGACCCAGTTATCCGACAGGGCAAACTCGAAGGGAGTCCTTGCCAGAGGTCTGAGGATTTCCGGACTACTTCTCCAGGCACTTGCCTGTGAGGCATTGACAATGAACCTGTCTCCCGGCATCTCGACTGTCGCGTGATCCTCTGGCCAGCTTTTCACTCTACTTTCCGGGTCGAAGGAAAGGCGGATCGTTATGCTGCTCGAGTATACGAGTCTGGAACTCTCCGCGTCGAAAAGCACGGGATAAAGATCGATCAGGACTAGATGCCTTTTCCTGTAGACCCCCGTGGCGGCGATCACCGCATGTTCCCCTGCCGTAAGGATCGATCTGTCCGACAGGATCCTGATCGCCTCTTCAGGGCTGCCGGTTCCGTCGAACCAGACTTCAGGCAGGACTCCCTCGATAAAAGAGGGTTCCTTTTCCACGACCTGAAGTCTGATCCCACGGTCTGCTGGCACTTCGAAGAAAAATCTCTGGACCGGAAGAACCGGTCTTCCATCTATCTTTTCACTTATATATCCCGGGATCGCGATCCTGGACAGGGGTTGAGCGTCTCCCTGTCCCAGGGGAGTAACGACCGGCCTGCCCGGAGTGAACCTTACCGTCACGCTCGCGCGGTCACTTCCGATTATCTCGTAATCGGCTGCGGAAACGGCCGAAGGAATGATCATCGATATGGCCAGTAAGAAAAGAGCGCTCTTCATGCAGCCCTCCAGATCAAAAACCCAATCACAACCACGGAGAAAAAGACCTGGAGTGACAGGTTTACCGTCCCCGCCCTTCCACCGTGGGGAAGCATCCCCGAATGCGTGGGGAATATCTTTCGTCCACTCGTTATCTTTCCGGTCTTTACGAGAAGGTTCTCCATGTCGGGAAGCGCCGCGATCACGCCCCCCGCGATAATGGGAAGGGAATAGACTCCACCGGCAAGAAGGATAGCCAGCGCGACCAGTCCCAGTACTATCTCAAGGATCATATTCTCAAAATCGAAGTGAGGGATCATATCGAGAATTGCGTGGCTGCCAAGAGCCAGTACGGGCATAAGAGCAATATGAGGAGCATAAGCGCTTACCACCGCGCCGGCGGCAAAATGGGTGAACACGCACATCTCTTCCAGCCTCCAGGCTTACGACTCGATATTCTCCGAACGCTCGACGAGCATTATCGGGATATCATCCTCTACAGGATATCTTACAGAGCATTCATTACAGACAAGCCATTTCTCATCATCACTCAGGATGACCTTTTCATGGCACCTGGGGCAGGCCAGAATGTCCAGAAGGTCTTTTCTGATCATATCCCTGTTCCTCCCTAAATAAAAATCCCTGACCGCATGGAAAATCGTCGTTCCATATCAGGGACCTGCAACGTTGTTGTATTTTACCTTTTCAAATCCTTTAAGCTGGCCCTTAGATTATAGACTATCCTTTCAGGTCGGGTCAAGGATAAAAGTCCCGCTGCCTTTCCTGATAGATCGGGGAAGTTCCCCTACGCTCCTTTCGGGGAATCCTTATCCCCATCTTCAAACTTGCCCATCGCGAAGAATTTCTCTTCTCTTTTTTTCAAAAGAAGGTCAAGCGGCTCCTCGCTCAGTCTCTGAAATTCACCGATGACTCTCTCGGCGAGATTTTTCGCGTTTCCCTGCGGATCCCTGTGGGCCGCTCCGTGGACTTCCTCGATAATCGCGTCTATAACTCCGAACTTAAGGCAATCTCTGGATGTAAGCTTTAGAGAAGCAGCAGCTTCCGGAGCTTTTTCCCTGCTGTTCCAGAGTATCGCCGCGCATCCTTCAGGCGAGATCACGGAATAGACGGCATGCTCCATCATCAGTATCGCATCGCCGACGGCGAGCGCGAGCGCTCCGCCGCTGCCCCCTTCTCCGATGATCACGACAACTATCGGAGTCCTGATCCCGAAGATCTCCTTGAGATTATCGGCTATCGCTCTCGGCTGGCCTCTCTGTTCCGCTTCTATGCCGGGATAGGCACCCGGCGTGTCAATAATCGACAGGACCGGCATGCTGAATTTTTCCGCCATCCGGAAAAGTCTCAGGCTTTTCCTGAACCCCTCCGGCCTGGCCATACCGAAATTCCTCGCGATCCTTTCGCGCGTGTTCCTCCCCTTTTCATGTCCGACGATCATAAGTTTCATTCCGGAGAGATCGCCTATTCCTCCGACAACAGCGGTATCGTCACCGTAATACCTGTCGCCGTGCAATTCCTCGAAATGATCGGTGATAAGACGGATGTAATCGAGAGTCGTCGGCCTTTTTGGATGTCTGGCCAGAAGTACATTCTCCCACGGAGAAAGGGATCTGTATATCTTTGATTCGAGTTCAGCCAGCCTGTCCATGAGTTTCGATATTTCACCGGTATTGACTTTGCCGCTATGCTTGAGATCTTCTATCTTTTTTTGAAGTTCGAAAACCGGTTTTTCAAACTCGAGGATCCCCGATTCCTGTTTTTCCATGATCTTCGCCTTTAGAAATAATCGATGAATAAAATCTCGATCGCCCTCGCCACGCCCGGTTCACGATTATAGTTATCAAGCAGGTCCCTGAACAGTATCCTGATCCGCAGATTTTCCTTATAATCGAACCTGATACCGGTATCCAGATATCCCCTGCCTTCTGTTCTGCAGGAAGCGAGATCTGCGTCGTCGTCGTTCATCGCAGGACTGTACTCAAAGAGAAGGGACATCCCCGACAGCGCTTCCAGTGAAAATCCGGCAAAGAAATCCATTCCCTTTTCATCGGCGTCTTCCATCGAGTAATTGATGCCTCCATGGAACGATATATTCCTTAAGAAATAGTAGTTCTTGCTGAGAACGGCGTAAAAACCCTTCGATTTTCTTTCGTACCTTTCGTCAGCCTCGCTGTAAGCTTCTTCACCCTGCGTATCTATCCCTATTGCGAGGGCGGGCCCGGCGATCGATTCATCAAGTATCCTAAGCCTCGCCTGGAATCCCGGCATATCATTGATATCTATATCTCCGCGTCCTATGAACTCCTGTATCCCGAACGAGGCTCCCATCATCAACCGGTCATGAAACCCTACTTTGACACCAAAGAGGAGCCCGCTTCTCGGACCGATCGAGCCTTCGAACATGTAACTCCCGTGAGGTATTATTCCAGCAGTCGGGCTGTCTATCAGACTGATATCCTCGAAGACCTGAGCTGCCGATGGAAGGGAAAACAGACAGATTACTACAGTGAACGCGCAAATCAAGCATCTATGAAGAGACTTCGACATTTTCCACCCCCGTCAGATTCCTGAGTTCCCTCAACATGTCGAGATCGGGTGATACTCCCGAATCTCTGGAACGTATAGTATACATTTCACCACCATTGTTCTTCCAGTGAAAGATGAGATCTTTCCCTCCGGAATTCCGGTGAACGATTTCCGATATAACCTTCAGATCCTTTTCTCCGAACTCCCCCGGGCTGAGCGTCAGATGGACCTTTCTTGAAAGGAAACGGACCGCCTCATCGATCGAATATACTTTATCAGCAATGAGCTTCGTATCTCCCCTGTCCTTGACAGATATCTTGCCGACGATTACGACGAGATTATCCTTCTCCAATTTGATTCTACCTGATTCATAGAGGCTTGAAAAGATTATCGCCTCACAAGTGCCGTGAAAATCCTCGATCGTCACGAAAGACATCTGTTTTCCCTTGCGGTCAAGGATCACCCGCGATTCAGTCACAAGCCCGGCAAGTACTACCTGTGTCCTGTTGGGTTTGTCGGTCAGCGATGAACTGTCAACCGTTATGATCCTGCCAAGCATCCCCATGTACCTGTCCATCGGATGGCCTGAAAAATAGAAACCAAGAGATTCCTTCTCGCGATGGAGTGTTTCGCTGTCATCCCAGTCCTGCGCGTCTTCGAGCCTGTCCGAGTCAGCGACGGAAGGATCTTCCACGAATCCGAGGAAAGTCTGTCCACGGTCTCTCTCTGATTGTCTTTTCTGCGCCCGCGACATCACTCGTTCGAGTGAGGCCATCTTCTGGGCTCTCGTGCCGGGAAGAGTATCCATAGCGCCGCTCTGGATAAGGTTTTCAAGCACTCTCTTGTTCATTACCCTGAGATCGACCCTGTCGCAGAAATCATATATATCGGTGAAAGGACCATCTTTTCTCGCCTCGATCGCGCTCATCACCGCTTTCTCCCCGATGTTCTTGATCGCCGCGAGGCCGTATGTTATCTCTCCACCGGAGAGTCCAAAAGCGACTCCGCTGCTGTTTATATCAGGGGGTCTTACCTTGAGCCCAAGATTCCTGCATTCTTCAAGAAGGATGATCAGCCGGTTCGTGTCACCCATATCGCTCGTCATCGCCGCGGCCATGAACGCGTCCGGGTAATGAGCCTTGAGCCAGGCAGTCCTCATCGATATCATGGCGTAGGCGGCCGAATGAGACTTGTTGAATCCATAACCTGAGAAAAACGCCATGAGGTCGAATATCTTTCCCGCCTTCTTTTCAGGTATCCCCCTTTCGATAGCGCCCCTGATAAATGCTTCGCCCTGCCTGGCCATTTCTTTCTCGTTCTTCTTGCCCATGGCTCGACGCAATATATCGGCCTGTCCGAGAGAGAATCCTCCGAGATCGCTCGCGATTCTCATGACCTGCTCCTGGTAGAGGATCACTCCATAAGTCTCTTTCAGGATCGGTTCGAGGCTGGGATGGACATACTTGATCTTCTTGCGTCCGTGTTTGCATTCTATAAAATCGGTGACCATATCGCTGCCGAGCGGTCCCGGCCTGTAGAGGGCGTTTACCGCCGTGATATCCCCGAAGGTGGTCGGTTCGATCTTTCTGAGCAATTCACGCATCCCACTGCTTTCAAGCTGAAATACGCTTATTGTCTGACCCTTGCTGAGCAGGGAGAAAGTCTTCTCGTCATCGAGCGGGATCGATTCGATATCCAGGTCGACATCGTATTCGCTCCTAATCAGCTCGATCGTATTATCCATGTGCGAAAGGGTCTTGAGCCCGAGTATATCTATTTTCAGGAGACCTATGCTTTCGAGTATCTTCATCTCGTACTGCGTTGTCGTCTCGCCTTTGTTCGATCGATATAAAGGCACATGATCGACAAGCCTGGTCGGTGTGATCACAAGTCCCGCCGCATGAGTCGACGCGTGCCTGGCCAGTCCCTCCAGCTTGATCGAAAGATCGACGAGGCGCTTTATCTGCGGATCATTGTCGTACCGTTCCCTGAACTCCGGCACATTCTTGAGCGCTTTCGCCAGTGTCGTGCCTGGAACGGCCGGTATCAGTTTGGCGAGCGAATCGACCTCGCCGTACGGGACCTTCAGTACCCTGCCGACATCCCTGACGACAGCTCTCGCGGCCATGCGGCCGAAAGTGATTATCTGGCAGACATTCTCGTTGCCGTATTTGTTGACAACATGGTCGATCACCTTCTGCCTCTTTTCATCGCAGAAATCGATGTCGATGTCAGGCATCGAGACCCTTTCAGGGTTGAGAAACCGCTCAAAAAGAAGGCCGTTCTTAATCGGATCTATCGTCGTGATCCCCAGGACGAAACAGATGATGCTGCCCGCCGCCGAACCCCTGCCCGGCCCGACCGGTATCCCCATCTCCCCGGCGGTGTTGACTATGTCCCAGACAATCAGGAAATATCCCGAATAATTCATCTTCCTGATTACGTCGAGTTCATACCTTACTCTCTCCTCGATCTCCTCCGTCATCTCAATGAACGCTCCGGGAAGCCTTTCCCTTACAAGATGCTCAAGGTAATCGCCAGCCGTGCTGAACGGTTCCGGGATAGGGAATACGGGAAGATGAAGGCCCGTATCGGCAAGATCGAAATCGCACTTTCCCGCGATCTCGAGAGTGGTCTCGAGTGATTCGGGATATTCGGCAAAGAGGCGGGCCATAGTCTCGGGATCCTTGAACCATGTCTCGCTGTGAGATCTAAGGACCCGGTTGGGATCGTCAAGGTCTTTTCCCGTCTGCAGGCACAAAAGGACATCGTGCGCGTCATGATCATCCTTTTCGCAGAAATGACAATCATTGGTCGCTACCGTCCTGATCCCCAGTTCGCCGGCGAGTTTTACGAGCTTCGGGAGCAATTCCACTTCTTCAGGGATCCCGTGATTCTGAAGTTCGATATAGAAATCTCCCGGTTCGAATATCGACATCATTCTTCGGGCGAGGCTTCTTGCTTCTTCCCATTTTCCTTCGCGGATCAGTTTGGGGATGCTCCCCTGCAGACAGGCGCTCAGTCCGATCAACCCTTCGGAATATTTTTCCAGAAGCTCCAGGTCGATCCTCGGTTTATAGTAGAACCCCTCGAGATATGCTATCGATGATAGCTTTAAAAGGTTCCTGTATCCCGTGTCGTTTTTTACCAGCAGAACGAGATGGTCGTTTCTCGTCCTTCCCCTGACCGATACTTTTTCGAGGTGTCCGCCGGGAGCAAGGTACGTCTCCATCCCGAGGATCGGCTTGATCCCCGCTTTTTTTGCCGCCCTGTAGAACGGGACGGCACCGAACATGTTGCCGTGGTCTGTAAGCGCGACGGCGCTCATCCCCATCTTTTTCGCCGATGAGACCATATCGCTGATCCTGAAAGCGCCGTCCAGAAGACTGTATTCCGAATGATTGTGAAGGTGTACGAAGTTCGCGCCAGCCATCGGTCATTTTCCTTTCGGTCGCCTATTTTAGCATAAAACCGAATTCTTCAACAGTCCTGTTTCCTGAACGATCGCTGATCTCAGCCCTGAGCTTTACATACTCCGGGGGCAAAAAAGCCGGCACCGGCATATAAAGTCTTTTACGGAATTCATCCCATTCGCATACTACCCTTTCTCCGTCAAGATAAGTCTCGGCAGACCAGGGATCTATTCCGCTTCCCGTCTCGTCGACAGGCAGATAGCATATATAGGGTTTGAAGAAACCGCTTCCCGCGTATCTTTCCTCGAGAGCCGCGTGCCTGATGACCGGAGGCAACCCGTCATACAAAAAGATATATATTCCGGATTCGGGAATATCGACCGATCCGCCTTCCATCGCCGGCACACCGACGCAGGACCAGCCCTCGTCCTCTTCCCATAAAAAGAGAGCAGTTTTTCTCCCCGTATCACAGACGAGTTTCATCGGCCTCCTGAAACTCTCCTCGCAAAAATCGATGGAAAAAGCCGATGTCACCGGTTTGAGGCCTTCGGGAATACTTCCGGGAAAACGAGCCGCGTTGACGACCACCGCCGCCTCAGCCGAAACCGCCTGTCCCCTAAGACTCGCTTCGAGGGTGTCTGAGATCACTATATTCGCTTCGCTCTGTGAGCGCAGAAGATATATCCTGAATGCTTCGGTGCGGATCAGTGGAAATCCCCTGTGATCGAAACCCTCGATTCTGAATATGTTCAACCCGTTTTTGAGTTCCTTGTTACGGGCAATAGCTGAAAATGTCAATGGACCGGTCCTGATGACTTCGATTTTCCTTAAAGATCCCTCAGCCGGCCTTGTCACTGAAAGATCCGATTTCGCGATCCTGTCGGTCGTTATATCTATGACGACACCGTCTTCAACCGCTCTGATATCCGCCTCACAAAATGTGCTGTCCCTCTCCCCCCTCGTTACCGGCGTCCCGAAGAATTCTACGGCGCGAGCTCCTTCATCGTCGATCGCTTCATACCTGTATATGGCGTCGACAGTTCCCGAAAGGTCACCCTTCAGGAAGATCCCGAACGGAGTCAACGGTACGGCAGAGTATTCATTTCCCCCGTCGATAGATTCGAAAAGGCGTCCGGTGACTTCTCCTCCATCGGGGTCGACAGCCGACACTATCGCCTCTGGAGCGGCTTCCAGGACTCTCGCTTCCGTAATGACTGGATGATCATGGATCGAGAAGAAAAATATCCCTTCCGACCTGTTCCCCGAAGCGTCGATTATCGATATCTCGCCACGGTGAATACCTCTTTCCAGAATGATCACCCCGTTTTTTCCGTTCGCCGACGAATCGATGATACCCTGGCCCGTCCTGTCAGGCCTGCTGACTCCTTCTTTCCTGTACAGGAGGGTATAGCGTTGCGAAGAACCTTTTCCGACAATATCGTATTCGAGGTCTACTTCTCCGGATTGGGCATATGAGAAAATCGAATTTCTTATGTGATAAAGGGGAGCGCCGTCTATCAGGATCTCGATATCATACGGTGCCATGTGATACCTGCTGAATCCCTGTTCATCCCATGTGGATACGGCAAAACTGAAACTGCCATCGAGATGGAGGGTGTCGGCTAATTCATAGTTCTCCCGTCCCGAGGCTCTGAAGAGATAAAACCGTGGAAATCTGCTTCCGTCGACAATGCTTCCCTCCCCCCGGGGTATGACTTCGAGACCTGATATCATCGGAGCCGTCTCGTCGGGAAGGTGATAGAATCCTTCCAGGGGATTCAGGGGGCGTTGCGAGGAGTCGCGAAGTTCGAAATGCAGATGGGGAGCAGTGGTACCGGTCTCTCCGGACCAGCATAGCGTGTCTCCAACGTCAAAACAGAATCTGCCGCCATCAAGCGTCAGATCGCACCAGGAAACCCCTTTTCCTTTCCTGTAATACCAGAGGAAAGAATCGAGTGACGCGCTGAAACCATCAAGGTGCGCGTAGACAGCGGTGTTACCGTCGGACAGGCGCATATATAGAGCTTTTCCGTACCCGGAATGAGATATCCTGACCCTGCTGGCGCATCCGTCAGAGATGGCAAGACAGGGAAGTCCTATCGCGCCGAAAGATCTCAGGTCGATACCGGCATGGAAGTGCCCACTGCGAAATTCGCTGAAACTGGAACTGAGTCTCCTGCTGCCATGAAACGGCCAAAGGTAGACTTCCGCCGCGGCGGTGGAAGCGAAAAGAAGGATGATAGCGCATACTATTGCTTTTCTTCGTTTCATACCCTGTGGAAGTTACCATCCACAAGTGCTCTTGTCAATCATTGAGGAAAAGGAGGAAGATAATAGCACCACGGTTATCTGACCAGGAGCATCTTCCCGGTCCTGAGGTAGTTTTCCGATCTGACGGCGTAGAAATAGATCCCGCTTCCGACCTTGTCACCACTGTCCGAGGTCCCGTCCCATGCGAGGTCTATCTCCGGTTCGGCGACGTCGCCGCCATAGAGGTCCCTGACGAGTTCTCCTTTGACATTGTATATCTTGACTTCGACCGGCACAGATCCTCCCTGAAGGTCGAAACTCGCTCTTATCATGGTAGAGGGATTGAACGGATTCGGGTAATTAGAAGCTGATACGATCCTGCTTCCCGGCAAGCTTTCATCAGAAAAAGCTACAGCCGTGGAGATCAGCGATTTAAAGAACCTTTCCAGTCCAGCCACTTCGACCGGTAATGGAAGGCTGCCGTTCTCTATTCCCCCCGAAACCTTCGATAACTCAGATCCGAAAAGATATCTGAAATCCTCGGCGAATATTTCCTTCGGCCTGTTCATATGATCTGAATCGTCTGAATATTCCGGATCTCCCAGGATGCCGCGCAGATAGAGGTACCGGTCCCAGCCATTGACATCAGAATCCGGCATGAAACGGCTCTGCATGCAGTGACCGATCTCGTGAGTGACGGTAAAAGCGGTGAACTCGTCGGAAAGTTCAAAGACTCCGGGAGATAGGAATATCATATTGCCGCACGCTGAAGAGGTCGTTATATACCTTCTCGGCATGGGAAGAAGATAGATGTCGATCTCTATTGAGACCGCCGCGCCTTCGAAATCGATACTTTCCACAGCCGACAGGACCGCTTTCTCCCTCATCGGGTGGAAAGCTCCATCTCCCTTGTTCCTGACTGAGGGATCTGTTATATCCTCTACAAGCGAATACCCCGCGTGTCCGGAAGGATGAAAGACGAGCCTGCCGTAATCGTCGCGCCATACCATAGTCGCAAGTATAAGTTCTGAAGAATACAGATTTACCGTGATCCCGTTATCCATCTCCTGCCGGACCGGGTAAATCTGCGCAGATAACAGAACCGGAAAGAGAGCCACTGCCGTGACGATCATGGCGCAAAATACGGCTAACTTATTGTCTTTCTGAAGGTTCAATCCTTCATCCTTCCAATATCCCTGCATAAAGTATCATTTCACAAGTATGTCAAGCTGCAACCGCTGTTCCCCGACCGGGGTGATGAGGCGCGGCGAAAACCGAAAAGGCTTATAATATGGAATGAGATCATTTCAGGTTCGATCTATAATTTTAGTTATCAATTTTATTCATAACGAGATACGTTTTTTTTATCTCACCATTCAGGAGAAGGTCTTTCCATCAGAATGAATCAATATAAATGATTTATTATCAAGAAGATCTAGGGACCGGAAAACCCCTTTTGGGGAATATTCCTCACCCACACTATGCCATGCCTCGGCGTGATATCTGCTAATCGATTTTTTGACAGACTATTACGCGATTATTGATAGCTGCGTAAAGATCCCCACACAGGTTCCTGTGACCTTTCAGAGGTGAAGGCCAGGGCTCTAGAATTGCGTATTTGTAGTAAGGTAAAAGGCAGGTCTTTCATCCTCGCAGAAAGCGCATTCTATTCTTATCATGTCCTGGACAGGAGAGAGTATCTCGAATCCGAACCCTCCCGAAGTCATGAACCTTGAACCGCTCAGCTCGGTGAACGAACTCATCAGAGTACCGTTATCGACAAAGGCGACACCGTTGAGTTGAAGATCGAACCTTCCGATAAGGGGGACGCTGAACACGACCGGGCCGAATATCGGTTTTCTCCACTGCAGAGATCCGATTATCCTCGACCTTCCCCCCTCTTTCCCCATATATCCTCTCAATTCGGTCCTGCCACCGAGCCTCATGCTGTAGAAGGAAGGGAGGTCTCCATCGCGGTTCTCCAGGTCGGCAGCTATTATCAGGGTCCCGAAACTCCTCACCGGCAGGTAAAGATTGCTGATATATCTGTAGAAGGCGAATTGCTGTATATACCCATCGATCGTGACAAACCGGTTGACGCCGATGGCGGTGAAATAACCGTCGAGAGGAGCGATAATATTATCCCTGCTGTCGTACGAAAGGTGCACTCCGTATGATAAAAAAAGCTGATCGATCCATTCCCCCGCCGGAACTTCCACCTCCTTGTCGATCGTCAACTTCGACAATCTTCCTTCTATGCCGAACGACGGCGAGAGCCAGAGCTGCCTCATCCTGTCATCGGTCAGAGGAAAACCGATCATGATCCTTCCGCCGTTACGCTCCCTGATATAATCATTATTTTCAGGCGCTTCAAGCCTTGTGAAATTATACAGGCTTGTCGATAACCTTATCCTCTGATCGCCCAACCACGGGGCGAACCAGCTGATCCCCCCCCCCCGCTCCTTTCCGGAACGTTCCTCGTACTGCATCAGTATATCTTCTCCGAGTCCCCGGAAATTCTTTATTCTCCACCTTATCCCGTAACTCAATCCCTTGTCGAAATCGTAATTGGCCACCGGCATCGGATATTTCATGAAGAGCTTCGGCCTCTCCTCGACATGTACGATCAGCCTGCACCGCTCCGCCCCCGTCTGCTCTACTGAGATATTCACCATTGAAAAGAACCCGAGGCCTCTGAGGTAGGAATCATCCCTGAAGATGACATCATTATCAAGTCTGGACCCCGTTCGGCTCGCCATCACCCTTGTTATCGTACTGGCCCTGGTATATCTGTTCCCGGTCACTATGATCGTGTCTATGACGCTTCCGAGGCATGGCGAGATCTTGCTATCAAACCTCTCCCGGTTGAAAGCCGGCTCCATGCCGTGGTCCCCGGAACCGTCGAATCCCAGTTTTCTCGCGAGATTGTCAAACATGCCGGGCGATTTGGCAGCCAGTTCCTCTTCAGGATCGCCTGCCGCCCTGTTCGCCGGTTCTCCGGGATCACCATGCGCGGTTATGCCGCTATAAGGAATAAAGATAGACAGGAGAATAAAAATGATGAGGAATATCTTCAATGTCAAAAGCTCAGGCTCCAGATCCATATTTCCAAAGGTTCTTTACTCACCTGAAGATAATAGGGAAAAGCGCCCCTGTAAAGCGTTTCATTCCTGATCAGGTTCCGGAAGAGGCAACCGCGCTCCATGCGTCAGCTGACCGGCCTTCGAAAGAATGAAGGCGCCGACTCCGGTAAAGAGAGCGATGAAGTTCAGGAACGCGCTCATGCTTTTGAGTATGATCCTTGCCGGAAGGAAGTATGGAGCAAACCACAGCATTCCGGAAAGAATTCCCAGAAGCATCAGTCCAAACAGGCCTATGATGCCCTGTATGAAGATCGAATCACTTTCGAGATTGAATTTACTCACGATAAAACGTCCGAGCGCAAGGGCGCTGACGAAATATCCGACGATAACAAGCGCTCCGAATGAGAGCACCAGCAGTATCGCCACGGGAATCCCTATAATGGTGATACTGAGGATCACCCCGATCAATCCTACGACCGCGCCACCAATGAATAACACGAGGAGTCCTACTCCGAGCGCTTTGAAGAACGATCCGAAAATGAATTCGGATGAACGGCGCATCCTGTCTGGCAGGAAATAAAGTATGATCAGGAGAAGAAGAGCCCCAACGAGGAATGAGACGAATTTCGCTATCACACGGAAGATTCCTCCTCCGAAGGCGAAGAACGGGACTGAAATAGGATTATGGTGGCTCCATACCTCTATCGTCTCTCCCCTGACGTGAGCGCGCGGGTCCTCATCGAGTCTCCCCAGCACCGATACGACTTCCCCGTTGACTATCGCCGTAGGTCCGATCTTCACGTCGCCGAGCACGGAGACGACATCACCGGTGACCTTCCCGTCGATCTCTATATCTCCGAAAAGGACTACCACGTCTCCACGGACGAGCTCGTTCCTGCCGATATGGACATCATCACCGAACCTGACCAGTTCCTTCGTCCTTACGACCTTGAAATCCCTTTCCTCGATATTAAGAAAATCGAAATCGATATATTCCGAAGGATCATCGAGATCATCGAGGTTTATCTTTATCCCATCGATATCATCGAATACCTTCTCGAGTCCCTCTGATATCCTGGCTTTGTCGATATCAAGTATGACCTCTTCTCCGTCGCTTGAACCTATCTTGACGCCCTTGTCCGATATCGAGATCTTGAGGTTGCTCTTTTTGTCTGTCTCTGATCTCTTCTTGTCTGATTTGTATTTTTTTATCTCTACCGGCTTATCCTTTTCCTCTTCAGCCGTTTTCTCCTTGCGCGACAGCGTGTCTTTCTCCGCCTCCTGCTGTACCGATACCTGTGCCGCCGGAGAGACCAGTGCCTTGATGACAGTTTTTGTGACACCACCGAAACTCAAAAGAGTCACCATAATAAATATCTGAATCGATTTTGCCGCGACAGTGCTAAAAAATACCAACATGCGTCTCTCCTTTTCTCCAGGCAATCCTCGTCATCCTGATTATAAGATAGAGGCTCAGGATAGATGCTATTATCCCTATACTCAGATATACGGCCGAAATATCCCCTGCCTGCCTCTGGAATGTCTTGATGAGGAGTCTTCCGGCCACACGGTATTTCTCAAGAGAATTGATAAATTGCATTAGGATCGCGGGGTCCTCGATAGTCCGCCTGAGCATATATATGCCGGATGCCCCGATACCGAGCATTCTCTGGGTCAATACTACGAAAGAGGTGAGTATCGGCGTGTAGACAGCCACGAAAAGCCCGAAAACAGCTGAAGTCATCACGCCCGCGCGCAGAGGCGCCGGCAGAAGATCCCACCTGCCCCTGACCGAGATCCACGCTTTCTTAAGAGGGCTGACCCTGTAACGCGCGACATTGACGTGAGCCATGATCTTCATATTGAATTCAGGTGATGGTTCAAATATCTCCATCGCGCCGAGTGCGTTGAACACCTTTGAATATTCCCTGTCTATCGCGTGGCACGCCCGGCACTCACTGGTATGATTCTCATACTCCGCCATCCCGGCCAGGTCGAGTTCGCCATCGTAATATTTCTGAACGAGCATTTTAAAAAGATGGCAGTTCATCTGATCTTACTCCCCTGGTTCCTCTATCGTAATATCTCCACTCGCTGATTCAAGAAAAACCTTTCCCTTTCCTCCACGCACAATACCATAGATACTGTTTCTGGCTACTTTTTTCAGGTCGATAGGAAGATCGACATTTATCGTCCCCGATGTAGTCCCTACCTTCAGGACATACCCACCTTCCATCGCTTCAAGGAATCTCAATGTTATCTGGCCGCTCGACGCAGTTATCTTGTAATTATTATCACCTTCGGGCAGAGCCCTTATAAGGATATTACCGCTGGCGGTCGAGGCATCCACAGCCCCTCTCACGTCTATAAAATCAGCTTCCGCGTTCACTCCCCTGTACTCCACCGCGCCGACGCCTTCGACAATGACCTCGCCATATCCGATGCTCACTCCGAGGTCTCCTCCTGTCTGAAGAAGCTCCAACTTGCCTGTAGTGACATCGCATTTTACATTTCCGCCGATGTTCTTCCCCGCTATTTTTCCGCTTGTCACTTTAAGGACAGCATCTCCCGCGACCTTGACAGCCTTGATCTGTCCGCTGGTCACGTTGACCTCGGCATCTCCCCCGATCTCCCTTATATTCGCCTCGCCGCTCGATACCGATACTTCCACGCTTGAGCGTATATCCACTATCGTTATAGCGCCGCTCGCGGTAGTCGCGGCGACCTCAAAATCTTCCGGTACGAGGATGGTCAGTTCCATCATCATGTTCGGATGCTTGTCGACTACCATCGACAGGAGGCTTCGCTTGACTTTATATTTCTTCGGATAAAGCGTCTCTATCTTTATTATATCTCCGGGTCTGGATACCTCGATCTCCATCAGGGAAGCGATCTTCTTCGCCTCCTCGAGATCATCGGAGTGGACCCTCTTTATGACCTTGAGAAAGATGCTTTCGCGCCCTTTCTCCCCCGTCACGGAAATACTGCCGTTTACTCCTTCTATGACGATCGTCCGGGCCTCTCCCGGCTTGATCTCTTTCTCTACAGTCTCGGAATGGGTCACTTCGGCCGATGCCGGAACGGTCTGGATAAAGATGCAGCCCAACGCCAGGATCGAACAGGCTGCCTGGATCCTGCTGATACGACTCTTTGCTCTTCTCATGACAGACCTCCTTCCGTCGAACCCGCGTCATCGACAAGTCCCTTTTTGATAAAAACGCTTTTTATCAGGTTCCTTGCCCTGTGTATCCTCGCCTTTACCGTTCCGAGCGGTATACCGAGGTTGTCTGATATCTCTTCATATGAAAGCTGCTCCTGATGACGCAGGATGACGATGATCCTGTAGTGATCGGGAAGCTCCGCTATCGCCTGATTCAACACTTCCATCATCTCCCTGTTCTCAAGTTCCCGGTCTGGATTGACTGTCTCGGCCGGCAGCTGACGCGACATCTCGCCATCTGAACCGGAAACAGGCTCGTCAAGAGAATATACGCCGCTTTTCCTCCGGCGTATGAAATCGATACAAAGATTCGACGTAATCCTGTATAACCAGCTTGAAAACGGATATGAAGGATTATATCTGTCAAGAACGTTGAATGTCCTGATAAAGACATCCTGCGCCAGGTCCTCGGCGTCCGAATGATTCTTGACCATCCGGAAGCAGATGCTGTAGACGGGATTCCTGTATTTCGTGAGAAGTTCTTCAAAAGCCTTCTCATCCCCTTTCAGACAACGTTCGACCAGAATTGCATCTTCACGTTTCAAACGTACACACCTTGATTACGTGACAGTATTAAGAATGTTTCGTCCTAATAAATCTTTTTTATACATTATCTTCCGCAAGCAGCAAAAAAGATAGCAGGATAATTTAGATGTGGGAAGCCGAATCTTATAACCTGTTGCAGATAATCTGATTCTACCTGTCGGTGGCAAGTCAGAGGATCATTGATAAGATACCGTCGCACTCTACATCAATGCACGATCATTCGACCTGAATACCTGTTTTGTTTAAAACAAGGACCAGTTCCAAACAAAACCCAAATCATTTTAACAGTACCATTTTTCTCGTTCTGGAATATTCTTTGGTTTCAAGTTTATAAAGATATACTCCGCTCGATACTTCCCGATCCCTGTCATTGGTTCCATCCCATCTGATATTCCTGTAATACCCTTCCGGTAAGACTTCATCTACAAGTGTTTTTATCAACTGCCCCGCGATATTATAAATTTTCAACTTTACGTGCATCTTTTTAGAGATAGAGAACTCTATGGCTGTTACCGGATTAAACGGGTTAGGATAATTCTGGAATAGATGTGTTCCCACAGATATCATCTCTTCATCACCTGTCGGCTCACTTATCGAACCATTGAACCAATCCAGTATTTTTTGCAGGTGTTTGACTCGTGCTGGCGGTTCTTGAAGATTGTCGTCTCTTATCGAATGAAAACTGAATCCATCAAGAACGACCCTGGCAGTGTATCCCGCTCCGTTCTCAGCGGTTTCCTGCGCGACTCCAGCAAAGCCACTCTCGCCGTTATAGTCCGGATATTGCATTACATTAGTCGATGTTTCCCATCCGGAACTCTCAACCACATCGAATGATTTGATTTCAGGGCAACCACCGTTAATGTAGAAACTGGTGCCTTCAAATAATCCGATGCCGGTTAACAGCGGGTTCATGATCCCACCGCTGTAAATCCCCCCTGTAAAAAAATAGTAACTGGAAAAATCCGTTCGGTACTGAATGAATACAGAAAGAGGATATCTGTACAGGTCATATATTTCGGTTGCCAGACCGTCTCCCGTCAGATAGAGACCGACATCCTGCGTGGAACGATCGAGAAATTCATATAACAATCGGGCATCATCGGCAGTCGTCGGTTTTGCCTTGTATCCGATCGTGCTTTCCGCCAGATCCCCCGAACTCCATATTATGATCCTGTACGTTCCCAATAACTGATCTATTGTCGCCCTCGATGCCAGCGTATTTCCCGCAATCGCCGTGGGATCCAGCACATCGAAACGATCAGGTGTCACGTCTAAAAATTCAAACGCTGTCTCGAAGTATATCTGTCCGCCCCTGTTGTCGAATCTGTTTACGTAAAGGATATCCGAATTTCCAGTCGGAAATATTGTCGCTTCACACGGCATTTCTCTCACCAGGGATTCCTCGCTGGTAACTCCAATGTCCTGACTCCAGTAAGTAGTTATCCCGTTCGCGTCCCTGGCGGAGAAATAATATGAAACGGTGTCTCCGGGTATATAGAGGTCGTCGTTGAGATCAATGCAAAATTGGCCCTGTTTTGGGACTCCTGAAACATATACCGAATCGAAGCGCAGGATAGTCCATCCTTCCTCCTGTCGAATAAATGGCCATCTCAGAGGGTCGCCGGATATCGATGCTCCCGACCGTTCCCCTATATCCCTGACATGAGCATAGACAGCAGGACCTCCCGAGTCATCGTGATCGAGACCTACATTGCATTCTCCGACGAATACTACTGCCGAATCCCCTGGTACATTGGCAGGCCTGGCAATATCCTCGATATCCATCGCAATATCTATCCGTGCTGTTCCTGTTATTGTGCCATCAGCAGGAAAATTATCCTGAAAGAGACAGATCTCGTTCACGAACCATGCGGGACCCTGCGCGTCATACCTTTTTATCGATACATTATCAAACCATGGAGAAGGTTCGTGTCGGGATCCACTGCCCAATATATCTCTGAGCTGATAATATTTATCCACAACGCCGATGGCGACCTGGATAGAATCGGCCCCGGGTTCGATAAGATGTCCTATAGGCTGATTGATAGTCACATATCTGTTACCGTTACCGTTGCTGTTGATGTAGTAATATAATTTATCGGAATTTTTCCATTCCCCTTCAACCCCATTCTTGATCGATCTGACCAGCCAGTAGTGAAATACAAGATTGTCGAGAGGCAGGTCCTCATATGCATCGTACTGAAGCAATACGGTCGACGCGGAAGCTGGAACGGATCCTCCTGGATTCATCGCCATGACTGGAGATACGAGAGTATTATCAAACGCGTACCCACTGCTTTCATCTGCGAAAGGTATCTCAAACAGGGCAGGATATCTTGGTGATGGATAAGTGGATCCGGTGAAAAAATTCACCACAGTCCCATAGTTGTCATGGCATGGATCGAGGTCTATCATGTTACTTGAAAGTCCCTCGAAAGAACCCAAAGGCGACGCCCCGTCCAAATACCATCCGCTCCAGTCCATTGTTTCGAAATCAAAGTAGCCGAGGAGCCAGTTCGATTTTCCAAGCAACCAGAGATCGGGATCCGGACAATCCGTTTCTCTTGTGAATGAAGTGATCCCCGCGTCCATAGGCTTCAGTACGGGACCGGTGACAAACCCCACACCAAGCTGTCTCGCCTCATCAAAAATGGTTGAACTCATTGCGAAATAGGAGCCGTCATACTTGACATCAAAAATATCGGGAAGTTCAAAAGAGAATCCATCGAGACTGTCTCCCGGCAATACCGGGTCCGTGTCAGTGGTCCAGAGAATGCCGTTCCATTCGGGAACACCGGTATCTATGTCATCGTCATCTGCGGGATTCAAATAAGGCGGCATTGTTGCCAGGCCTGGTGTCGAAGCGGGTATCCAGGGCTGCGGCGTCCAGCCTGCTGGACTCTGTATGTTTAGGTCCTCATAGTCGAAAGGAACATCGATTGAGATCCCGACAGCTCCCACCTGTTCAGGAGGAATACCTGGAAGCGTATTATTCTTGACCTTATAAAAATATCCCATTTTGGGAGGGTCCTCTACGACCCTTTCTGTTTCTCCAATCGTAACCAGGCCACAATTGTCCTTATCGAAAGGGCAGATCGTGGTAAAACGCTCCATTTCGATATAATCGCATCCGTCTGGCGGTATCCCCGTTTCCGGATAGTCTGTTATGCGAAGCCTGTCGTTGTTCAGCGCAGGGTTTTTTATTGTGCATATACCGTAATTGTCAGTATGTACGAGGTTGATATTATCCTGAGGCTGACCAGTGCTGTTATGCCATCCGTTTGTTGTGACCGCCTTTGTAGGAGGGTTATCGGTATCCCAACCGGCGGCTGTCTGGCAATGAGCCCAGAAATGCCTTTTGTCACCAGTTCCGACCTGGAACCAATGCCCATCGGCTGAATCGGGGTGGTGCGCTTTGAACCCGGGAAGCACATTCTGACAACGGGAAAGTTCCTGTATATATAAACTGTAAGTGGCTTTCTCCTCAAAAAGATCATTGAAATACTCATTTACACCAAGACCATTCTTATGCCTGTATACATGATGTTTTCCCCTTGATTTGATAAATTCGGCTATCCCCCTGTTACCACCCAGACCCTTGTCCCCTCCATCGTCTTTTGACCTGATATAACTGAAAAGGGTGTTTATGACTGTTTGACTGTCGTCCTGCCATTTACCAGGATCTCCCTCTGTGTGCGGAAAGAGTCCGGAAAATCCGTTATGATCCCAATACCAGAGACAATTGGCAACGGCAACCTCGGTACAGTTTCCTATGCCGGGCTTTTGCCAGAAATCAGGGACTCCTCCAGGAGATGTCGAATTCTTGTACTGTATATCGGCATATGCATAACCGCCTGACACAATAACAATGCATGCGACACAGGCAAGCGAAAGCTTTCTCATCATTACCCCCATCAGCAGCCTGAATTATCATATATAATATAATTGCTTAAAAATACCCCCTATAAGAACCTCATTATATTTCCATTTTGACTGGAATTCAAGGAAATTTCATTTGATATCCATGTTCATCTCCTGGAGACAGAGGAATTTTCATACAGTAATTCTTCTTGACAGAAATTTGAAAATACAACTAGACTCGGTCAACTTGGACGACCGCCTTATTCCTTGCGGTAATACAAGTTACATTTAAGGAGGACAGAATGACAAGTATCGAGTATCTCTTTGCCAGGGAAGTGATCGATTCTCGCGGAAATCCGACGATCGAGGTGGAGGCGTATCTCGCCGGCGGCGCGGTCGGAAGCGTGATCGTACCATCAGGCGCTTCGACCGGTGAACATGAAGCGGTAGAACTGCGCGATGGAGACAAGAAACGTTTCGGCGGCAAAGGTGTCCTTACTGCCGTCGACAACGTAAACGAGATCATTGCCCCGGAGATCATCGACCTTGACGCCCTCGACCAGGTCTATATCGACAGACTCCTCTGCCAGCTCGACGGTACGGCTAACAAAGGCAGGCTCGGCGCGAACGCGATCCTCGGCGTCTCCCTCGCCATCGCCAAGGCAGCGGCTGATGAACTCGGACTGTCGCTTTTCGAATATATCGGAGGCATAAACGCCAAGGTCCTCCCCGTCCCGATGATGAACGTGCTGAACGGTGGAAAACATGCCGACAATAACGTCGACATACAGGAATTCATGATAGTGCCGGTCGGAGCGGGATCGATCCGCGAAGCGGTCAGGTACGGCGCCGAAACCTTCCACGCGCTGAAAAAGATCCTCTCCGAAAAAGGGTACGCCACTTCTGTAGGGGATGAAGGAGGGTTCGCACCCAACCTCAAATCGAATGCCGAGGGATTCGAAGTGATTCTCGCCGCGATCGAGAAAGCGGGATACAGGCCGGGGGAGGATATCGCCCTCGCGATCGACGCGGCGGCGAGCGAGTTTTACCGTAAAGACGGTTACCACCTCGATGCCGAGGGAAAGATCCTTGGCGCGGCAGAGATGATCTCATTCTACGAAGACCTTGTCGGAAGGTTCCCCATCATATCGATCGAGGACGGCTTGGACGAAAATGACTGGAACGGATGGAAATCGATGAACGAGGCTCTCGGCGGAAAGATCCAGATCGTCGGAGACGATATCTTCGTTACCAACACGGAAAGACTGGCAAAAGGGATCGAGCAACGATGCGCCAATTCGATACTGATAAAGCTAAACCAGATCGGGACGCTGACCGAAACTCTCGACGCTATCGAAATGGCAAAGAGGGCAGGATTTACCTCGGTTATATCGCATCGCTCCGGCGAAAGCGAAGATGTCACGATAGCCCACGTGGCGGTCGCGACTAATGCCGGTCAGATAAAGACAGGTTCGATGTCCCGTACCGACAGGGTCGCCAAGTACAACGAACTTCTCCGGATCGAGGAGGAACTGGGAGATACGGCGATCTACCCTGGCCTCTCGGCTATTGAATCGGCCAGGACAAAATAAAGATCGACTGATCAACTGGAGGAATCATGAAATCTCTCTGGGGACAGAACAATCAGTATCTCAGGGTCAAACGGAACAACCTGGAAATCAGCCCGAAATTCACGAAGATGGTACTGGCGAGCATATTCATACTTATCGCCGCGATCTTTCTGGCCAGCGACGTCGGCCTCTGGAACCTATGGCAGGCCCAGAAAGAGATGGATGAGCTGGAAAGCGAGATCGAGATACTGAGGGCGCAGACACAGTACCTCAGAACGACAATCGAGGAATTGAAGACCAATCCTTTCATGATCGAGAAAGTCGCCAGAGAACGTTACGGTTATCTCAGGCCGGGTGACAGGGTCTACCGGATAATCCCCCTCCCTGCCGATCAAGAAAACTATCCAATATCAACAACTTCTCTTGACATCAAGGGGGCAAGTCAATAATATTGGATGAGAAAATGATGCGGGGTGGAGCAGTCTGGTAGCTCGTTGGGCTCATAACCCAAAGGTCGCTGGTTCAAATCCAGCCCCCGCTACCAATATAGAAAGATGAATTCCCGGCTTCCCTGATCGATGGAGCCGGGAATCGTCTTTTACAGGGCCTGAAACTCAGACTCTTGAAAAAACCCCTCGGCCTGCCGGTCCTTGATCACTGTACAAAAGCGCCTGCCTGACGTCATCTATCTGACTACCACGATCTTCTCCGATTTTCCGGCGCCGCCTGCAACTGCCCTGCAGAAATAGATCCCGCTGGCGACATCGATACCCCGATCGTCCTTTCCATCCCAGAACCTGTCAAATGAAGCGGAGTCGAGTCTACCCCTGTAAAGCCTCCTTACAACTCTGCCAGCGGCGTCGTATATCGTCAGGTCGATCATTTCAACCTCTTTATCCCCTGCCTGTCGAACGCGAAAAGGCGATCCTATTTCTATCCCCTTTGTGGCGAACCGGATCATCGTTCCCGAACTCATCGGATTCGGCATGAACAAGATCTCTATGGATGGAACGGGGATCGGTTGAGCGGCTGGATCATCAGCGTCGCACGGAACACCTAGAAGGCCTTGGTAATATTCCCTTCCGCCGATCAGCGCCTCCGCCGCCGTGACAGAATCTGCCTTCGATGGCCAGTCTCTTCTCCGGACGATATCGAGAAGATCATCGATCCATCGCACGAAATATTCCGCCGATTCCCTTTTGAGGACGGGTTTTCCTCCTATGGTGATGTAGACGGGACTGGTATGAGCGAAAAGATAACCGCCGACTGGCAGCCAGCCGTTGTTCTCTCCAAAGACCCGTGATGCTATCCAGGCGCTCTCCCGCATATCGATATTCACAATAGTATCGATCACGCACGGATCGAATGAGGGATAGAGAGTCCTTACCACTTCGCCGTTGGCGACTATCTGCGCGGCGAGAAGAGGCCATACCGACTTTACCCTTATCGAAACTGGAATATTGAAGTGTCCGCTGAATACATCGAGCGAATCGCCCGCTTCCCTGTCGAACACGTTGAACCTGGCAAAGAGAGGACCGTTAGTGACAAAGGTCCTTCCCTTTACCACTCCATCGAGCCATTCGTAGTACCCAAACTGGTCGCCTGGGATCCTGACATAAGTCCTGTTCCCCCCTATCGGGTTGGAATCGAGATAATTGGGAAGGGCATCCGTACCCCCGCAGGCGGGAAGTTTGAATCCGCAATTGAGAAGATTGTACCAGAGAGCCGTCTCGATCCCATTGGCTCCGCAATTACTGTAGCTCATTATCTCGAAGGCGTCGATCTTCCCCCTGGCGATATCGATGGGAAGCTCTCGCGCTATTCCCGAACCGGGCCAGGCTGTGATCTGGTCGAAATCGTACGAAGAGACAGGATGGGCCGCCACGACGATCGCTCCGGGCTGAGAGTGCGTAGAATCGGCATAATCGAGAAGAAGCGGACCCCAGTCAGAACCGTAGGGTTCGATAAGTCTCTGTAGCCCCAGCAGCCCATAGTGTCCCCATACGCCGCTTCTCACCTCTTCGGAGATATAGATAATACAGTATGGACAACTTGAAGGATCGGGCGCGCCGGTAAAACCGGAGTATGAATCGAGACAGTTGAGAACGGCGAGATCCTCGGCAAGGCCGAAAAAATGCCCATGCTCCGGTTTGAGAAAATAGACCCCGGATCCATGTTTCAGGTGAAAATGAATGTCGCCTGAATACCAGAGTTGACCCCGCAGATCCGCGATCCTCGAGAGGTTCAGTGTCACGGTAGTGTCGGACCGGAGATCTACCGTGGTGATCATCGGCCTGTATTCAAAACCGTGGCCTGCTTTGACCGTCATCCGCCCTTCTGGCAGTACAAGTGAAAAAGATCCATCAGAATAGAAATATCCCCCCATCGCGGTATGGTAGAAACTCATGACCGAGGGATATCGAACTACGGAAAGACAGTCGATCACGGCGCATCTCGCGCAAAGAGTATCTCCCGTCGCGTCGTCGAGAATGACCACTGTAAGGCAGCGATAAGCCGCAGGCTGGCCCTCATAAGATGATCCTGCCAACCCTGCCGCAACATCGGGACGCTTATCCAGAGCGGCGTGACCGGAAAAAGATGCTCCGGTGCCGGATGCCACAACGACCAGCATGAGCGCAAACGAAAAGGCCATGCGGGCTGAAAGCCATTGCGGTACTCTCACCGGGTGTCTGCTGTTCATTGATGTCAATTCCCGGTCCTCTGCTTTTTCTCTGTCGATTGCTATTCGGTGAGTATCCCCCACTCATTGAATATCACGGCGGCAATACTGTCAGCCGCTTCATGGTCGAAGAACCAGAGAGGCAGGCCGAAATGGAAACTATTTGCCGCTACGGCCCGTCCCGATTCCACTACCGGAGTGATATTCGAATATTTAGTCAATATTATAGCACAAACCGCGTCATTTATGGCGGAATTAGAGCTCCTTGCCTTCATCCTGTACAGAGGATGGAAGCAGCCGAGCGGAGTGATCCCCCTTGTATCCATCCAGTACTGCGGATTGTACAGTTCGACGTAGGTGAATCCCCTGATCAGCGGGTTGAAGAAACATGTAGGACAGTCTGTTATGCCTTCCCACAACTGGAGTTCTTCCGGGAACGCGGAGAATTCCTGAGCGATCGAATCGGAGGTCTCTTTGTAGATGTACCTCAGCGCGTCCCTGTCGATATCTCTGCGAGGCATCTCGATCCCGGTCTTGAACGTTCCCACTACCTTGTCGATCACCGAAACGCAGTAATCCTTGTACGCCAGGCTTCGGACCCCTGAAGTATCCTCGGGGTCGGGAGTGATCTCGTTTTTTACAACCGCGGGGAATTCAGGAGGGACAGGGAAGATCCTGGAGATCCCTCCGGACGCCCTGTCAGAGCGGCCGAGAGTCCAGATGTGCCCTCCCTTCTTCAGAAATATCGCGATGTAATTTATAGCGATCTCGCCTGTCTGTCCGACCATGCTCTCGGGGATGAAGACGATGACCTGGCCGAGAGTCGATGAGGTCGAAGAACTGTACGTCCATACGATATTCTTGTATTTGCCGACTACGTTTATCGTCGGAGCGGTAAAATTGGTGCTCCTGCAATCGAACTGATCCCGCAGAGGCTCAAAATCAGGGACCCTGGCGAGAATATCATTCCAAAACTGGTCGTGTTCCGACTCCATCGGATCAGTCCTGTACGGATTGTACTCAAAGGTCGATGGATAATCATCGACCCAGAGGACCGATCTCTCCATTGAAAACGGGATTATATTTATAAGGATCCTTCCGAGAGTCACCTTGTCGGTATTGTCTTTGACCTGCACGTAGAGAGTGTGGCTCCCCGAATAGAGTATTCTTTCATCGGCCGCTTTGAGGAAGGGGCTGAAATTCGCCTCCCAGTCGCTTGGATTGTTCAGGTCCTGAACATCCCATCCATACCTGTATCCGGTTATCTCCCCGCCGTAATCGCTGGCATCAGCAATCCAGGTGAAATTCAATGGAACTCCCGGTGGCAGGTCTTTCTGCACTGGGATCTGCAGCGACCCTAGAAATCTGAACGATCCAAGATAAGGTTCGGATACGGTGAGCAGAGGACCGGCTTTCCAGGAAACGAGGAATTGCCTGACATTCTGATCTTCCCGGAACAGCGCCGTGACAGCCCCCGCTTCATCCTTTGCCTGCACGGCGAAAATATGTTCCCTGTTCAGTTCGAGGATCTCGTCCTCTCCGATCACAGTCGAGCGGCCCGAATCCCCCTCCGCCGTGTAAGATATCCATTTCGACCATCGGTCTTCATACCAGGCCGGGTTCTCGTTCAGATCGTCGATGATCGGAAAATCATTGTCGTACCTGTTCTCGTGGTTCAATACCTGCGTTATAAGATACCTGATCGAATCGGGATTCTGTGTATTCGAAGGGCTGTCTATCGGATCTTTTCCCGTCCACTCGAAGGTCACTTTCGTGCTGTATGTCCTGCCACGCCCTACAGGCTTTTCTATCTGGACATACGGCGCGAGGGTCCAGGCGGTAAATGAGATATTCGCCGGCTCGGAGCGTTTCCCTCCCAGATCGACAGCCCTTATAAAGAAGGTGTGAGTACGGTCATATCTTGTGTAAAGGGGATTATCCTCATACGGCCTGGGGAAACTGTCCGCCTCGACCTTGAAGACGCTGTCGAACGAGTTCGTCCTCGTCCATTTATCAATACCCATCGTATCCGCAACAGACATACCGAACGGCTTGCCGTCGACGAAGACGAATTCGAAGAAATTTATCTCACCATCCGGATCCCAGCCACTCCAGTAAAAATGGACACTGTAACTCGTCGTATCGTTATTGACCGGACCGCTGGAAAGCCATATCTCGGGAGGCTGATTATCACTTTCAGATCCCGTATAGATGCCATCCGCGCAACCGGTTATAAGTGCCAGAAGGATCGCGAAAAGGATCACGAGGATCCCGGGAATATGCCTTGCCTTCATCGATACTCTCCTCTGGTGGGTCTGAACCAGTCCATCCCTGCCACTATTAAATATATATGATGAAGACTCCGCATCAATAATTTTTTATTTCGCTCTTTTTTCTATCTCCATCAGAATATCTCTCGCGGCATCACGATGAACAGTATATGAGAGCATCTTCAGCCTGATGTAATCTTCCCTGTAGAAAATATACCCTTCAAACTTCCCGTGCCTCGAAGCCCTGGCCGAATCCTTGATCAGATACCAGTCTTTTCCGCCCTTTTTCGCGTACCCGATAAGGTGTACTCCGTGATCGTCGTCGGTCGTCTTCTTGTATATCCTCAGTTCCCGCGAATCCTGGTCGATATATTCGTACGGTATATCGAAAGTCGGGATCACGCAGGCATCTTCCATCCCGTAGTACCCCGGTTCTGAGACATCTCCGCCAATACAGACCGTATAGCCGTTCCTGATCGATTTTTTTATCGTATCGTAAAAACTGTCGAGAGGAATATTGTAATAGGTGCCGGTCGGCCTCCAGTTGTCGTGCACGTCGAATTCCGCCATCTCGTAAAAAGGAGAGGAGAGCGTGGAGATGAACTGGACGTAATCGGAGGAGTCGACCTTGAGGATATCTTTCAGAAATCCCCTCGGGGTCATCTTCTTTCCATCGAAATCGAATTCGGCCGGCGGAGGACCGAGATACCTGTCAAGGATCTCTCTTATGTGTTTTATATTGGATTCTTCATTCCAGTATCCCTTTTCCGCGACCATGTCGAGATAGGCTTTCATCTCGTCGAGCATCGGCCCGTGATTGTGCTTGTCGTACATTTTCAGGCCCGGATACGCCTCGGCCGGGACTATCCCGTATTTATCCCATATTATGAATACGCCGTCTGATTCCGCTCCCTCTACAAAAGGCTGGTGGCCTCTTTTTTGTACGTATCCTCTGGCCTTTTCGACATATTCCCAGTAAACAGTGTATATCTCAGAGAGCTTTACCTGACGGCCCGTGATCCTCGCTATCTCCGATTCCATGAATGAAGTCGTGCAGAAGCACCAGCATGTTCCGGTGAGATACTGCGGGACGGGGGGAAAGTGAAAGGGAGGATTGAATTTCGACGGAGACTCCGGTTTACTGATGCCGGAGAAATCGAACCGGATGACCTTCCTGTTCTCCTTTTCCTCCTTTTCCTCCTTGCTGTACTTCGCGTCGATCTCTCCCGTGACACTGTCGGCAAGTGCCTTCAGGCTGTCGTTTTCCGCGATCATCTGCTTCAGGACCGGATCGCGATACCTCTTTTTATACGTGACCCTGTCTTTCCCTCCAGCCTGAGCGCCGGCGCAGACCAGACCCGCCTGAGCCACCATTAAAAAAGCGATGATCAAAAGCGCTGAACGTTTCATCTCGATCTCCCTTTTCCACCTTCAATTCGTTGAAGCATCGCGGCCGGTGGCAGGGGATGCCCCGCCGCCGGCCGCGAGACCGTCTGCCTAATTGCTTCTGTCCGGATACGGAGGTTGTTTTACCTTCTTTACCGGGTTCTTCTTCAACTCCTCAAGAAGATACTCCACCGCTTTCTCGATCATCGGCTCTTTTCCAGCCTGGATGAGCGTCGGATCGTCCCAGACATAGATATCGGGATCGACGCCGACAGCTTCAACGTCCCACTCTCCTTCAGGATTTATGAAGGAGAATCCTGGAACGGCGAACCTTCCGCCATCGATGAAACCCGGTGAGAAACCGTACCCGATAAGCCCCCCCCATGTCGTCTCGCCGATCAGCGGACCCAACCCCGCTTTTCGGAAGTAGAATGGGAACGCGTCGCCCCCGGAAGACGAAAGACCGTTGATCAGCATCGCTTTCGGACCCTCATTGACGGGGAACGGCGTCGAGTTCATCTCGGCATGCCTTACCGCCCAGTAACTGTAAACGGTGTTGCTCATCATCTGCACCATCTCGAACGGCGAGTGCCCCCCTCCGTTATACCTTTCGTCTATAATGAGAGCTTCCTTGTTCATCAAGGGCTGCCATGCTTTCAGAAATTCCCTGTACCCATCATACCATGTATTGGGAACATGCATATATCCCACGCGTCCACCTGAAAGCTTGTCGACGAGCCTTCTGTTCTCCTCCACCCAGTCTATATAGAAGAGGCTCAGTTCGCTGGCGATCGGTCTTACCGTTATCTCCCTCGCCTCTTTCATCGAAGGCTTGTCGTTTATCTTCAGCACCACGGGGACGCCTACCCTGTTCTCGAGATACTTATACGGGCTCTCCGATGTCGTCACCGCGTTTCCGTCTATCTCGAGAAGGTAGCTTCCCTCGTTGACGTTCATTCCCGGTTCGGTAAGGGGAGAACGTTCATCATCGTGCCAGTTGGCGCCCTGGTAGATCTTCGAGATCCTGTAATATTTTCCGTCTGCTTCAAACCGGCAGCCGAGCAGCCCGACAGGGACTCTCTCAGCATGAGGCATATCCCCTTCGTTTACATAGCAATGCCCGGCATTGAGCTCTCCGATCAGTTCTCCCAGGAGATAATCGAGATCGCCCCGGTGAGCGACATGTGGAAGTAACACGGCATACCTGTCATGCATCTTCTTCCAGTCGACCCCGTGCATGCCTGGATCGTAGAACCAGTCGCGCATTATCCTCCACGCGTCATGGTATATCTCTTTCCATTCGGTCGTGGGATCGATCCTCATCTCCAGGCCGCCTAGATCGAGCGTGCCGTCGCTCGTCTTCTTGCCAGGCGCGAAATCGGTTATGCCGTATCCGCCTCCGCGTGCGGGAGAGTAGATGAATTTTTTCCCTCCTGCCGCTATCTGATACGCCCTTATCCCGCTTATGATCTCCTTTGTCTCCCTCGATTCAAGATCGAACTTTTTCAGAGTCATATCGCGATTCTCATCCATCTCGATAAAGGCGACACCTCCCTCCACAGCAGTGAGGCCGAAATACGTGCCGGCTGGAACCGGGATCGCGAGGACCCTTGACTCGAACCGGTCGATATCTATGTTCACCCTGAGGACATCATCCTCATCTATTTTCTTCGCCTCCCCCTTATCTTCCTTCTCCTCCTCGATCTTTTCCTCGTCGTTCAGAGGGGCAAGGGGATTTTCCTCGCTCGAATTCAGAGTGGCGATATATATCCTGTCTTCCCATTCTTTATCGGGGTATGTGAAATCCCTGCTTGAAACGAAATAGAGATATTTACCATCCTTTGAGAAGACAGCACTTCTCTCGTTCGCGAGATCACTCGTCAGCCTCGACGCTTTTTTACTTTCAATCGAATATACCCAGACTGAACTCATCCTGTTATCGCCATCCCTGGTATAGACGACCCACCTGCTGTCCGGTGAGAATGAATAATCGGCGATCCCGCTGATCCCGGATATATCAGCCTGCTCTTTACTCGAACTTTCCACGTCGACGACCCAGAGCCTGTTCTTCTTGTCGCTATAAGCGATCTTTTTGCTGTCGGGAGACCAGACCGGTCCCATTATCCACGAATCTGTCCCGCTGGTGATCTGTTTCGGCTCTCCCTTGCCATCCTGCGGAGCTATCCACAGTTCATACTCGCCGCTTTTTTCCGAAAGATAAGCTATCGATCTTCCGTCAGGCGACCACTCCACCGAGCGCTCCCTGACAGCGTCGCTCCTGGTGATGTTGCGCGTCACGCCGTGCTCGGCTGGAACGGTGAAGATCTCGCCTCTCGCGGCGAATACCGCCCTCTTGCCCGACGGAGAGATCGAGAACTCTCCTATCTGGTCCTTCACATTCTTGAAGACTGGCCTGATGAACGGCTTGTCGCTTCCGAGTGAGACCTCGATCTTGACCGGGCTTGCGCTTCCCGCCTTGAGCCAGTAGAGATAACCGCCGTTCTCGAAGATCATCCTGTCTCCGCCGCGGCTCGGCCATAGAACATCGTATTCGTTGAAGTCGGTGACTTTGCTTACCTCTTTCGTGAGGCTATCATAGCGGTAAATATTGAGTTTTCTCTTCGAGTCGCGGTCCGAAGTGAAATAGATCGATTCATCGACCCACATGGGAAAATTGTCGGTGCCCTTGAACGCGGCTATACGCTCGACCTCGTTTCTGGCAAGGTCATAGATGAAGACATCCTGCGCCCTTCCCGCGTTATACCTCTTCCAGGTCCTGAACTCCCGGGATTTGATATTATACGCGAGCTTTTTGCCGTCGGGAGAAAAAGAAGCGGGACCTCCCTCCGAGATCTGGATCTCTTCCTCTATTCCCGGCTTGTCCGGATCAATCAGGAAATACCTTCCGACCCTCCGCCCGAAAGGAGTCCTGTTACTCCTGACAAGTATCTTTTTTCCGTCAGGCGTCCAGTCGAGGATCATATAGTCGTATCCACCCCTGGGCGGCATCTGGCCGACGTCGGGATAGTATGTAAGCCTTTTAGGAACGCCCCCGTCGTAAGGCACGACATATACCTGCCGAGTCCCGGAATATTCCCCTGAAAAGGCGATCCATTTACCGTCGGGAGATATCCTTGGAAATACCTCGAGTCCTTCAGGAAACGAAGTGATCCTTCGCGCCCGTCCGCCACTCACCGGAACCGTCCAGATATCCCCGGCATAGACAAAGGCTGCCTTGTCACCCATTATATGGGGGTAACGAAGCAGCCTCGCTTCTTCACTCTTCGACTCGCCGGCCACTCCCGCCAGTAATACGGCGAGAAGCGATGCGGTGAGTACTTTTGATAGCAGATTCATCCGCCCTCCTTTTGAATAAATTGATCTCTACTGAAACAAAACAGTGTTTATGATATCAAAAATACGGATTAAGAGTCGAGAAGTTCCATAAAATACCTGCAATCACCGACAGCGCCGCGGGAAAGAGGTGTTTTGCCTGTTTTTAGCGGGCTCCGGGCGGATCTACCCGTAATCAAGTGATATTACCCATTAACTTTTTCACCCGCGCTGCCGAAGTATCTGTATCGGGCGGAGACTTGCCCGGGTAGCCATGACAGACAAAGATCGCGAGCCGTCATTTCGGGCAAGATCGCGGAGAAGATAAACTGAATATTCAAGAACAGCCATGATGAAAAAAATAACAACATCGCGCGCGGCAATATCTCCGGTCATCCTGGCTCTTGCCACTTTTCTTTCTTGCGGCATCGAAACTCCGCAGGCCCCCTCATGGGATATAGATATCAATATTCCCGTCGTATCGCACAGATACGATATGCTCGAGATAATTGACAGGATGGCCGAGGATATCATCTCGTACGATTCGACTGGCCTTATCTCCCTCAATGTCGAGGAAGAACTCGACACGGTGATCATAGACGCGGGACTGTCGGTCGCTGGCCTTACCACGACATTTTCCGAGACTCTCGGTATCATCGACGTAGCAACTCCTGAGCCACTGACCGAAACGGTCCCTCTGGGCGATCATATATTCACCGGCGGGGATGTCCCCCCCGATACGATCGAGGTAGAAAAGGTCTTCACTGAGATCCCGGAGATAGAATCAGCGACGATATCGACCGGGGAGATGGTTGTCACCGTGACCAACGAATTCGGGATCCCCCTGGCTTCGGTTATTCTCTCGATAATCGATATTGACCGTTCGGAGATGATCGGGACTGTCGATTTCTCCGGCGGCCTTGATCCTGGAGAATCGGGAGTGCTCGCCATCGATCTGTCGGGAAAGACGATCTCAAACGCCTTATCATTCAGCGCAGTCGCCACGACTCCGGGGGGGTATATCGAAAACATCGACGGAAAGTACATGACTGTGGAAGCTGCTTTTCCAGACGGACTCGCAGTTTCCGAAGCCAGGGCGGTGATCGAGCCACAGACCCGCCACTACGAGCGGACGATATCTCTTTCAGATTCAGGCGACAATACTATAACGGCGGCGACTGTCAAGAGCGGAAGCCTCGAGATCACTCTTACAAATGAGACCTGTCTCGGCGCGGTTATGGAAATCGAGATCCCCGGGATAATCGAAGGTGGAATCGCCGAGCTCCTTTCAATAGACCTGCCGCCGGGAGGAACAGGGAGAATCACCAGCGATCTTGCCGGCAAGACAGTCACGCCAGTGCCTGGGACGACCGAACCATCCATATTCATATCAGTCACGGCAGAGCTTTCCGGAAGCGGCGCTGAAGCAGTAGACGTAAGTTCCAGCGACAGGTTCGACGTTGACATAGAAGTATCCGAACTTTTCTTCTCCGATATGTCAGGCACGATCGAACCGGTCCGATTCGAGATCGATCCTTTCATTGCCGACATCGACGTGCCGGATGGATTCGAGACCTTCGACCTCACCGCCGCCACGCTTACTCTCGAGATCCTTTCCGCCGCCGGCCTCCCGGTGGAAATAGATCTGGCGCTGGCCACAGAGAGAGGCGATTCGATGCGAATAACCGGATCGGTCTCTCCTGGAAGCTTCGATGATCCAGTACTGACAATTATCGAGACGAGCGATCTCGACAGGCTTCTATGTCCGATACCATCGTCTATCTCGGTATCCGGGTCGGTGACGGCGGGAGACGGTATCACGCGTGAAACAGTCACGGAAAACGCTTATATCTGTGGAAAGGTCATCATCAGCTCACCGATGGAAGTAGTCATCGGCGAAACAGAGTTTGAGGCCGATATCAACGAAGCGGAGCTTGACGCTGAGGAGTTCAGCGACAACATCGATCGGATGAACAGGGCGACTCTCTACAGCCGGATAATAAACCACATGCCGATAGAATTATCTATGACACTCTATGTAGGGACCGATTCGCTTTCACTCTACAGCGCTCCTCATCTGCTCCTCGGTCCATTCTTCGTACGCGCCGGCACGGTCGTTCCGGACGGACTCGTATCGATCGCGGCGGAATCGAACGTCACGATGGAACTCTCGCATGATGATCTCGAAATATTCAAGAACGAAAGGCTTTACTTCGGACAGATAATATCTTTCCCCGGGACGGAAGGAGTTCCTGTCCGGATGATATCGACTGATTTTATTGATATCGAATCGTATATAACAGTGAACGTCAGGGTGGGAGATATCTAGAAAGCATCGACGCGCGGTGACCGTGCGTCGACAGCAAAAAGCGGCGTGAAAGGGCAGCATGAATCGGCATTTGGGAATAAACCCGATCGTATTATCGATCGCTCTGGTCATCAGCCTGTTTCCCGCCGGGGCGGCGAAGTCAGCGGTATCATCGGACGCTGCGAGCAGGGCTATGGCGGAAAGCTATACGGCTGTTGCCGGAGGATATTCTGCCATCCGTTTCAACCCGGCCAATCTCGGTTTCCCTGACGACTCGTTCCTGCAGCTGCAGATCTTTGACGCATCATCGATCCTCAGCAACAACTCCTTCTCTCTCTCCGACTATAACAGGTATAACGGAGAGTACCTTTCCGAAAGAGACAGGTACGACATACTCTCGCTTATCCCCCGCGATGGACTTCAATTCAGGGGGAACGCGTCCCTTTCCACACTATCGCTCTCAGCCGGCCCGTTCGTCTTTTCAACGGTCGCTCACGCGGCAGGCGGCGGAAGCGTCTCAAAGGATCTTGTCGACCTGGCCTTCTTCGGGAACGCCATTGGAAAGACAGTATCGATCGACGACGCCGATGCCGAGGCTCTGGCGCATGTAGATCTGAACTTCGCTTACGGGATGAAGGTCGCTCAATTCAGCGACTGGCTTATCACCGCTGGAGCGAATTTGAAATATATCCACGGGATAGCCTGGTACGATATAAGCAAGGCTGAAGGATCGGCTCTGACCGGTACCGACGGTATCGACGCCGATGGATCGGTATTCATAAGGAGCGCCGCCGGAGGAAAGGGCGCGGGGCTGGATCTCGGTATCGCTTCGAAGTACCGTGATGACTGGATTTTCTCGGCGGGATTTCTTAATCTCCTCTCTTTCATCGACTGGAACAGGGAAACGAGCGTCACCGAATACCGCTTCGATGTCACTTCCCTTTCGCTCGATAATTCAGATGAGGATTCGACCGTAGTCTCCGAAGAGATCGAGAGAGAGATAGGCTCATTCAGATCGGCTCTCGCTCCACAGATCAACCTCGGCGCGGCGCATGAGAAGGGAGATTTTCTTTTCGCCGCCGACGCGCAATTCACCCTCGCCGAAGTTGCGGGCTTCTCGACGACTCCGCGCCTGTCGATCGGCACCGAATTCCGGCATTTTTCATTTCTGCCGCTGAGAGCCGGATTCTCGCTCGGCGGAACAGACCGCAGGTCTTTCGCCATCGGCGCCGGGTTCAGGATAGGGCCGTTCTACTTTGACCTCGCGTGGGCATCTTCCGGTTCCGTCCTTCCGACTATCCATAACGGATTTTCCCTGGCTCTCTCCTCCGGCCTCGATTTTCGCGTGAAGGAAGATATGCCGGCAAGAACACTCCCCGATCTGGAAAGGATCGAAAAAGGACCTGACATCTTCTGAAATGGCGATACTAAACTGTTCCGACTGTTGACACAAAAATGCTTTTCAATGTATTTTTCGTGTAAAGAGGAAAACCGGCATTTAAAATGACGGTAACAGATTCACGGCACCCTGCTTTCATAGTAGAAGATGGCGAGGTTATTTTTTGTCTATCAGGTAATTATCAATGGGACAACGAATCGATCATAAACGTCCATTGAACTTTTTTCGCATCCTATGGCATTTTTGTGTCGGGATAATAGTATTTATCCTGGTCTACTTCTCAAAGAATGGATTCAGGCCGGATATCTGGTTTCTCTCACTATCGTCGGCTGTGATTTTCCTTATCGAGATATTGAGATTCAAGACCGAAAAGGGAAAGAGGTTTTTCTGGAAGTATTTCGGGTTTTTGGCCTCGGACAAGGAAGCAAATGGGGTTAACACTTCTTTATATTACACTATTTCATTACTGATCTGTTCACTTATTTATCTAAGGGAGGCCGTGCTCGGGGCAATTGTATGCCTCGCGCTGGGCGATCCGGTCGCCATCATCATCGGAACAAAATTCGGCAGGATAAGGATAAAGAAAAAATCGGTCGAAGGCGCCCTCGCGAATTTTGTAATCTGCCTGATCGTACTTACAATCGTACTCCCCTCAGTAAAGATGGCGTTCGCGGGAGCACTTGCAGGCGCGTTTATTGAGATCATGCCTTTGCCGGCAGATGACAACATCACAATACCATTATTTTCCGGAGGCGCGATCTCGATCGCGGCGGCTTTTTTTTAGAACAAGGTGCCACTTTCAGTCTATTCCCTCCGATTTCCAGCATTTTCGTCTTCCCCACCGAATTACCAGTTGGCCATTCGACCTTCAATGGTGTTACAATGAGTATCACTGAGGATCGCTGAAAGATCCTCGCAAAAAAGGAAAGATAACTATGACGACTGTACTGGTATCGGGTGTTTTCGGTTTTTCCCTCGCCGTTGCGATCTGGATCGCCTTCCGGATCCTGAAAAAAAGACTGGGGCACTCAGGCCCATCGGTCAAGGTTTTTGCCTCTATCGACCATCTTCGCTCCGTCGGTGAGCTTGTCGTCTTCAAGATCATCACAAAGGAGATCGTCACTACGGCGGAACACTGGTTCGGTGAAGCAGGCAAGAAATATTTCCAGTGGCTGATCTCCGCCAAGAAAATGGCGATGGTCTTCGAGTTCGAGATCGATTTCAGATACGACCTGCGAGACCCTGAATTTGTAATCGAGGAAAAGAAGACCGGACATTATCTACTCAAGATGCCTAAATGCCTCTACGAAGTACATATCAGGGACATCAGTTTCTACGACGAGCAGAGCGCCAAACTCCTTCCATGGCTTCTCCCAGGCCTGCTGACTAAAGCTTTCGGTACGGGTTCCACGGAGGAAGACAAAAACCGCCTCAAAGAAGAAGCAAAACTGCAGGCCGCGCAGATGGCCGGACTCCTCGTCCAGAAGATGAGGTCCGAGGTCCAGAACTCGACCCGAAAGACCCTTGAAGCTCTCGCGAGGAATTTCGGCGCGGAAGAAGTGACCTTCGATTTCACGCACGCCGACCTGATCCGTTCCAAAGTGGAAGCGGCCCTGCTTAACTCGGGCGAGGGGTAGAACGCTCCCTCTCTGCTCCCCGGCGAACTGAAGCATTTCCCACTTGCGCATCGGCGATACCGGTCGCGGATACCAGCGACGACGTACACGCTCTGACGTGACAGGCATCTGAAGGTGTCACATTGCCAATCTATATAAGAAATAATATTACAAGTGGACAAAATACTGCTTTCATGATGGCCTCCTTATCCAGTCGGATAAGTCA
This sequence comes from Candidatus Krumholzibacteriota bacterium, assembly GCA_016932415.1. NCBI lineage: Bacteria > Candidatus Krumholzibacteriota > Candidatus Krumholzibacteriota bacterium. Next base: position 294,491 of record JAFGCX010000020.1, read on the forward strand.
CAGAAAAATAAAAAAACACGCGCAATAAGAATATGCGCAATTAATTCCATATCAGTTATTTCCAGCGCGCGTAAAATATACTAGTCTCCAATAATGTGATCGGATCGCGTTTTAACAGCCATCTTTCCTCACCAATATGGCGCATTTTACAATATCTGTCGTTATAAACCAATATTGGAAATGTTTTTTTGAACCATGTGTATCGATTTGAATTGCACATTTGAGTTAACACGCTAAAATCAATATATCTCAGCAAATAGTTTAGCAATAATTTCGGTGAATTGTTCCCTGGCACAACTGGCATATCTATTGGCATTGCGCTGTTGGGGAGAATGAAGTAATTCGAATGCTCTGGCCGGTGAAAGTCGCGGAACGCGTGGACCCCCAATAACAAGTGACTGAGCGCCTGCTGTTGCGCACATATCCAAGACCTTGCTCCGAATACTAATTATGGGATCGTAATACATGTCCAGACTGACGAACGGAACTTCATTTGAAATCGCTGCTACGAGTGGATGGAATAGTGAACCGATATACCCTGCGGCATTTTGTATCCACGCATACCAGCCAAGTGGCGATATCGGCAGATGGATCCTGTAATCGACGCACAAATTTGTTTCAAATGTCGGCCAAGGCAGGCTGAACACCTTGAGACCATGACTATGTGCTATGCTTTTAAAATCCAGAACCCAATCATTTGTCAAAAAACCTTTATTGGGCATCAAAAGAAGATATTGTTTTTTATTATTCGCTGGCTCATTCATATATTCATCCGGGATCGTGAAACAATCGTTTAACATGAACAGGGGATCCGGACATCGTGCTGGCCGGATTTTCCCTATAGTGACCGATGAAACCATCAACTGACTCCAACGATCACGGACACTGACAAAATTCATTTCAACGAGGGCCGCCCGAATACCTTTAAGAGTGTTGACTGGTAATCTATAGTAGTTTGCGCCGTGAGCAGAAGCTGCAAGACTTGCTTTCGCGCAGGAAAGACCGTTACTCTTTTTTACCCATGTAAGCCAGAATGGATTGGGGAAATGCCCCTCCGGCTCGCCTGAAGGCAGAAGCCGGAATACTGCGTCACTCCCGGTGATTATCAGGTCGGGATCCAGTTTCTGGCAACATTCGATCAATTCTTCCGATGAATGGCAGCGAACTGACAAAGGAATAAATTTCCTGCAGAATTCTTCGTGCTGGTTCAGGAACTCGGGATTGACTGTAGCAAGATACCTGGCCTGGATTTTCAGGCACCTGTAGTCAAGGATGATCACGTCATGACCAAGCTTGTGAAGATAACTATACGTGGATAACACTTGCAGTTGAGCCCCAAAGTTACATACGGCGTGATGTGTAATAATAGCAATTTTCATGATTTCTATCTGTCGAACATCGTTGCCTCATCGCTGTCCGAATGAACAATCAATCGATTGGATAATCTGAATACTGCCCTTATCCTATCCCGATCTATCTGTTCCAATCCCACCTTCCAGGATAATATCGCCCACGCAAGCGATACCACGACGATATGAACAACCAGCATAAAAAGTGATATGTTATTTTCCAGCATGCGTAACGCGATCGCGATACAACCGGTAATAATTAATACAATTACAGGTTGAAGATAAGCACCCTTCAGAAATAATTGTACTTTAATGCCGCATATTCTGGAACTGTAGTAGATAATGAGTGGCCGGCGCATAACTGAAAGGACAACCGTCGGAACCACTACACCGAGAATACCAAACCGGGTGAAACCCACCAGGATCACGGAAGCAATAAAATTTACCGCGGCAAAGATGCCATCTATTTGAACAAGTCCTTTTATGCGATTCATCCCGAGAAGCACGCCCCATATCGCTCCGCCCGAGTAATTCGCGAGATCTATTATTGCCATGCAGCTTAACACCGACGCGGTGATAACGTATTTTTCTTTCAGACTCTGTTCCAGCCAGATTCCGATTAAAGGTTTGGCAAAAACACCAAGTATTACCGTCACAATGATCTGCAGTAGGAAGGTAACGCGCGTTCCCCGTACAAGAATTGAAAGAAGTTGTTCTTTTTCCCCGGTTACGTGGCGCATCGTCGCGATGGGAGTCAATTGCGTCGAGATCGTGGTTACAAAGGGACGAAAGGCTCCGGTCAACACAATGGCAGGATTGTATAAAGCAATGGCCCCCGGTCCCATAAATATACTCAATATTATCGGATCGGCCTTTACGCTGAATATGTTGATCAACTGCAGGGTAAAAAGGCTTTTTCCTAGGCTTAGCAGCTTTGACATGGCTCTGCGGTTGAAGAGCAGCATGTTAAGACGCAACGTGTGCTGAATACGGTATGCCAGTCTACGCATAACCAGCAAGGTTGCCAGTTGAGCCAACAACATCGCGACGGACCATCCTATAAATCCCGTATCCGTCAATTTAAGCGCAGCGACAATTCCTGCGGCGCGAAAAACAGACGCGCCTGACACCACATAGTTGACTATGTCAAACCTGTTGTGGCTGGTTATGGCAGCAACATATACCGGAAGCAGGCATGACAGGATTATCGAACCGCAAGCGTAATAGCGTATGAGAAAGATCGCCTGATCCATATAATTTTGTGAAACATTGAACACCCGGGCGATCAATGGAGCAAATATTATGCATCCCGATCCCAGCACCACGCCTATAAATAACCATATCACTTTTGCCGTGGCTGCCAGTTCATTAAAACTCTGAGTATCATGAGAGGCGATTTTTTCAGCCAGATGACGCTCCAGAGCACCGCGCAACCCCATGTCCAGGATCATGGTCAATCCAACGATAACACCGGCCAGCGTTAACAGTCCATAACCATCCTGCCCGAAATCATTCAACAGTAAGGCCATTAAAAACACACCAATCGCGCCCTGAATAATCGTCGCGACCCAGGTTGTGCCGGCATTAATCGTGATCCGTGTTGAATCCTTCAAGAATCCTCGCCTTTACAAAAACGAAATCAGACAGATTTTTCACGTCCCCTTGTCCTAAAAAAGATCCTTAATAATTTCGACATTATCAACAAGCATCGATCCATGAACTGGACTCCGATCATGCGATAGTAAAATACCTTGAGGCCCGGTTGTGATTGTATCTGCTCAACCATTGCCTGTTTGCTTCTGTTCATTATATATATTGAGAAAAGAATATTGAACTTTTTAACAATCGTTATTCGTCGGGAAGGGATTACACGTTTGATCGGTATCTCCCAGCCCTTGTTATCCGCGAAAGTCAACCTCGCTGCCAGTTCCTTTCCCTTGTTGGACAACCCTCCAGATTGGCTGCTTATCACCTTGCTCACCGGGATATTATCCAGATTCACCTCGCCGTTTTCGATACCGTTACGCAATATTTCATTGATTGCATCGTTACGGACTAACACGATGTTGGTTCCGGCCTCTTCGCAGGTATATTCAGGTAACCAGGCATCCATGAATACTACATCAGCTACTTCAGCGAATAGATCATCACAATAATTGCAGGCATTGATCTTGAAATATCCCATATCCCAGGCATAGTGATAATCACGAAAATGGTGTAATAATATCTTCCCTTTTCTGCTGGAACGTGATTTACATGAAAATGTAAAATGGAACATGCCATCCGGCTTTATTATCTTCTCCCGGAACGAAACGTCACATGCCTGGTTTTCATCAATTCCCGATGCCCTGACCAGGTAGTCCGTAAACAGGCGGCTTTTAAGCTGTCCACAGGTTAATCCGGCAAGGAATACCACGCGTTCGGACAATTCCGGAACTTTAAGCATCGTCAGCCGGAGAGATTTCAGCACACACGGAAGAGCGATAATCGCATAGCGAACCTGATCCTCATCATATAATATATTTCGAAGCAACTCAGAAAATTCAACCTGTTGATAACACGAGGTTGACGCATTCCACAAATCCTCCGGATCTTCAATCACGCGGAATCGAAATCTTCTCGTGGGATCGTCATCCTGAACAACGCATACCACCCGGTCCACCCGTCTCGTTTTAAGTAATCCGGATAGTACCCAACTCGCGATCCCGCCTGAAGAGCGAGACCATCTCCTTGATTCAGATGTCACAGCTCCAACATAGCATTTAAGATAATAACCCGTTTCTTCAGTATGATTTATATCAGGTATTTTTTTAAATTCCCGCGCGGATATCGTATCCTCATTTTCCTTATTATTATAAAAAGGGCAAACATCGAGACATAGCCCGCACTCGACACAATCCCCGAGGCAAACCGGAACGTATTCCTTCAATGAATTGAACCGCATTTCCAGGCATTCATTCGGGCAAAGACCCGCGCATGTCCCACAGCCAACACACAGGTTTCTCTCAACGACCAGATTATTTACATTGTTATACTTAGTGAGCTTATGGGAGCTTGACAAACAAAATGCCTTTTCATCCCGTTGCTTTTTCATTCTTCACGTGCGGCAAAAAGGGGAATTGATTCCATAGACCGGTTGATTCTACATTAAATTTTTATTTCCATAACCTATTGTAACTCTCTAAAATAGCAAGGTCAAATGGTTTATTCTGCCCGGAAATGAAGTGACTACCCACAGCCATGAATAACGCGGGAGAGGAAATTGACAGTCTCTCGTTTATATGTTACCATTTTTATTAGTGTTACCTGAGATGGGGTTCGAACAGGATGTATTCGTGCTGCTTTTGGAACTCATACCCGATTGATACGGGATACGGGGTAAAACGGTCGCGCGAATAATAATAGCCGGATATACTTGGATAAGTAGAAAGTGAAAATTAAATTGCTGGTTGGGGTAACAGGTGCGAATGGATTTATTGGGAGTTCCATCGTAACCGGCCTTAAAAAAGCCGGTTACGAGGTTATTTGCCTGGTCAGGAACCGATCCGGAACAGATCTTCTTCCCGAAGGGTCATGCCAGGTCCGTTATACAGATTACAGCGAACCAGGTAAGATTTGCGTTGCCCTTGAAGGCGTGGATGTAGTCTGCCATTGTTGCGGCCAGTTAGGTGGATGGGGAATAAACACGGATCTGCTTTATCAAGCAAATGTTGAACTGACGCGGAAGGTTATGCAAGCATCCGTTTTCTGTGGAGTAAAGCGTGTGCTTCATTTAAGCAGTGCTGGTGTCTACGGCCCCACGGGGGGAAATGTTTTCACCGAGGAAGACCGGTTATCTCCATCCAATCATTATGAAGAAAGCAAAGTCGCCGCCGAGGAGGTTGTGTCAGAGATTGCCGGATCGTTTATTCGAACGGTCATCATCAGGCCGGAGTTTGTCTATGGACCCAGAGATATGCACCTTCTTGGATTTTTTCGAAGAGTGGCGTCAGGTGTTTTCCCCGTGATGAATAATGGAAAATTCCGGCTCCATCCAACTTATATTCAGGATGTCGTACAGGCAACCGTGAAAATCCTGAACGATCCGGCAATCTCCGGTACATATCTCATTTGTGGACAAAGACATCTGGAATGGAAGGAATTTCTGCGAATTATCGCGGAAATAATGGATATCAAACTGAGAACTCCAGGCATTCCCCTGCTTCTGGCACGGTCTTCAAGTTTTCTTTTTGAAATTTCGGGCAAACTATCCGGTAAAGAACCGTTGCTTACGAATTCACAGGTCAGATTCCTGTCCACAAACAGGTCTTTTTCTTCATCCAAAGCGACCAAAAGATTTGGGTACTCCCCCATTGGTTTGCGAGATGGGATATCAGAGACGGTGGCATGGTATCGGCGAGAGGGGTTGCTGGCATAATGTGGCGGGGACCGATGTTTCAAGATTATCTTCAGGCGGCGCTTTTCGAGGGAGAGGGGTTTGGAAGCGCTTATGAATACCTTGTCGTAGAACGTTTTCGCCGGGCATTTTCAGGGCACATCCTTCGTCCCAGGCATATAGTTGTCGATGGATTGCCGGAAAGGTACGGAATCGCGGCTGATATTCTCTTATTGGCAGATTGGTGCGACGCCTCAGTGACAATCCTGGATTGGGATACATCCAGAATAAAAACATTCAAGGAAGTGTATGCGAAGATGTGCGATCATGGAGTCTTTTCAACTGCCCACAAAACGGTCGATGTCCACAATCTTCATTGGTCACGGTTAGATTCCATGCTGTCAGAATCGACAAACGATGTGGATTTAATTTATTCGAAAGAGGTATTTCAAACAATCCCTGCAGAAGAACGCGCTGGATACCTGGAATCCATGGTCCGGACTGAAAAACAAGTATTACTGACGGTACCGAATGGAGACAATCCAGATCACCCGACGACAAGCGGATTGCTCGGTGTTGACAGAAATGATTTGTCAAGGACCGTTAAAGCGGTCGCAGCGTCACGAAAATACAGTATGAGATGGATAGACTGCCCGCCCGCGTCATCCGGAAATCGATCGAGATATCGGCCGTTAAAACCAGGGAGTAAAGTATCAATCGCAGAGCGCGCAATCTCTTCGGCGCTTCAACTCTGGGCAACACTGGAGGAACTCGTTCCAGATGCATTAAAACGCCGGAAGGCTCATATAATCGCGCTTACCATTTATTGAAAGTCCTGATGAAATGAAAATTACAGAAACTGATAAACCCTCATGCGATCCATTAATCATCCTGGTTCATCCTCCCATCTCAAATTCCAGCATCATGTCGATGCCCCCCCTGGGAATAATATCCCTGGGAACATACCTGACTTCCATGGGAGTGCGGGTTCGAATTGTCGATTTGGCAAACTTCTGTCGCCGCGGAAAAGACTGCATCATTCAACCCGATAACATTCCCACGGAGAGACTGGTACAGTATTATATCACCATCCAACCTCCATCAAAGATACGAAAAGAGGTTCAGCGTTTACTGGAACAAATAAATCCCGGCGAGAATGACATTGTCGGCTTCAGCATTCTTACCTTTTCTCAATATGCCACTGCTGTTGTGCTGGCCCGCGCGTTAAAACTCTTTTACCCGAAGGTTAAAATCGTATTTGGCGGCCAATTCATGACATTAATGGGACATTTTTATTTCTATTCCGAGAAAGCCATTGATTACGTTGTAACCGGTTCAGGTGAATTATCGCTGTTGTCATTGTACAGAATGATTCTGAGCGGCAACGATACGACCGGAAGCGAGATAACTCTCGAAGCTCTCGAATTTCCCCTGGGTTTGGATGACTTCAGGATATCATCGGCAAAACAGGAAGATCTGGCAAAAAGAACTCTCGATATACAAAAAACCCTTCTAAGGCACGCTCCATCAAACCTGCTCAAGCGTGATCTGAATTGTATCAAGGCGATACACTCCGGGGAACTACCAGTCTCCGATCTTCCGACTCCAAGTTTCGATCTCTGTGACCTTGAACAGTACAAGCAGAGAATATCGGGATCGATGGAACTTATTCTACCCTACCAGACTCAAAGAGGTTGTTCCAATTCATGCGCATTTTGCACACACCCCCTTACACAGAAACATGAGTTAAAATCGATAAACAAAATCGCATCAGATCTGGCTGAGATCAAGGCTTTAACAGGCGCCCGGCGTTTTTTCTTTTCCGATTCTTCAATCAACTGCACAAGTGATTATTTATTGAAATTATGCTATAATATCAAAGAGTTAGGATTACAATGGGGTGCCTTCACGCGTATCAGCGGTCTTGATGACGAGGTTATACGGGAGATGGCCCTGGCCGGTTGTTGCTTCGTTTTCCTTGGAATTGAGTCAGGCAGCAATCCGGTCCTGAGACGGATGAACAAGCGAATCAAGGCTGAGGACTCGGAACGAGTGCTGAGAACTTGTTCCAGGTATGGCATAGCAACTTTTGCTTCTTTTATTGTGGGATTTCCCGGAGAGCGGGATAGCGATTTAAAAGAGACCCTGGATTTTATAGTCAGAAACAGCCGTTACATCCAGGAAGCAGGAGCTACCGCTTTGATGCTCGATTTGGGATCAGGATTGCACATGAATGCCGAGCGATTTTCGCTCCGTTCCCTTCGTTGCGATCCCACGGCCGTTGTGCGGAAAAGATCCATATTTTCTTACATTACATCAGAAGGTGATTCCTGGCCCAAAATACAAGACCTTATTGACGCAAGGCTGAAACAACTTCAACGCGTTGTCTATCAATATGTCACCCGCAGAAATTACCCTGGAACCATCATGAGGTTCTTACCGTTTGCCTTATACCGCTTTCTATTGAAGTATGAATACGACAGAAAATCATTCCTTGGACAACAGATCTTTATCATCAAGAAGTTAACGACAAAAAGAGAAGAAAGATATTCCTCATTTGCGAGGATTTTCCAGCTACATGACAGGTATTTTACAAGCAAAATTTGTGAATCCGGTGAGGAGGTCAAATAATCAGATTGCAAAAGGCATACCGTCTGCATGGAGCCATGAACAGGCAATACTGGCCGCGGGAACAGCTGGACAAATTTCGTTTCCGACGATTGAAGATGATGCTGGATCACGCTTACAGCCAGTGTCATTACTATCGTACTGCTTACGATCAGGCGGGAATACACCCGGATGACATACGCTGCCTCGATGACCTAGTCCATCTTCCCATAGTCGAAAAAATCGATGTTCAGGAAATGACAGAGAGCTTTATCACTTTCCGGCTGCAAAATTACGTCAGGGAAATAGAGAAAGCTCTGGCGACAGGTGAACATCCTCAAGATATTTACCATCACGGGCTCATTTTTCGCCGGACATCCGGTTCAACAGGTAAACGGCTTATCATATTGATCGATCCGGGTTCCTGGGATGAATTGGAGGCCATCTATGCGAGAAGTCTGTTCGCTACCGGTCATGGAATCAGAGAATTACTCGCGGTAAGCACTCCCTACGCAGTCCCGGCCAAACGGTGGTTTGCCCGAGTCGGCCTTATGAGAAAAACATATGTCCCTCTTTCCCTTCCGGTGGAGAAACAAGCACATATTCTCGCCGGTTTGCCGCTCTGTGATCTGTATTCATATCCCACAAATCTAATGGCTCTGGTTCGCATCGGATGCGGCAAATCATCGGGATTCAATTTTCGCAGGATTATTTGTACGGCGGAAATCCTGACCGAAACGGCCAGGCTTGAGATCGAGAAAGCTTTTCAATGCCCGGTGTTTGATCATTATGGGACAATGGAATTCAATCGAATGGCATGGGAATGTGAACATAAAAGTGGCTTACATGAAGATATAGACAGTGTAATCATGGAAATAGTCCGAGATGGCCGGCCTGCAGATCCAGGTGAAAAAGGAGAAATTGTGGTCACCGGGCTCGTCAACAAAGGGATGCCCCTGATTCGTTACCGGCTTGGTGATATTCTTGTCAAGGGTGAGACGCGGTGTCAATGTGGAAGATCTCTTCCACTGCTGCGGAAAATCGAAGGTCGATCAAATGATTATATCGTGACGAGGGACGGGACGCTCGTCAGTCCTACGGCTTTTGATACCGCTCTTTGCAGCGTTCCGGGCGTTAAACAGTTGAAACTGGTACAGAGGGATGTGGACACTTTCGATCTGCAGTTAATCCCCGGCATTGCCTTCGATATGTCAGCATGTGAAAATAAAGCAAGGAATATCATTTCGAAAATACTGAACAATGCATCATTTGTGATGAACATTAATGTGGTCGAAGTGATTCCACGAAGCCCGGGAGGAAAGCTTCAATCCGTGGTGTCCGACTTGTCCAGGGGAATCACGAAAGACAAAGAGATATCTTCAAGGAATAAATAATGAACCTTAATTTCGCTGCAAATCAATTTCGCAACCATATCATGGAGTCTCTGAGCAGAGTTTTTAATATTCCCGGAACAAGACCTTCACGTTTGACGATGGTCCTGACGGATCGATGCAATCTAAACTGCACTTTCTGCAATTTATGGAAACGCGATTGGCCCCTTTTGTCGACAGATTCCTGGATACGCGTGATCGATCAGCTGCATGAATGGCTCGGACCTCTTCACCTGGTTTTTACCGGCGGTGAACCTATGACGCGAGAGGATTTAACCGAGTTGATTCGTTTCGCGTCGGATAAAGACTGCTGTTGTGAAATTAATTCAAATGGTATTCTAATCAATGATTCCATGGCTGAAACACTGGCTGATTGCGGCCTTCGTGAGGCTAATATCTCCCTCATGACCACGGACAGGGACGTTTCAAATCTGTTGCATGGTAAAGGAGACATCCCGGAAAGAGTGATTGAAGCATTGAAATCATTGCGGAATGCCAGGGGAGGATTGATACAGGTTCGGGTCTTATGCACAATCATGGCTGAGAATCTTGATAATTTACAAGACATCCTTGCTGTCACCGAGGAACTTGATCTGGAAGGCGTGTTATTTCAACCGGTATATCAAAATTTCGGAAACAACCGGCTGGGAAACAAGTGGTTTATGGAGAATCCACACTGGCCCTCTGATAATCAGAAGGTTTTTGAATGCATGGATAAATTGGCAGAACATAAGAAAGCCGGGCGCAGAATTGTAAATCCTCTTGAACAACTGTATCTCATTAAAGACTATTTTTCAGATCCACGGAAATGCAAAAAAGCCTGCGTCGCCTCTGATTCCTCCCTTATTATCGAGTGCGACGGAAATGCCTATTTATGCGTTTTCAAACCTGCCGGACCGCTGGGTAATGTCATGGATGCTCACCCCCGTGAAATATGGAATGGAGAGACGAGCACAAGATTGAGAAATGGGATCCGTGGCTGTAAAGCAGGCTGCGCGTTGATGAATATGAATTATTCTATCCCAATGGTTGATAAAATAAGGAAATACTTTAACATGTACGGACATTTAAACTTTTAACCGTCCTGATTGATGGAGCAGAGATAAATATGTTGAGATTCAATAAACCGGGATATGTCAGATTCAAATGTGATTTTCCAGATGGAGATAATCGATGAGTTCATCAGGTCATTCTGTTGAATCACCTCGCATGTGCCCTGATTGCGCAAAAATATCCCTGGATGTCGTCATACCCACGCGGAATCGGGCCCGCAGGCTGGGGAACTGCCTGGAAACGCTCGCGCGCCAGAATTGCGGACCAAACATGGTTTACATAGTCAATAATGGCTCGACTGATGATACTTCAGAAGTCATCCGTTCCTTTTCAGTAAGATTGCAAATCCGGGAAGTGTTTCTTCCAACTCCCGGTGAAGGCCTGGCGAGACAGACCGGATATGGAAACGCAAAATCAGCGCTGGTCGCTTTCACTGATGATGATTGTCTCGCGGGCGAAAACTGGTGCCATATGATTCGTAGAACTCATATGGATAAACCGGAAGCGGCAATAGTACAGGGACGATCGATTAATGACGATCCCTCCAACAAGTTCGGGATCGCAATGCAGCACCGTTTCGATATAGCTACCTGGGACAGCAGGCCGGGATATCGCAGTCGCTGGAGCATCGAGAATATTGACGGTAAATTAGACCGTTCCGTAAATGTTTCGCTTGGACCTGAAGCTGTTGACACGAAAAACATGTCTCTGCGAAGAGCCATTGTCTCTGACATAGAACCGGTATTTGATATCTCTCTTCCCACCCTGTCCGATCAGAGCCTCGGAACTCGAGTAAAACAAAAAGACCTGGATATCGTATTCGAACCTGATATGTTCGTAAGGCACCAGTACAGGCGGGGTTGGATGATGTTGTGGCGGACCTACAGCCTTTATGGAAGATGTCTCGCCATGATTCACCATAACCACGGATGTAAACATATCACTGTACCTGTTGATTTGAAATCATCGTTACTGTTTTTATTGGAATGGAGCCTTGGTCCTGCAAGGATCTCCATGAGAGCGGGGCCAGGCAGGTTTCTCTGGCAATGGCCATACCAGATTGCAATGGAATCCGCTTTCAAGTTCGGCATCCTTCATGAAAAGTTCTTTAACAGGACAAAATCAGAGTCGAACAGCCAGGGAGCATCATTAGAGTGATAATATAATTATTGGCTGAATAACTATAAATTTCGCCGAGCGTACCGTACTTAACTTGCAAAGAAGATCCAACATGAACATACTGCTTATCAATCCTCCATACGCGTACATAGACACAAAGAAACGTGATCAGGGACTGGGCCCCCCCCACGGCCTCGGTTACCTTGCCGCAAACCTGCAAAAATATGGACATGAAGTCGTCATCCTTGACGGAGCTCTTGCAAACTATAGCTGGAAACGGCTGGAAGCTGAAATGAAAAAACACAATCCCGATATCGTGGGGATTTCGTTTATCACAAAGAATCGTTTCCCCGCTTTCAAGGTGATTAAAATTGCCCGGAATATGTTTCCCGATTGCATGATAGTGGCGGGAGGCCCGCACCCTTCACTAGCTGTTCAGGATACACTCGAACATATTGAAGAACTTGATGTAATCGTGATTGGTGAAGGCGAACAGACCATAGTGGAGTTGGCGCAGGTACGACAGGGTAAAAGAACTCTCAGTGACGTGAGCGGTATCGCATACCTGGAAAAAGGCGAAACCGTGATGACTGACAGAAGAGAAAGATTAAACCTAGACGATCTGCCTTTCCCCGCTCGTGAACTATATTATCACAATAATTTCATGGAAAGAATTTCCCCCAGGCAAAAGGTACCCTTGGGATTTATAGTCAGTAGCCGTGGATGTCCGGGTAACTGTTCTTTTTGTTCTTCAGTGCGAGTCTGGGGTAAATGGAAGGCTCGCACCCCGGGAAATGTCATGAAAGAGATCGAATTATTGTATAACAGCTATGGAAAGAGAGTGATTTGGTTTGTCGACAATAATTTCACAGCTGATATGGACCGGGTTGAGGAAATTTGCGACAGGTTGATTCATGCCCGCATGAATCTGGAATGGATCTGTTACTGCCGTACGGACGGTATAACATTTTCCCTGCTGGAAAAGATGAAGAAATCCGGCTGTCGCGAAGTGATTTTCGGGTTGGAATCGGGTTCTCAGCGGATCCTCGACGAAGTAATCGCCAAGGGCACGACGCTGGAACAGAACGAAAAAGTGCTGCAATGGTGTGACCAATTAGAGATTCTTAAAATGATGGATTTTATAATCAGTCATCCTTCCGAAACAGTTGAGGACCTCGAAAAGACAATGCTATTGATTCGCAAATATGGTCGCAAAAACGCCGTTGTTGCGTGGACAACCATGCACCCGTATCCAGGAACGAAGATTTATAAAATGGCGATCGAGAATGGCCTTCTTCCACCCGATTTTTCATGGGCCGATGAAAGGTTCCGGGGATACCAGACTCTGAGTGCTGTACATGGCGATGTTCCGATTTTCGTTGATAAGCTGAGCTGGTTCGATTTCTCCAAGGTACTCGTCGAACTGTCCGCTTACGAGGATTATTCCCTTTGGAGCAAGATGGGGAAAGCAATTAAGGATATACATTCTTTCAGCGATTTAAAGAAATACGGCGTTCTCGGTTTCGAGTTATTCAAACAAAAAATTTCGGGAAATCTTGATTGGGATAAGGAATATTGATGGACCATCAGGGCAATGTACGAACAAAACAAAACAGCCTGCTCTGGTTTTTGGAGCGAATTTCCTATTTTCCCAATTTTACTATTCTGGTATTTGCACATATCCTGAAATACAGGATAATTCCCAAACCATATTTCCTGGATCTTGAAATCACCAATAAATGCAATTTCAACTGCAAAGACTGTTCCTCCCATTTCATGGAGAAAAAAGGCGAGGAACTATCTACTGAAGAAATCTTTGCCGTAATTGAAGACGCGTGGAAACTTGGCGCGAGGCATCTGAATTTTTCTGGCGGTGAACCTTTTATGCGTCCCGATCTGTTTGAAATAGCTCGAAGAGCCCGCGATATTGGCTTCATGCTGACAGTAAATACAAACGGTTCCCTTATTGAAGAAAAGAGTATTAAACTGATTTCCACTTTATTCGACGGAGTGATCCTGTCGATTGATACACTAGATCCGGAACTGCATTCGCGAATCAGGCCTGGACCATTAAATGTTCAAGGATTTATCAGGAAATGTGAACAATTGCGGAAAGCCGGAATCCGCGTAAGGATTTCTACCGTGCTCAGGCGGGAAAACATCAATGATCTGGATCATGTTCTGACATATTTTCACTCAATTGGAATACAGGTCGATCTTCAGCCATTGAATTACTGTGACGATAGAGGAACATCGGTTGGAAGAGGACCCCTGCCTGGTTTCGATAAAAATCATATTTTCAAAGATTGGGAGACGATAAGAAAAAAACACCTTCCGAATACCGAATATTACAGGTATATACCTGAGTTCTTGACAGAACCTGCATCCGCGGCAAAACGTTTCATCTGTTTCTGGGGAAGCTGGGACCTGTCCGTGCGCTCTAATGGTGATGTGACATGCCCCGCTGGGCGATGTCACGCCGGGAACACGCGAATGACTCCACTTATTGATATATGGAAGGAAATGCGAGATTTTCGTAATAATATCACCCACTCCGGACGTCCGTGCGTCTGCTGGTTCCAATGCACTTCCTCGCGATATATTCCAATGACTAATCTTATGCTTGGCAAGTTTAATAATTTGTTTGTAAAGGCACCATTATGAACAGATCAAGACATGTACTGGTCACCGGCGGAGCCGGGTCAATCGGATCACGTCTGGTAAGGAGACTCGTATCTGAAGGTCATCACGTATCAGTTGTCGACGACCTTTCAGGCGGACATATTGAAAATATCGACGAATCATCTCTTATCGATTTTTATAAAAATGACATCAATGACGAGGAACTTCTGCGGATGATTTTCCAAAAGAATATCGATTCGGTCTTCCACCTTGCGAGCTGTTTCGCGAATCAAATGTCGATAGAATATCCAGAGATCGATCTTAAAACCAGCCTGCTGGGGACAATAAAGCTCCTCAATCACGCAAAGGCGAACAATGTCAGGCGATTTCTGTTCGCGTCTACCGCAAGCGTGTATAAACCCTCCATGGGATTGTTGAAAGAAAATTCTACTCTTCACTTTGAAACCCCTTATGCCTTGAACAAGTATCTGGCGGAAGAGTATATCAGGTATTATTCGAACTCTTTCGGTCTGTGTTCCACGGTTCTAAGATATTTCAATTCTTATGGACCTGGTGAGTTTCCCGGCATCTACCGCAATGTCATACCGAATTTCATTTATCTGGCTCTGAACAAAAAAGCTCTCACTGTATTCGGGACGGGCAATGAAAGTCGAAGCTTCTGCTACGTGGATGACATAGTCAACGGAACTCTCGCGGCATGGCGATCTGACGACGCTTTTAACCAGGTTATCAATATTGGCGCCCATAATGAAATGAAGATCATCGATCTTGCCAGCTCTATCAATAAACTGTGTGATAATGAAGGAAATATCGAATTTTCACCATTGAGGAAATGGGACAAAACCATGAAACGAATTCCAGATTTGACAAAAGCCATGAAGCTTCTGGACTACAATCCATCAGTCGAATTCATGGATGGATTGAAGAATACGACGCAATGGTTTCGTACCGGAAATATACACAGGAGAATATTTTAGATTTGAACAAAGAACGCGCGTTTAGTATTGACAAGGATATTCCTTCACCGGCAATAGAGACCGCTATTTCACAATTACTCGGTAATGAAAACCTTGATCCCCCCTGGCCAGGAATCCTTCAGACCGGTATGAGGGGGGCATATTATATTGCCAGTTCTCAAATTGAACATGATTTCAGACGTAAGATCACAAAACATGATTTTAATGATACTGAATCAACATTTGATGTTTATGAAGTTCACAAGCGTTTTGTGACCATTTTGTGGCGGGAAATAGATTTGTTCATGTGGTCAGCGATTCAGAACTTCGACCGCGGGGGGAACAGTTTATTCGTATTATGGACGCTCATAAGATGCCTGCAGGGAACACTATGGATAACGGCGATCCTCCAGGGACGTTTTATATTTCCGGAAGACCCGGACGCATGGATTGCTTCTCTTTCATCGGAATTCAAAGAACCAATCGAGCTCTGGAAGCGTGGTTTCTCCGCTCAGTCAATCACCACCTACATATATTTTGGATTGAAAGCATGCAGCGTATTGCGAGACCGTATAATGGAATATTATTCGATCGAATTACCGAATAATCTTTCCGGTGATGCGTTGAAATTGTGGCCGGCAATCAATAGAGTTCCCAACAATCTGAATATTGCGAAACACTGGCGTACTATTATTGATCCTGTTATCAGGGCTTGCCAGAAACAACGTGACTTCGCAGCTGCTCTCGTGTACGGTTCAGCCGGCCGTGGCTTCGCTGACCGGTTTACAAAAGATATCGATATCGTTTGCATGTTCCATGATGATGTTCTTACTGAGGAACAGCAAAATATCTTTATAAATAATCTTGGCGGGGGTCGCCTTTTAAATGACGGTTTCATCAATGTTAAACTCAAGGGAGTCGACGTTGTAATGCTGCAGAGCGTTGTTGAACTCTCGGAGATATTCTTTGGATCAAAACTTGGAATTGAAACGATATTTATCCCTAACAGGCTTCATTTTCCTCCCCCGAATGAAACATACGGATGCTCGGTAGCTTCTGATCCGGAAGGAATATTGAGCCGCAGAATCCAGCGTATGAAAGACGCGGAAACCCAGATGGAAATGACTACATGGGCAAGAAATGAGCCCCAAATCGATTCCCTGCTCCCGATAGTGGTAATATCCCGGGAAAAAGGCAAACAATTCGAATATTTACTCCACGTAATCGAACTTGACAGGTATCTCTTGGAATTGCTGTCATCCAGAAACGGTGCTTATCACAGGAGTGACTTTTTGAAATGGAGCGATTATTATATCAATAATTACGCACTTAAACCTGAATCATGCCTTGAAACGTTGAAAACGTCACTTTTCAAATTATCAGATACCAGGGAATCTTTCAGCGAGTTTGTAACCCTTGTTTCTAATATTCACGCCCTCGGTAGACAGGGTAGATAAAAGGATCTGTCGTGAAAATCGCAATGGTTATACCGGAAACAGAGAAAAGCGGGATAATAGATTATTCGAATTTCCTTGCGTCGGCTTTATCCATATCCCACGAAGTAGAGATGATCGGGATCGACCCAAAAAAATGTTCTGAAAGAGGTTTGGATTATTTAAAAAGCAAAGCGATGAAATGCGGCCATTCTGATATATGCCATGTGCAGCACGCATACCCTGTTTTCGGCAATTTTCTTACTCTTGGTAAAAATGGATTCGAACAATTCGTCAATACCGCGAAAATTCCGGTGATCCTGACATTGCACGAACGTTACCTTTCTCCACGATGGAACTTGCTTTCTTCTTTCCCGGGAAGGTTACTCCGCCGCGGAACCTCGCTGATTTGCCTTAAACGGCTGGCAAGGAGCGTGAAAAGGATCATCTCGCATGTTCCATTGAATGAAATAACCAGATCGAGAGAGATCCTTGATAAAATTGACGTCATCCCCCACCCCATACCACTCAATCGCGACAGCCAAATATCGTCCGAGGAATGCAAGAAACAGTTTGGACTTGAAAACAAGATAGTACTCACAATATTCGGTTTTACCTATTCGCGTAAAAATTATGATCTTGCCGTAAAGGCAATGAAATTTCTGGGACAGGATTACCACCTTCTTATCGCCGGCGAATCTTACAGTAATATGGCTTCGGACTGCTGGTCCCCGAAAGATACAGAAGCCCGAAATCTGGCGCTGGAGGGCCGTATTTCAGTAACTGGATACCTTGATGATAATGATGTAGAAAAAGCTTTGATGGCGTCTGATGTCGTTCTGGCCCTCTATGACCAGGCGGACGGCAGCGGCTCACTGAGTTTCGCCATCGCGTACCGGAGGCCGATCGTTTCCATATCAACATATATGACCAGAGCCATCGTTGATGAGAGTCCATGCCTTCGACTAGTAAAAGACCGGAATCCCGAGACAGTTGCTGCCGCCATACAAGAAATAACAGGGAACGAACGCATAAAAGATCAACTCTCCTCGGCCGCCGGCCAATATGCTTCAAACCATACATTCGAGCAAATGGCAAAGCAGTTAGACACAATATATTCCAAAATGCGGAAGGAATAACATGGCTAAATCAATCGCAAAACGGCATGAAGGTGGAGATACGGCATGAGAATATTGCACGTCCTTCATCAGTATCCGCCTTACAAGATAGGCGGAGTATGCACGTATGTTCCAAATATCATACAGGCCCTGCGCCCGAGTTTCGATCTCGCAGTATTCTGCCGCGAAGGCACTTCTAAACGCGGAACAAAATTAACCGGCGAAATTTACCAGAATATCCCTGTTCACAGGTATTACGGGACTCCCTATACCGATTTTGAACAGACATATAGAGACCCCTGTGCAGACGACGTATTTATTCGTTTCCTGGATTATTGGAAACCGGACATCGTCCATTTTCACCACCTCATCGGATTATCGCTTTCATTCATCGAGATTGTAAAAAAACGTAATATAGCCTGTTTACATTCATTGCACGACTATTGGCCCATCTGCCCAAGATTGAAAATGATCAAGAACGATTTCAAGCTGTGCGCTCCGGATCAATCACCTGCAGAGTGCAGTGATTGTTACAGTCTGGATCCCAGCAGTCATTATTTCTTTCCGCATAAAATTTCCGATTTATTTACCAATCCAGCAATTCGGCAATTGGTTTACAGAATATCCCTCTTTCTCCCAAAATCCCTTAATGCAAGAATTCACGATCCTCATACGTCTATCCATATAACTTCTGGGGATATTTCCAGAAGAAAGGCTTACGCTTTTAAAATGATGCTGAGCTGCGATCTGTTGACTTCGCCATCGCATGCAACGAAACGTATTTATGCGCAATGGGGTATCCCATCAAATAATATCATTGTAAGAAGATGGGGACTCGATCTGTCTCAATTCAAGGTTGGATCCAGGACACCTGTTCAACGCCCCGTACGTTTCACTTATCTCGGCATGCTTTTACCAAGTAAAGGCGTGTCGGATATCATCACAGCCTTCAAAAACATAAATAATTCCCAGGCATCCCTTTCCATTTGGGGAACGGGTGATCCTGGGTTCGAAATGGAATTGAAGGATTTATCGTCGGCCAATGATAACATTGCATTCAAGGGAATGTACAAGCCTGAACGAGTTTTTCGTATACTTAAAGACACCGATGTTTTGATATTTTCATCCATATGGCATGAAACACTCGGGTGGGTCATACTGGAAGCTCTTGCGTCAGGAGTCCCTGTAGTCGCTTCTGATACAGGCGCCGTAAAAGAAAATGTCATACACGATGTGAACGGACTGATTTATGAACCTGGCAACATTGATATGCTGCGTGACTGCCTTTCATTGTTGTATAATAATCCTGAATATATAGACAGATTAAGGAATAATTCCTCTTTACCGCGATCCATCGATGAAGACGCCAATGAATTGGCTGATTTGTACAGGACGCTCGTAATTCAAACATGAATATGAAAATACTTGTAATTGCTTTCGAATTCCCGCCCCTCGGTGGAGGCAGCGTTCAACGCTCCGTCAAAATGGTCAAATACCTTTCGAGTTTCGGACATGAAGTCCGTGTCCTGACCGTTCGCGATGAAGATTACGCAAACTGGTTTGATCAAAAATATGATCCGACTTTATTAAACGAAGTGCCCTCTGGTGTGGTGATACATCGTGTTTCAAGCGGATTTCCAGCGTGGTACTGGGATATCATTGATAAACCGTTTTCCCATGGTTTGATACGATTGTTTTCTTTCGGTGATCCGGTTGTCCGATTCTGGAAACCCGGATTCGAGCATGCTTTCGCACAAATAATCGATAGAGAACGCTGGCGTCCCGATGTAGTGTGGTGTACTTCCCCACCGTACGGAGCGTGTGTTCTCGCTTCACGGGAATGCAATAAAAGGGGTATCCCGCTTGTCAACGACTTTCAGGATCCCTGGACTCTGTGGTCTCACTCCGCTTTTCCTTCTTACTTTCATTACCGTTTTATCAGGAAACAGGAACTTGAAGCGATCCGGTATTGTAAATATTTCATATTGACTACTGAGCAGAGCCGTATCGATTATATAAGGGAATATCCATTCCTGAACGTCGACAAGATACGCGTGATTCATAATGGTTATGATGACGAAGATTTCAAGAACCAATCCTTTCACAGGAATATAAATGATGATACAATTCGAATCACTCATATCGGACATTTCTATTACATCCCATCCGAACGTGAATTGATGCTTAGAGTCTGGTGGAAGCGCCTGCCTCACCAATGGATCCGTTATCGAAAACGGGTTGAGGACTGGTTGTACCGGTCTCCATATTTTTTCCTCCTCGGATTGCGCCGTTTCCGCGATAAATGGCCTTCTGAAGTTAATAATCTGCGTGTTCGTTTCGTCGGAAAACCGCCGTATTGGCTTGATAACATGCTGACTGAAACCGGAACAAAAGAAATTGTTGAAATCATCCCTTATGTCTCTCATGAAGAATGTTTAAAGATCGAAGCTGAAAGTGACGCTTTCCTACTTACCAGTGCGAAGGTCTCTGGGGGGCTTGATTACACTATAGGCGGTAAATTTTTTGAATATTTATACTGGGATCGCCCTATTCTTGGAGTTCTGACCGATGGTTCCATGAAAACTCTCCTTGAACAATCAGGACTCGGCATATTTGCAGATCCTGACGATCATGAGTCAGTCTCCAACGCAATAAAAACAATTATGAATATAAAGTATTCCGATAACTATCCGCATCGTGCGGCAGGATTCCTTGAGAGGTTTTCCCGAATGCGTCTGGCCAGAATTCTGGAAAAACTGTTGCTGGAAGCATCTGGTCTGGATTGAGGTTGCCAATGAGCAGTCAAACCCCACTTGGTTATTTTCTCGCGCATACATGCTATTCCATGCCCGTGGAAATCAAGAAATTAAGAAATATTTATTCTACTTTGCAGAGATATCGTGCGTCGAATAACCTGGGTTTTGACTCAATGAAGATTCTGGAATTCGGATGTGGTTCGGGAGGAATAACCCTGCCGCTGGCATCTCTTGGATGCCAGGTCAAAGCGATTGACATAAGCAGTTATGCTCTTGATCTTATCAATAATAATATGGATGGGTATTCCTTCGATAATTTGTCCGTTATCCAGGCTGATGCCTGCGTCTTTAATGATCGGATAAAATACGACGTCGTCGTCGCATCAGAAGTCTTCGAACATGTCGACGATCCTGAAGCCCTCACTCGTAGTATTGTGGCGAGGATGAATGATCGTTCAATACTTATCGTGACCATTCCGAATGGTTATGGTATCAAGGAATTCAAAACACGGATAAGTCCTCATACTGTTTTATTGAAATGGCACTCAAACTATTATTTTCGGAAATGGAAGTGGCTGCGCAAAGTCATGAATAAAGAACAATGCGAGCAGGGGATAGGCTCGGTTCATTGTCAATATTTTACAATGCGCGGGTTTCTCCAGATAATGGAGACTTGCAACCTGCACCTGATCGAATACGCCAAAATGGACTCACTGCTTACAGTCCTTGGCCCTGTATACAGGAAATCAGCGTTTCTCGGTAACCTCGACATAAAGATGGCCGATGCCCTTCCCTCCTGGCTGGCGAGTGGATGGTATTTTGTCTTTTCACTCAATTATAAAATGACAGATATGGATGAATCTCGATGAAACCAAAAGTTGTTCTTATACGCCCCATGAATCCACTTAGCCGTTACACATATCCACGGAACAGCATATTCCCTCCCATGGCGTTGTTATGTCTTGGTTCCGCGTTGAATGATATTTGCGATTTGAGGATTATCGACTGTTTGATGGAGAGGGATTACAAAAAACTGATATTATCAGAATGTATAAACGCAAGCCTTGTGGGAATTACCGCAATGACTTCGGAAGTTCCCAGCGGAATCGATATCTCCGATATGATCAAGGCAGAATATCCCGATATGCCCGTGGTATGGGGAGGAATTCATCCCACATTTTATCCAAAACAGACCTGCGAAGATGACTCAATAGATTTTGTTATTGTTGAAGAGGGTGAACACGCGCTACGCGGCCTTTTAACGGCAATTCATGAAAAACAGCCATTTAATAATATTAACGGATTATTGTATAAATCAGGCGGGGAAGTTATTCGTAATAATTCTGATGAATACATGAATCTGGATAACTCGACCCCGGTGAACTATGATCTTGTCGACATTCGTCAATACACAAAAAAAACACTTCTTAGTGGTATGGAACAAAGCTGGCTCCCCTACCAGTCTTCCCGGGGTTGCCCCTACCGTTGCGTATTCTGCCATAATTCTATTTTGCAAAGAGGGTATCGGAAGAAAAACGCGGACAAAGTCGTGGAAGAATTGGAAAATATGATTCAAAACTATAATCTTAAATCCTTTTCTTTTATGGATGATAATTTCTTTGTTGATCCAGTTCGCGTTGAAGCGATTTGCCGGAATATGGTCCGCCGTAATTTTGTAGTAAAATGGTCTGCTGAATGCAGGGCTAACTATTTTGGGAATATTCTTGATGACAGCTTGTTGATCCTGTTGCGTAAAGCAGGATGGGCTTCCACAACAATCGGAGCAGAATCAGGATCGCAGAGAATCCTTGAATTATTGAAAAAGGACATTCTTGTTGGCGACATTTTGAAAGCGGCAGAAATGTGTCACAAATATTCGATTATCCCCAATTTTTCATTCATTACGGGTATTCCGGGGGAAACTCGCGAAGATACTCGTCTTACGATGGAAGTCATAAAGAGGGTCAAGGAAATATGCCCCCGGGCGTTCATCTCAATAACAAACTATTTTTTGGTACCCGGATGTGAATTGTATGAAACACTTGTCGAAAGAAAAGAGATCACAGCTCCCGAATCCTTGCGTGACTGGAAAAGCGAGGAATACCAGCGAATGTTCCTGGAAGGATACACAAGTGATAAGTACAGAATGAATGTGGCGTTTTATCACAATCTTGGAAGCGTGTACAACGGGAATGAAATACGCAAGGCATTATTTAAATTCAAGATATGGACATTTCCATATTTGTTTTTCGTGATTATAGCCAAGCTAAGATTGAAATATTCCATCTATTCTTTTTCAATAGATATACGCTTATTTCGAATATTTTCCACTCTATTCCACAAAGCCAGAAATATTATATAATTACAGACTGGCGTTTTTATTGCGAATATCCCTGATTATTCTTCGTCACGCTTGCCATGATCATCAAACGTCGCTTCTTCATCATCGAATGATTTTGTCGTAGCGGCAATATTCCAGATACTATGGTCACGATGTAATAAATAATCAATAACACCCGCGAGTCTTGCTATAATTTCAAGAGTGGCAATCCCGCAGAACACGCAAAGGTGCTTCATAATACCGGATCTCCAGGATGCTTTCAATATTCTTTTCAGTGATATCGTCGAAACAGAGTACCTGCATTCATGTTTCAATTTGAAATGCCCGCAAAATATTCGTCTTCTCTGTTTTATAAAATCAGATACTTTCTTGGGACCGTAATTATATACTATCGCTTTGGGTGCATATTCGACTTTATACCCATTATCTTTAACCGTGCATTCAATCAAAGCTTCGTCGACAGAGGTTTTCACGTCCAACCCTTTTACGATTGATGCTCTCCAGGACACTATTTCGCCCATTTTAGGATTAATAAGACATACCTGGTGATGAAGCTGCCATAGCCAGAAAGAAACCTTGCCCATGAATTCTTTATAATCGTTAAGGGGAATCGATCTTCCGCCAGTCATGCCAATTTCAGGATTCGAGAATGGTGCAATCAATTCTAAAAGGGAATCCGGATCGAGCAATGTATCACCATTGTTCATTACAAGGTATTCTCCACTGGCGCGTATAACAAATTGATTTATATCGTACGCTTTTCCCCTCCTGCCCTGAGTGACATGTAGTGTAATTCTGTTGTCAATATCGACATATTTACCAACTATCGCATTTGTTTCATCGTCACTGCCACCGGTGAATACGAGTACCTCTTTTACAATGGTATTGAATCCCCTTTGTTTGACGAGAGAATCCAGCATTCTTTTAATGAATATTTCTTCGTTGTACGCGAATACCCCTATACTGACCAAACCATTAAACTGCCGCATATCAATAGACATAAAATCACCGACGCATCAAATAATATAATGTTTTAATAACAACTTTAGAATATTGAACCGGATCACACAGCAGGTTTGAATAAAACACGTTCACAAGAGGGCATGCGCAATCTTTACGCAAATATGATCTTTGCTTCATTCTGGCCGCTTCAGAATTCCACAATTTATTAAAATCATAGTCATGATCTGCTATATTTGCCATTTTATCACCTTGTATACAGCAATTCCATACATCTCCGTTCGGACAAATTTGCACGGACGCCCTTCCCGCAAGACATCTGTTATTCATATTTTCAGAATCTAACCATCGGTTTAAATGCTTATAATATTCTTCTCGAACTACAGAACGGAACATGAGAAGCATATTTTTTCCATCGCGATCATACTCAGGTTTTATGCGACTTATTATCTCCTTCAAGGAGTAATTATCCGGAAGCAGGGAAGTCCCCAGAGTGTCCAACTCTTTCCTTTTTTCAGCGATCTCAAATATGTGACCATCGATTTTTAATTGAGCTATCTGTTGTATCAATTGCTCCAAATATTTTATGTTATATTTTGATATCACTGAATGCACGGAAGTCTTCAACCATGGGTATTTCAACTCCTGCAATCGCCTGATTGTTTCCAGTGCCAGCACGTACGCGTCTGGACGCCCCCTGATATCGTCGTTTAATTCTTCCAAACCATCTATGGAAACATTAACCATCATTTGAGATGCAGACGATCTGAAATATTTATTGCATTTCTCGACGCATAAGACAATTTTTTCAGGTAAGAGGCCGTTGGTAGGCATATTTATAACGGAAGCTTTGCATCTTTTTACCGATGCTCCTATCAATTCACTTAAATCTTCATAAAGGGATGGCTCTCCCCCACTGAACGTTATCCAGCGGGCGGATTCACCGATTGAGTTGATTATCTTCAACCATTCATCAATATCAAGTTCTCGATCAGAATCCTTTGCCCATATGTTACAGGTCTTGCATCTGGAATTACATCGGTTCGTTACCGACAATGTGTAATTAAAAGGCATTGGCGAATCGAGTTTCAAAACGGAATTGGACCAATGAAGCGATGCACTTTTCAACAGCTTGATTATTTCACCCGTTTGTACCATTATTATGACTGATAATGCTCAATTACCGTCGTACCACCTGTTCTTCCATGTAAACAAAAGATCCTGTAATTAATTATCACTTTCTGAATCTCACTCTATATTCATATTCCTTGTATTTTGGATCAATCCTTACAGCCTCGTAATATTCCCGCATTGCTTCTCTATATAGTTTCATTTCCTGATATTGCAATGCTAAAGTATAATGCGCGATGTCGAGACGCGGATTAATTTGTACGGCTTTTTTTATATCGCCTATGCCTTCTTCGACAGACCCCATACACAACCTCACTACACCAAGATTATAGTAAGCCATAAAGTAAGAAGTATCATATTCAATAGCTTTACAGAGTTCGGTTTGTGCCAATTCGTAATATTTTTTTCTTCCGTACAACGATCCAAGGTTATAGTGAAGAAGGGCGTATTTATCCGACAAATATCTTGGTTTGATTTGATTGTTCTCATTTATATCCATATTATCCGACCTGTCAAATTCGAGCGCAATTCTTTCACTCACAGCATCACAAATAGTTAACGCAGCTTTATACTCATCTAGCGCCTTATCGAACAGACCCTGGCTTTCGCACGCGTATCCCAGATTGACGTGAGCATCAACCGATTCCGGATAAAGGAATACTGTTTTTGACCATAAAGTGTAATTCGACTTCCAATCCTTGTTACGTTGAATTATCAGGATCGAATAAAATACAAACAACGCCAGCAACAGTGAGTAAAATACATTTTTAACGATAATGCTATTTTTTGATTTAATTGCTTGAACATATATCCGATCAATCAATAAAGCCGATACAAGACAGGTCCCGTATGAGGGTGCGAACAAGTATCTATCAGCCATATAATGAGGCACAATATGGAAAATGTGCAAAAATGGTAAAAGACCGATTAAAAACCAGTACAATCCGAAGGATATATCTTTAAAATACCTGAATCCGATAATTAATAACCCAATAAATATCGCGCATACAATAATGGATCTTATCACTTTGTATGTTTCAATTGATGTTATATCCGGGTAAGGATAGATCGCTGAAAGATTAATTGGCACCGTATAAAGAGACATGTACCTCGTCATTGTGATGAAAGGAATACTTGATTTTCCAAATTGATGCTTTCCGGTAGCTATTGTTTCAATATTCATTTTATTGGTTACTTCACCAATATATCTTGGAAGCCTGTAAGTGGATGATATCTCCATCCCAAAAAGAAATATCGCGATAACCAGTAGATAGAGAGCATAGAACTTTATCATTTTTCTTATATGATGTTTTATGCTGCCCTGTAAGGTAAAGTAGAAATCATATCCAATAATCAAAAACGGGAGCACAATGCCAACCGCTTCCTTTGTCATCAATGAAATGGCAAAAAACACGAGCGACAACAAAAGACCTGCATTCGAGCGATTTCCCTTTATATATAATATGAATGAAGACAGTAAAAATACAGTCGCAAGGAGGTCTGCTCTATTCGACGCATTGTTTACGACTTCTGTATGTACGGGTTGCAGAATAAACAGTAACGCAGCGAGAAATGCCACTGATGATCTGCTAGTGACCAACATTGAAGTCTTGTAACATAATAGAACGCACACGATAAAGAGCAGTACATTCGTCAAATGATATCCGAATGGATTGAGTTTCCAAATGCTGTAATCAATACCGAATGTGATTATGCTTATGGGACGAAAGCCTGGCATGTTAGAAAACAGCATCCTCCAGTTTCTGATATTTTCATTATTTATGATAGATTTGAGGTCATCATACGTAAAACCATTTTTCAGGCTGTTCGAATATACCGCGAGTGAAACTGCCGCGAGGCCACATATTAACCATATATTATTTTTTTTCATCGGCGTATTTTCGAAACTACACTCCAGAATTCGACTATTACAACCTGCTGTCAGCTATTATATCAATTCTCTGGAACATTGCCGTTTTCGACAAATTCAGGTTTCTGACCTATCCGGTGCCTGAGGTACTCCGAAGCTATGGAATCATCATATTTTCCTTAAACCAGGAAATCGTCAATCGCAGACCTTCCTCCAGTCCGACCTTCGGTTTCCACCCCAGGTATTTTTCCGCTATAGAAATATCCGGGCAACGTTTATCAGGATCATCTTCGAATCTTTCCATAAATTCTATTGCAGCATCACTATCGCATAGTTTTTTAATTATATTCGCGAGCTCAAGAATCCGTATTTCCTGGCTATTGCCAATATTGACAGGTTTATTATAATCACTTTCCATGAGTTTGTACAAACCCCTCACGGTATCGGAAACATAACAAAACGATCTTGTTTGCATTCCTTTGCCATGCACGGTGATGGACTCATTATTCAGGGAATTGATGATAAGATTGGGAATGACCCGGCCATCATTGAAAGCCATATTAGGTCCGTATGTATTGAATAATCTGGCTATCCTTGTGTCAGCGACTGCGCTTCTGGAGTAAATGGTCATTAACGTCTCGCCGAATCTCTTTGATTCTGAATAGCAGCTTCTCATTCCAACAGGTGATACTGCACCAATATAACTTTCATTCTGCGGATGCATCTCAGGATTCCCGTAAATCTCCGAGGTCGATGCGAACAGAATCCTTGCATTTTTTTCTTTGGCAAGTTCCAGCATCTTCAAAGTGCCAATTGAATTGGCCATTGCTGTTTCCAATGGAGCCTCATAATAATGCCTTGGACTCGCTCTTGAGGCAAGATGATATATCTGATCAATATGCTCATCTATTGAGAGCGTTTGACAAATATCATGTTCGATGAATCGCAGATTTAACTGCTCAAGCAGGAGAGTTTTATTTTCAGGGTGACCCGTACTGAGGTTATCGATCCCTATAATCGAATTACCTTTTGAAAGAAGTAACGCGCACAGATGACAACCAATATGCCCGCAACATCCGGAAACGAGAATATTCATAAGACCCCCCGATACTCTATAATGCAATTGTAGTACTTATAATCACATAAGTCAACCCGTCCCTGTTTATTAATTCACCTTTTCAATCCCCGGTACGGACGAAGATCATTCAAATCGTATTCTACTGTCGGAGATTTAGTGGGGAAAAACCATCCTCTTCAATTATGAAATGTTATACGGCACTTTCCTCCATGGCCCGATTTGTCGAATTAAGGAGGTCTCCTACCGTCCGGCGGCAATTAGGTATGTCTGTTGCTACCGGTCCCAAGAATCCAGAACAATCTTCTATTATCGCCGGGATGGATTTTTTTACAATGGCAGGGAGAATCAAGGGTTACTTCCTATAACCTGCATTTTTAGGAAAATTGAAGGGATTTGAAAAATCTGTTGACACTGTATCGTGGTTAAGAACAAGTACTAGTATCTTAAGTGTCTTTTGAGTAAAAACCATCGATATCGAGTCCTTCGAGGACGAGACGATTATACTCCATCACGATGCTGATGTCCATTGACATGAGCAATCGCACCTACTACAATAGATTCAGGAGAGCCAAAAGGCCGGATTAAAGATCTGGGATATTATCCCGAACATATCTTTTGGCCCAGGCTCTCCATTTCATTTACACCTCCCTTTGAGAGTACTCGA
The DNA here is from genome assembly GCA_016932415.1 of Candidatus Krumholzibacteriota bacterium. NCBI lineage: Bacteria > Candidatus Krumholzibacteriota > Candidatus Krumholzibacteriota bacterium. The sequence continues at coordinate 323,335 of JAFGCX010000020.1, forward strand.
TAAGCTCTTTCCAGCAACCTTGCCGCCGTTGCGCAGATGGCCACGTTTTAGTGTTTTCCGCGTTCTCTCATGCCGTGATAATAAGCTTTCAGTTCAGGGTCGTACTGCAAAAGGTTGGAAATGAGCCTAAAGTAGAAACCTGTGAGTAACAAGAAATATTTCCATTCATGAGAGCGCCGAAGAACAGATACCAGCCATCCGGCGTCACAGAGACCGCCAGCGCAGCAGCACCATCTTCCTCGTCAGTCGGGCCAGCTAACACCGTCATCCGGCCAGACCATATCAACGCGGTAGAATCGGGGCATACCTAGCCTCTTCCACAGTCGCCGCTTGTACCAGTTGTAGATCCTGCGCGAAAGGATCGGAAGGTTTCTGAGACGTTTCTTCCTCGAGATGATCCGTCGTTTTTCTTCCTCGCTCAGGGATTTTTGCACGATCACCTGCCGCTCGCGGATCATCTGTGCCTTGTGGACCGGCAGCAGGGCGATGTCGATCTTCTCGTTCAACGCGGCGCCCTGGAAGACAGCAAAATCCGACGTCTCGCGGTTGATCGACATCGGCTTGAAATCCCGCTCGAGAGCATCTTTCAACTCATGGAACCTCTGCGGATTTTCGGCCGGCAGAACAAAATCGAAATCGACACTGCCAGGAACATTGAGGCCGGTCACCAGGGACCCCGTAAGAAAGAGATCTCCACTGTACTTGTCACGGAGGAATCGCTCCAGTTCACGAGCCCTGTCCATTATGCGAGGATCGATTGTCATCACGACTGAAGTCTACAATACTCCGGGTTCGGAGGAAAGACAAAAGGCCCGGATCGTTTATCACTGGAAAACAGAACGGCATTGGGCTATCCTCCCCTTCATGCCTGTAGTCCTGCATACGGAATCGCTGCGGCTCGGTCCGGGAGGACAGACGATACGGCTCGCCCAGGAAGCGCGCCGGCTGAACTCCATTAACGGCTGGTCCTGCCATGTAGCGGGCCGGTCGCCAGGCCCTCTCGATGCCGACCTCCTGGGAGAGGACTGGTATCACCCCTTCCGTTTCAATCGCTCCAAGTTTCACCCGGGATCGCTTCTACGGGCAATTCGCCTGCTGAAACAGATCCGTCCCGATATCATCCATACCCATTCGAGCTACGACGCGTGGGTGTTCGGGGTGGCCGGCCGCATCCTTGGCCTTCCTATCGTGCGTGGCCGTCATTCGAGCTGGCCGCTCAAAAAACCTGCCATAAGAAATTTCGCCTATACGCAACTCGCGGACGCATTCACAGTGTCGGGCGCGACCATCGGCCGGATACTTACATCGAGCGGAATAATCCGGGAAGATAAGGTTTTTGATACAGCGGGGGGATTCGACCAGGACAGGTTCGACCCGGACAGGGTCGACAGGGAACTTCTGCATCGTGAACTGGGATTGGCGACGGGAGCACGGATCATCGGGGCGGTATGCATGGTCCGTCCCACGAAAGGAATAGATATACTGGTCGATGCTTTTTCCCGCCTTCCGGACGATTCTGCCGGTGCCGGGCTGCATCTCGTCATAGCTGGTACCGTCTCGGACGAGGACCGGGCGTCTCTGACTTCCGCCTCTCCGGGCAGGATCCACTTTCTTGGCTACCGTGATGACATCGAGGATATTATCGGGAGCATGGACCTGCTCATCGTGCCATCGCGCAAAGCCGACGGAGTACCGCAGGTCATCCCCCAGGCGATGGCGCTCCGCGTTCCCGTGATAGGAGCCAGGGCCGCAGGCATCCCCGATGTCATTACAGACGGGGAGACGGGATTCCTCGTCCCTCCGGAGGATCCGGTAGCCCTTACGGCCAGGATCGTTTCCGTGTTATCGATGACCCCGGCCGATATGGCGGCTCTTCTCGAGCGGGCCCGCTGCCGCTCACTGGAACGCCATACCTTCGATAGCATAGTGGAGACATATCTCAGCGCTTATAACTATCTGCTGGGCTGATATCGGGTCTCTTATTGACACGGGAAGCTTTCTGGATTAGACTGTACTTTTTTAATTCTATTACCTGTTTATGGGGGGGCGAGACAGCCGGGTTTGAAATTCAGAGATCAGTATCATCTTGTGCGCACTCCGTATGATTATTATGCGATGACTCTGCGAAGGCGCAGACCGGTCGTGGCTCCAACCGGAACCATGGTAAGGCTGTACGCGATCCGGCTGGCCGAACTCGCCGGGCTGTTGCCGCGGGACCGCATCGACTGGCAGCTCGACGGCGGCATGGCCGTTGCGGCGCACACCGGTGGTTTTAGGCGCCAGCACGGCGATGTGGATGTCGGGATCTTCATTGATGATCTGAAAGCCTTTGAGCGCAGGCTCATAGAATGCGGCTTCGCACTTTTCTCCAGGAATCCTTTTCACGGATTGGAATACACGCCGGTCGATATCGTGCACCGCACCAGCGCGAACGAGGTCCTGTCCAGTGAGAGGGTCAAGAGGCTGACAGCGATCAAAGTCAACCGTAAGGGGAGGCCGGTCTGGGAACCGGAGCATCTGACGCGATTCGATGTACATCTGCATGAGCGCGCCAGAGACGCTGTGCTCCTGACGCGCAATCATCTCCCGTTTCCGGGGGACCTCTTTTTCGGCTCCAGGCAGGAACTGATAATCAACGGGTGCAGCCTGCCGGTTGCCAGCCTGCCCTTTCTTTATTTCTTCAAGCTTCGCTCCGGCACGCATCGTCCGAAGCACCGGTTCGACTTGAGGATCATGGATACTAAGGAATTGGTATCGGTGCCTGAAAAGGAACGATTAAGAACCCTGCTCGAAACCGATCGGGCCTTGCGCGTCGCCCGCGGCCAGCCGGGCTACAAACCACTGAAACATATCTGGAGCATGATGATACAGAAAGGCGGTCCGGCACCAGAAGAGTTATGATCGATTCATCGAAAATACGGGGTTTCGTTGTGAACAGGAATACGGCTTACGCTGCCCGTATCCTTGCCATAATGCTGCTCGTTTTCTGCGCCTCCTCCATGATCCGGCCCCTGCTCGACCTGCACATGAAACTCGTCGGCATCAACAACGGATATATCGGCAAGGTCGCCATGATGTGGGAAGCCGGCGCTCTTGTCGCAGCAATGGCCCTGCTCCCTCTGCTCAGGAGGATCAGTTCCCGCAGGCTGCTCATAATATCTCTATTCGTATTCTTCTCCCTTGTCATTACCTCCCCGTTTATCCATAAGACATCAGTCGCTGTCGTGGCTCGCTTCCTGATGGGCTGCATGACGATGCTTATTCATCTGACTTGTATCGCGGGAATACTCAGGATAAACGGCAACCGCAATCACGCGACCGTTCTGGCTGTCATCACCGCTTCGGCCAGTGGAACGAAAGCGCTCGGAACATCGGCACTGGGATTCATAGGTATCGAGGGCAACCTTTCCTTTTTCATTGTAGCTGCCATTCTCGGATTGGCAATACCACTGGCTTGTTCGGGTAATATCCCCAGCACCGGGACCGGTCAACATGATAATACCGGAATGTTCACGTCCCGTGTCTTCCCGCTGGCAGCCGCGTGGCTATTGATACTTGTATTCTGTGTCGGGGCGTGCCGCAATGCTCTCGTGACTTTTCTTCCCATACACGCGATCGAGATAGGATTGCGGCCGGAGACCGGTGCGATGCTGCTTTCTTCTTCATTCCTGGGAGCCCTCCTTCTTGCTATTCCCCTCGGGAAGATCGGTGACACATTCGGACACCGGAGCACTCTCGCCATAACCGCCACCTCGGTAGTAGGAGCATCGATCGTCCTGCTCCGGACCCAGAACCTGATCGGGCTTCTGGTCGCCTCTTCTTTCCTTCTGGGAGGAGGACTGATGGCCATTCGCGACCTCGGTATGGCATTCTGGACCTCCAGGCGCGAGGATAATACCGGCGTTCTGGCATGGTGCTCACTGGCTGGAGGAGTCGGATCGGGCCTCGGAATCTTCGGGACCGGGATGCTGATGGATTCCTTCGGGCCGTCAGCGCTTGGATGGGTTGTTTTCGCGACAGGCATGGTGATTCTTTTCATCGCGATGCGGACCAATAGTCGAAACACTATGGACAGTGGACAGGTAAATCCGGTAGAAATGACTGAAAAGAGGGAGTTTGTCTCATGATCAGCCTGAAACGGCTATCGACCATTACATTGCGGATCCTTCTTGTCTGTATCCTGGTGGTGCTGGTCGTCCGGATGGTCTCCCTCGTTTCGTCCCGCTTGAAACTGAGGCCTTCATACAAAGACGTCAAAGAAATACTGCTGGTCGATTCTCCCTCCGGCGGAAAGCCTGACATCAGTCTCCTGTCGATCCATCCCGCCACCAGCGATCTCTGCTTCCCATATCTCGATGATGTTGTACGGTCCTTAAACATCCGCTTAAACGACATTCTGACAGTAAGCCGGGCGAGGGGCCATGATTTCCGATATGTTTTCCAGGGTGGGTACGGTTCGGGTTTTCTGCGCCTGAATACTGTAGGGAACGACCTCGATTACAGCCTGAAGATCCATCTCGGCGAACTCGATGTCACTGGAAGGGACTCTGAAGCGGCGGCCGATGCCCTATTGAAAAGGATCGAAGAATTTCTCAATTCCTATCTCGACGTAATGATCCATGACCGCGGCCCCGAACTTGTCCCGACCTGGTTCTCGTATATGAGAAAGGGAAGACTCAGGTCGAGAAAGTTTCATCGGAAGCATCTCGCCGAATCCTTCAAAAGCCTGTGGAAGGATCGGGTCCATTACATGATGTTCGAGAGCAGGTCCGGAACGATCGTTCCGTCAAGCGTACCCGCAGGCACACTGACGCTGTGGACACACCTGATGCCAAGTTCACACTCCAACCAGATCAGATATACAGAGGATATGTTTCCCGGGATCCGTGAAATCAGCGTGGGCCTTTCCTTCTACGTCGATCTTGCCGATAAAGGGAGATCTTCCGGGTGGCGTTCCAGGCGTGAAGTCCCGGTGATGTGTCTGCACCCCTATTCGGGCCGCATGATAGGGCTGGACCGATACTTTATTTTTATTGCGCCGGGAGGTGAACGGTCCCGTGAGTATGTCGAGACGCAGGTCCGCAAGGACCCCGAACTGTTCACCTCCTACAGGATAAGCGTGGGCGGCGACCTTGTAGAACAGGTCGAGGTGCAGCTCGCCATGGGACTGCCGCTTAAGGCTCTAAAGCGTCTTCACCAGGCGTTAGATTACCTGAAGCCGATCTTCGACGACTCCTTCGTCGCGGAGATCGAGGAGTTTCTAGAGCGCAGGATGAACGATCCCGATGTCCTTCTCAGCGAAGAGACGCGGGTACTGGCCTCTCAGGCGGCGGCTGTCCTCTCAAACAGGACATCGATGGATGTCTACCTTGCCTCGGGCGATCTTGCTCTCGTAATGGAGAGGATATCCGAAAATCTGGCGAAGCTCGACGCCCGGTCCAGCGCCCTGCCATCTGTCGGCTCTTCAGGCAACAGGTTCGCCCTCATGGGCAAAAAGCTGAAATATGGATGGCTGTACGGTAATAACCCGCGCCGCAGCATCAGGGATATACTTATGGAAATAGTAGACGAGACAGAAGCGCGGACAATCGCCTGCCTCGCCGATGCTGAAGAGGAGACGAGGAGCTGGCGTCGAAGGATAGTAAGCGAGCTCGGCGCGTGTGGAGTGCGGCCGGTACCGGTCTATGGCCTTTCGAGCGACGGAATCCTTGGCGTACTGGCAGAAGATATCGAAGGCATAGCGACGATCGACGACCTTAACCGCCTCGCCTCCGCGGACGATGATTGTTTCTGGCGATACAGGCTGATCGAGCGGGGCGAGATCCCTCCCGACAAGGATGGCAGCACTTCATACTCTCCATCACTTCAGTGGCTTCGCCCCTCTCCCTCGGAGATCGAGGAAGCGAGGTACAGAGAAGTACGCGCCGCTCTCACTGCCGACCTTCACTGGTTCGAGCAAGGAGGGGTGAGTGAAGCGGCTAACCAGTAGTCTTGCTGCATTGGCGGGGGGCGTTCTGCTGACGATAACAGGGGCGCTCAGCGCCTGGATCGTAAACACCATCCATTACAGCCGGTACCAGATCTTCGCGGCGGATTTCCGCTGCATACTTGCCGGTGAACCTTACAGCCCCGCTTTCGCTAACCGTCGCCTCGGGCCATGGACCTTCACGATGCTGGACAGGATCTTCGGATCCTCTGAGGTTACATTAAGCCTGATCGTATACGCGGCCTGCGTGGCGCTCCCATGGCTGGGATATCTGCTCGGCCGGCGGCTTGGATGGTCGATAAAGCAGAGCCTCGGCGCGGCCGTCGTCCTCTGCGTCAGTTTCGTTCTACTGCAGGACGATTACTGGCTTATGATATGGGATCTGTACGACGTACTTTTCTTCACCTGGTTCGCTTACGCTATCTTCCGCCGGTTGTCGATCAGTCAAATGGTTCCGGTCTTTCTTATAATGATATTCAACAGGGAGACGGCGCTGTTTGTCCCTCTCTGGTTCTTGATCCGGGGGTTTCTTGACAGAGACAGGAGGACCATGTTGACTGCAGGCCTGATGGGAATCGCCGGGGTAATCGTGACCCTCGCCTGGCGACTGCCGTACATGGGCCGAACCGGGCTTCCTCATGTCGGGGGCAATCACTTCCGCCCGACTGCCAACTGGCGCATACTACTGGGCGGAAACAATGAAGCGTGGCTCGCGCTTGCCCTGTCGATAACCGTAATCATCCTCACATGGCGTACGATCAGAGTGACTGTGCGTGGTCGCGAGAACGAGTTCCGCGGAGTCATCGAGGCAATGAGTGTAACCGCCGCGCTGGCACTGGTGATACCTGTAGTCGGATATATCGGCGAGCTGCGCCTCTATCTGCCTGTCGCCCCGCTTATAATCTTCTCTTTTGTATCTTTGAGGAAGGGACAGTCCTTGATTACATAACCTGTCCCTTCTATTTATTCAATCCGACTTACAGCGCTTGCACTTACTCTGATTCAAACATTATATAAATCAGATGCTATTTCTAATTCTACGCGCCTTTATCTCGGCGTTGAGGTCCAATCTTATCGCAATCGCTGCAACAAATGGTTATAGGATCGCGAACGCTCCCGTTGTCATGAACAGCAGCGATATATAGATCCTTGCGGCCTAAATCAACACCAACATGCCACATCATGCTCCTTCTTCTCTAAGGGAATCAAATGAGTTCTAAACTCATTTTAATCCACTGAGTGGAAGTTCACATGTGGCGGTTATAGTATCAGGTCAGCCCCGGCAGTCTTGCAACACGTTTGCGTTCCATGTTATAATTTGTTATACTTGAACAAGGTGATTAGATAAAATCTTTTTAACATCCAAATCCCCACCTGTCTGCCGTACGAGGTTTGACCATAGGCAGCCCAGCCATGGTGCTGTGCTTTCGAGGTCACCGACTGAAAGGAGAAGGTTGTGGTATTCCAGTTTTCACTCCCTAAATCCCTGCTAGTATTCCTGACTGTCACCATAGGGGTGCTGTGCATTGCGCAGTCGTCAGCGCGAGAGCATGTGACACCGTTCCAGGAAAATAGCGGAGGTCATCAGAACATCGTCCCTACGCTTGACGGAAACAAGGAGCGCGATCCCTTACGCATTGTAGTACTGGACGGAAGTGGAGTACACGATGTTGGTCAGCTGCACATGCACACCGGAAACTGGGGCGCCTTCGGTTCATATCCGCGTTATGACACGCCGATAAGCCTCTACCCTTCGGCGGAATGGCCGGCGGGAAGCGGGGTCGAGCACCTCAACATCGCCGGGCTCTGGGTCGGGGGTTTCAAGGATACAGGCGAAACCTGGCCAACATACCTCGTGTCGACCAGCGCCTTCGAGAATGAATTTCGTCCGACCTCTGATCCCATCGACCGCATCTACGAAACGTTCGAGGGAACGGTGGGGGGAAATAGACTCCCCTGGCCAGGCGCCGACGACGACTGCGATGGAATGATAGACGAGGATCCGCTTGACGGACACGACAACGATGGCGACGGGATGATAGACGAGGACTTCGCTGCGATCTCGCAGCAGATGTTCAGCTCCTGGTACACAGACGACCAGCCGGATGCTGCGACCGAATATCCGGAACACCAACCTATGGGTTTGAAGGTAAGGCAGGAGAGCTACCAGTGGACCGATCCTCGTTTCGACGATTTCGTCGGAGCCTCTTTCACGATCACGAATACAGGCCTGGATAATCTTAAAGGGATTTATACGGGGTTCCTGCTCGACTTTGATTCAGGGTCCGCAGAGGACGAAACCCCGTGGGAAGACCTGTTCGCATACTGGGAAGGAACAAAAGAAACCGAGCTTGGCCCGGCTTCGATCCAGATGGTTTATCTTTGCAACAAAAAAAACGGGGAGATTGTGAGCTATATGGCAATAATGCTCCTCGGACACACTATAAGCGCCGATGGTATAACGGCTCCCTCGACCGTCAAAATCACATCTTTCCATGAGTTCAGTGGAGATAAACCGTTCGAGAATGGCGGGGATCCGAATAACGATTTTCAGCGGTATGAGCTCATGTCCAGTTCTTCCATAACCAGCAGTTCAGGGACGCCCAGCGACGTTCGTGGGCTGATCAACACGGGAGATTTCGAGCTGGGCATCGGCGAATCGATTGAATATGATATTGGATTCGTCTGTGGAGCCACATTCGACGAACTCCTCGACAACGCGGCCAGGTGTCAGAGGTTCTACGACGGCCTCTGGTTCGATATCGACCACGATCCGACGACGGGCGAAAGCGGACGAGAGACGCAGGTGCACTGGATCCTCGAACGACCCATGATAATGGCTAACCTCGACATTAAACCTGGATCCTGCCCGAACCCGTTCAACATGAAAGTCTTTGATTTTCTCACCAGCGGGAATCCTCATAAGGGAGGAGTGCTCCCGGTGGCGATCATCGGAAACGAGAATTTCAACGTACGCGACATCGACCTCGAAACAGTCACTCTGGAAGAGGTCAAGCCCCTGAAACAGGGATGCGCTTACGAGGATGTATCGGCGCCTCTTGATATGGGATCTGAATGCGGTTGTGCCGTAACCGGTCCCGATGGGTATGATGACCTCGTCTTAAAGTTCAGCAAGCAGAAGATAGCGGAAGCGATGCTTTGTTCAGGCCTGCCTGAGGCTGGCCAGAACGCGGTACTAGTCATGAAGGGTAACTTGTATGACGGCACACCGTTCGAGGCGACAGACTGTATACTTTTTGTCGGGCCGACCCCCGGGATCGATCCTGGCAGCCATAACTTGCTTACGGTGACAAAGACCTGTCTGTACGGGGCGAGCCCCAATCCGTTCAACCCATCGACGACGCTCAGGTACGAGATCGCCTTGCCCGGTCGCGTGACCCTTATTGTTTACGATATCAGCGGCCGACTAGTTCGATCTCTCGTCGATCGCGAGATGGGCGCGGGGCATTACGAAGCTATATGGGATGGCAGAAGCGAAAGCGGCTCGAAAGTGGCGAGCGGCATTTACTTTTATAAACTGTCGGCACCAGGATTCATGGAGACGAAAAAACTCGTTCTTCTTAAATAATCGTAGCTTTTCTGTTATCGGCTGCAAAACCGGCCACCAGGTGTTCAGGAACCTGGTGGCCGGTTTTTAACAGCTTACAATCCCCTGAATGTATGATATTTTAATTTACAGTGTGGAGCCAGATATCTGACGCGCCGTTCGATCCGGGATCATCTCAACAGCACCATTTTTTTCGTCTGTTCGAAATCACCGGCGATGAGGCCGCATAAATCCCTGGGATATCTGACGCCTGAAGAGTATGCTGAGAAGCATAAAAGTGAGGAATTTTTAACTCATGGTCTGGCTGGAAGGAGAGAAACGCTGGAGAAAGATAAACAGTTATAAACTGCTCAGCAAAATCGTTGAAGGCGTGAATTTCAAGGATGGATTAGAAGCTAA